>NZ_JABFBA010000087.1:0-13354 GCF_017168445.1 Micrococcus sp. KRD026 | reverse complement strand
CGCTGCTGGAGCGCGGGGTGTACCTGTGCTCGATCGCCACCATGTACCGCATCCTCGCAGCCGCCGCGCAGGTGAAGGAACGCCGGCGCCAGGCCCGTCACCCGGCCCGAGCGATCCCTGAGCTGATTGAATCGCCCCGGGTCTGGTGGAGGCTCTGATCCAACGGAAGGATGCAGAGCATGCCAGCACCACGGAAATACCCCGACGAGCTCCGCGAACGCGCCACGCGGATGACCCTCGAAGCCCGTCAAGACCCCGCCACGAAGTCCGGAGCGTTCCGCCGCGTCGGAGAACAACTCGGAATCAACCCCGAGACGCTGCGCAACTGGGTCCGCCAAGCCGAGATCGATGAAGGTCACCGCCCTGGGGTCACGACCAGCGAGGCAGCCCGGATGGCCGAGCTGGAGAAGGAGAACCGGGAGCTGCGGCGGGCGAACGCGATCCTGCGCTCGGCCTCGGCTTTCTTCGCGGCGGAGCTCGACCGCCCACACCGGTGATCGTGGACTACATCGACGAGCACAAGCACGAGTTCGGTGTCGAGCCGATCTGCACCACACTGACCGCAGCGGGCACGCAGATCGCACCGAGCACGTACTACGCCGCCAAGACACGCCGGCCCTCGGCCCGCAGTCTGCGCGATAAGCGGCTGGTCGCTCAGATCCGGCGGGTGCATGAGGCCAACTACGGGGTCTACGGGGCCCGGAAGATCCACGCGCAACTGCGCCGTGAGGGCATCCAGGTTGCCCGGTGCACGATCGAGCGGCTCATGCGTGCCGCAGGACTGCGCGGGATCAGCCGCGCGAAGGGTCCACGCACGACAGTGACGGGCCGGGGCCCGGATGAGCGTGAGGACCTGGTGCAGCGCGACTTCACCGCGGCCGCCCCGAATCAGCTGTGGGTCGCTGACATCACTTACTGCCGCACTTTCGCCGGGTGGGTGTACGCCGCGTTCATCATCGACGTGTTCTCCCGACGGGTCCTGGGGTGGCAGCTGTCGAAGTCGTTGCGCACGGACCTGGCGCTGGACGCGTTGGAGATGGCGTTCTGGACGCGTCAGCGTGCTGGTCAGGACGTGGCCGGGCTGCGGCATCACAGCGATAAAGGAGTCCAGTACGTCGCTGTGCGCTACACCCAGCGGCTGGCCCAGGCCGGCGCAGTCGCCTCTGTCAACGTCGGCCGAATATTGACCCCTTATCGTCGTTGAATTTTGACCCCCTCGAATTGATGTGTTGTTACTTGCCCGCGGGTTGTGCGGGGGTCTTGAGGAGCTCGCGGCGTGCCCTGGTGCGGTAGGAGTCCCCGCCGAGGGTGAGGACTTCCGCGTGGTGAACGAGTCGGTCGATCATCGCGGCCGCGACGATGTCGTCGGAGAAGATCTCACCCCATCTGCCGAAGGGCATGTTGCTGGTGAGCACGATCGAGCCTTGCTCGTAGCGGGACGCGATGAGTTGGAAGAACAGGTTCGCGGCGTCCGCGTCGAATGGCAGGTAGCCGACCTCGTCGATGATCAGCATCCGGTAGCGGCGGAGTCGTTTCAGCTCATGCTCGAGCCGGCCGGCTGCGTGCGCGGCCTGGAGTCGGCCAGCCCAGCCGGTCGCGGTATCGAACAACACCGGGTATCCAGCGTGCGCGGCTTTGATGCCGAGGCCGATCGCGAGGTGTGTTTTGCCGACACCGGGTGGGCCGAGCAGGATCACGTTCTCCGCTTTCGGGATGAACGTTGTCGTCGCGAGGTGAGCGAGGACATCGCGACGCAGCGAGGGCTGATGGTCGGCGTTGAAGTCGTCCAGGGTCTTCACCGCGGGGAAGTGAGCGCCCGCGATTCGCAGTGTCGTTCCGTTCGCTTCCCGGTCCGCGACCTGGCGTTACAGGACCGCGGTGAGGTATTCCTCGTGGGACCAGCCCTCGGTGCGGGCTTGATCGCCGAGGGTCTCCCAGACCCGGCCGATCGTGGGGGTCTTCAACGCCCGGGTCAGGTATCCCATCGTCGCCGCGATCTCCGTTTCGGGCATCAGAGGACCTCACCGGTTCGAGGATCGACAGGGAAATCGACGCCGAACAACTCGTCGTAGTCGGGCAGTTCCCGAAACACCACGCTGGCCGCTGGCTGCCCGCGATGGTGCAGTCGTTCTCGGTCGCGTTTCGCGGCGCTGAACGTGGAGCGCAGCCCCCTCGCGATCTCGACGTGGACAGGGTCGATGACGGTCGCGTGTTTCGCCCAACAGCGTTCGTGGTCAGCGACGGTGCGGCCATCGCAGATCACGATCACTCGTGTCAGCGTGGCCGTCACATCCACCAGCCGCCCAATCACGCGAGGGTCAACGGAGTAGTCGTTGGCATCGATGCGGACGTAGTAGTCCCGCGCCAATCGGACCCGGTTTCGCAGCCCCGTCACCGGCGGCAGCGGCGGCAACACGGTCATCGCCTGCAGATCCCGCTCCACCACGTCGATAGGTCGCCCGCCCAGCGAGCGGATCGTGCGGGAGTTCGCCCGCGGGAGCCACTCCGCGAGTTGGCTGTTGAAACTGTCCGGTGACGCGAACGACCGCCCGGGCAGGAACGATGTCTCCATGTACTGGTTGTTGCGTTCGGTCATGCCCTTGAACTCCGGATCCCGCGGAGGGGCGAGCACGATCCTCGTCGCCAACGTTCCCGCGAACGCGGCCGCGGCCTGCGTGACAGTCCCCTTCCCCCCGATCGCGGCCTCACGATCCCAGACGAGCGTCTTCGAGACCCGCCCGACACGAGAGATCAGCTGCCACATCCCCGCGACCAGATCGCCCGCCTGCCGGGACGGGAGCATCACCGCGGACAGGAACCGGGAGAACGTCAACGTCATCACGAGCACCGGCAGCATCAACGCTTGCCCATGCCCGACAGGGATCCGCGGCTCCGGGAACCACAGATCCATCTGCGCGCTCTCGCCAGGAAGATGAATCAGACGATCCGCGGGATCGACCCCGGCATACTCCGGACGAATCGTCCGGATCCGATCCTTCAGAATCGTGATCGAGTGTTCCCACCCGATCCGCTCCGCGATCACCGTCGCCGGCATCCTCGCATCCACCACCAAGAGCTTGCGGATCTCGGGCTCCGCAGCGTCAACGAGTGACCCTTTCCCTGCCCGCTGATACGACGGCGGCGTCTCTGACGCCAACGCCGACCGCACCGTATTTCGCGCCACACCGAGCCGACGCACGATCTCCTTGATCGACACGCCCTCCGCCCGATGCAACCGCCTGATCTCTGCCCACTGTTCCAAATTGATCACCCTCCAAAGGATGCCCGGAAGGGGTCAAAATTCCCCGACGCTCAGGGGTCAGTATTCACGCGTCGTCGACAGCCTCGGTCGGCTCGACGGGGGATTCTTACGATAATGCCCTCGCGGAGGCATTCAACTCGCTGTTCAAGGCCGAGCTGATCCGGAACAAGGGCCCGTTCACGTCCATCGAAGACCTGGAGATCGCGGTCGCAGAGTACGTCGACTGGTTCAACCATCGCCGCGTGCACGGGGAGATCGGGATGGTTCCTCCGGTCGAGTTCGAGGACGTCTACCATCATGAGAACCCCGTGTCGGCGCCCGCCGGGACGGCACTTGCGAGCCTCTAACAAACCCGGGGCGATTCAGCTCGACCCGGTTGCAGGGGTTACGGGCCTCCGGGTTCAGCACCTTGTGCGGCAACCCCCGTGTCCCCGGACGGGTGCCCCAGTGCGAACACGACCTCGGTACCGCGACCCGGGTGCCAGCCGGCGCCGGGACCCTGAATCAGCAACAGGCAGTGCTCGAAGCTCTCCGCGGAGAGGTCGTCCTCTGCCACGGCGAACCCGTCCCCGGCGCCGAATATCTGCGCCGGATGCGGTCCATCGCGGTGCTCCTGATCCACATCGCGGCCATCAGCCCCGCCTCAGGCCTCCCCGGATGGGCCCTGCAGGTGCGGGTCGAGGCGCGCGCACGCACTAAGGAGCGCGGCCCGCGGTGGGGTGTGAGCGCCCCGGACTGCCCCGAGCTGCGTGCGGAGGTATTCCTCATCGCCCACCAGATCCTCGCCGGCTCAGTGGGAGTGGGTAGAGGGGCTCTGAACGCCTGGCTCGACCTCGTGCCACCCAGCAACGAAGGCAGCCGTGCATGGGCGAAAGACCACACCACCACCCCCGATGCCATCAGCTACCTCATCGGCTGAGACGCAGGAGACGAGGAGAGATGTCGAAGTCATCGAAGCGCAAGAGGCGTGCGGGCAAGGAAGACCGCGGCGAGCGCCGGGCGTTAGCCAGTGGCCGGCCAAGCGGGGCGCCCGCAGGAGGCCGGGAACAGCCCCCTGACCGGATGAGCCTGTCGAACTTGTTGGGTTCTCGGCCTGGATGGGCTCTGTCGGAAGTGTTCCTGGAGTTCGTCGGCGAAGAACTCTGGTGCTATGAGCCGAGCCGCCCGACGGCCGGCATCCTCGCCCCGGATTCCACTGGCACGACCGTCAGCTGGAATACCTACGACTCTCGGGGCGGCCTCCTTGTAGAACCGCCGAGCTGGGACGGCGGGCTATCCCGCCATGAACGTCTCTACGAAACCCTCCGAGCGCTCGAACTCGATCTGCCTGCGATCGAGGGGTGGAGAGCGGATGTGACCGGCCCACCCCCTGGCGCCCAGTACGGGGCCCCATATTGAGCAAGGGGATGCGAGGGGCTCCCCGCGTCCTGGCTGCCTCGTCGCTGACGCTGCACGTACCGCTCAGAAGGGCTCACTCGTCGGCGTGCTGCGTCATGAAGTGGTACTGCCACTGTGGGAGAGCCCAGCGGCCCTCGTCGCTCAGAACTGCGGCAGAGCCCTTCTCGTCCGTCAGCAGGCATCGGATCGCAGGGAAGTAGACCTCGTCAGGTGTCTCCAGACGCACGCGCACTACGGCCACACTGAAGGCGTGGTGGTCGACTTCTAGGAGCTCATAGCTTTGGAGCTCATGACCGTCGTATTCACGGCGCAGATCGACGGGGCGGACCTGTGCGGACCGTAGAACCACCTGGTCTGACATCCCCTTGTAGTTCTGGCGCCGCCACGCCTGGAGAAACTCCGACACCAGCTGGACGGCAGGATGCGACGGGAATGCCGGGTCCTGGGCGCCCAGGCTCTGGGGGATGAACGCCTCCATCTCCCTGCGGTCCCGCGCAGTGCGTCCCACCTGACGGAGAACTTCCATGAGCGTGGGCGCAGCCGGCTTCGCCAACTCCTTCGCCTCGGCATCCTTGGAGGCAGCCCAGTCGGCGACGGCGAAGAGGCGGTTCCAAGCCTTCGTGGCGACTACGGCGTTGTTGTAGTTCGTCAAGGCTCCATGCACGATGCCATGCCGGTAGAGCTCGGTGACCGGCTCGTTGTTCCGCTTCTTGAACCCCTTCTTGAAGGAGTGGTGCGCCGCGGACAGGCCCTGGTGGTGTCCCACCACACTGTTCCACGCTTGTAGGTCCTCGCCATCGAGAGCGTGGAGGCCCTGCGGGTGCTGCGGATTGAGGTCATTGACGAAGCCGTCCATGACACTCAGGAGGACATGCACAACGGCGTAATAGCGGCCGGCCTGCTGGTCTGCCCACGCGAGCTCCAGTAGGTGCATGCGAGGGCGAAGAGGTGCGTGCCGGTTGAGCCTGAGCATCATCCACCGAAGGTGGTCTTCCTCGTTGTACCAGGTGACCAGGGCGGTTTCCGCGGCCTGGGGATCACCTGCATGGGCATCCATCAGTGACCTCATCGCGTCCACATTGAGGCTGTCATGGAAGATCCAGTGCTCCGGCCCGAACAGCGTGTAGAAGTCATCGACCGTCTGGGTGAGGGCCTCGAGGCCACGCTGGACCTCGCGCATCTGCTCTCGAGTACCACTGGGGACCAGCGGGCCGAGGCGCGCGAAGGCGCGCAGCTGGTTCTTCATCTTGGTGATCGACGGCAAGTCTGCAGCAGATCCGTATGCCATGGTTCCCTTTCTGGGCCGGGTGAATGCCGAGCGTGGGGCGGTGGACCGAGCTGGCTCGGGCCGTTCCGGCTCTCTGGACGCTCTTAACAGCCTCGTGTAGACATCGTCACACGAGCGGTTCGAGTGGGAACGGAGCGGGGACCATGACGATGGCAACGGCGGTGCATGAGAAGACGGGTCGCGTTGTTGCAGCTCAGGACATCTGGGCAAGAGGCGACCAGGAGTGGCAGGCAGCCCTCGGTGAGCTGTTCATATGCGGGGAGGCTGACTGCGGGATGCCTGTCTCGCTGGTCAGCCAGTCGATCAACGGGCGCTCGCCTCACTTCCGAGTTCGGGGCGAGCACACGGAACAGTGTCCGAAGCGAGGAGAGGCTGGCTCTCGAGGGGGCAGCGAGGTCGACGCCGTCCAGCCGCGGCGGGATAACCCCGGGGGCGCGTTGAAGATCAGCCCCGAGACGCCGCCTGCGAGCGGAAGCGGCGGCAGAGGTGGTGAAGCGACGCCGGGGACGACTGCGTATGCCGGGGAGGGTGCCGACCCCTCGGGCAAGTCGGGGGTCGAAGAACTCGATCAGTCCACCCATGGCATCGGCGCGATGCTGACCGATCTCTTGCGCGATCCGACTCACGCGGCCCCGGACCGGTGGCTGGAGTTGCCCGAGCGCGAGCGGGTCCGCTGGGGAGACGTCGTGTGGGCCAGTACAGATCTGGACCCGGACGATCAGGCGCGCATGGGCAAGCACATGATCGTGTGGGGCCCTGTTCAGTCGGTGGTGCGGGGCAAGGAGGTCTTCCTTAACTTCTTCGATAGACGCGGTGCCGTCATCCTCGACGAGGAATGCCAGGCTGCCGTGCAGCAGCGGGTTGAGCAGCTCGGGATCGACTGGGCGGAGGGCTGGGTCGACGGATGGGGTGTGATCGTCTACGGGGTCACCCGTCCGTTGAAGAACGGTACGCGCGTGAGCATCCGACCCAAGGACCCGCGATGGGTGGCAGTACGGCGGATCCCGGGTTCTAGTCGCCCCTGAACAGTGGCATACGGACTGTACAGGTGAGCCGCACGCCGTCGGACACTACATTGCACACGTGAGGTCGCAGAGGAGGACTTGTGCAGTCCTCCTCGCGTGTCCTGTGCAATCTTCCCTGCATCTCGACAGGTGCGTCGGCGAGGCGGGGGGAGGGACATCGGCGGCGCGGGCGGGCCTTATGGGCAGTGAACGAGAGTCGTCGGCCCCGTCCTCGGGGCCAGAGGGTGAGGCCGCAGATGAGCGTGGACATGGAGCCGCAGATGGGTGTGGGCACGGCGCAGGCCGGCGCACACCAGGAGGTCGACGAGGGGCTCAGGGTGCTGGCCCCTCAGCCGCAGCCGGCGAAGTTCCTCGGGATCGGATCAGGACTGGTCGCCGCCGGCGCGCTGGCCGCCGGCATGTTCGCCGCCACCGACCCGGCCCTGGCCTACACGGTCGCCGGCGGTGGCGCCGGCGTCTCGACGGCATCCCTGGTGGTGGCCGAGCGGGCGCGGCAGCGGGCCGAGATCGCCGACCACTTCACCGAGCAGATCTGCCCGGTGATGCTGATCCGCCCGCGGCCGTCCCGGGCCGCGGTGAAGCTCTCCCGCTGGCGTGGGGGGTTCATCGGCCTGCCCCAGCAAGTGCAGCTGACCTACCACGCGAGGGTGGTGCCAGACCCGGAGTGGCTGAAGTCCCTGGCCGAGGTCGCCTCGGTCAGCCTCGGGGCCAAGTACAAGGTGGAGGCCCACCTGCCGCGCAAGCGCCGCGTGGTGCTCGGTGCCGTGGAGGCCGAGCAGGTGGAGAAGACCGACCCCACCGTGGAACGCGCATCCCGGGTGGTGCGGGACCTGCTGGGCGAGTCCGCCCGCGTGAAGGTCGAGCTCAACAACGACGGCGACGCGACCCGCATCGAGGTCGCCCACGAGCAGGGCAGCAACATGGCCATGGCCTCCAAGCGGCTGCGCGTGGAGCGGGTCCTGGCCACCCGCGTGCCCGGAGACTGGGTCCCGGAGTGGAACCTGGTCGAGGACACCGTCGTGTTCTCCGCCCGCGAGCCGATGCCCTCCCTGGTCCTGCCCCCGCCGGAGCATTCCCCGCTGGTGCGCACCCACGCCGACTACCGAGATTTCCAGGTCCCCCTGGGTGTGGACGAGGACGGCGAGCAGCTCTCCTGGCACCCCCGCAAGCAACCCCACATGGTGGTGGTCGGCACCACCGGCTCGGGCAAGACCGTCGTGGAGCAGAACGTCGTCCAGCGCCTGACCCAGGCCGGCTGGAAGGTCTGGGTGATCGACGGCAAGCGGATCGAGTTCATCGGCCTGCGGGACTGGCCGAACGTGGAGCGGCTGGCCTCGCGCATCGAGCACCAGGTGAAGCTGATCGAGGACGCCCACGACCTGATGAACGAGCGCTACGCGCTGATCGAGGCCGGCAAGGCGACCTCCGCCGACTTCGAGCCCGTGGCCCTGATCGTCGACGAGGCCACCACGCTACTCGAGGCCGCCGACGACTGGTGGGCCGAGGTCAAGCCCAAGGGCGGATCCTCCAAGTCCGCGGTGCTCAAGCGCCTGGGCAACATCGGACGCCTGGGCCGCTCGGCGAAGATCCACATGCTCATCGGCCTCCAGCGCGCGGACACCCGCTTCATCTCCGGTGAGTTCCGCGACAACCTCGGCATGCGCGTGGCCATGTCCCGCCTCAGCCCCGATGGCGCCAAGATGATGTGGGACTCCTACGTGGTCGGCACCACCATCCCCCGGCACATCAAGGGCCGCGGCATGGCCCTGAATTCCGCCGGCGTGCCCGTCATGATCCAGACCATCTACGCCCCCAACCCCGACCCGGGATCCGACGACTACGACCCCCAGCGCGTCGCCGCGGTGCGCCCCCGCGAAGTCGTGCACAAGAAGATGCTGGTGGAGATCCTCGAGCCGGTCACGGTGGACCTGGACGGCAACGAGGACCGCACCAGCTACGCCGACTACATGGACGCCCGCGTCTACGAGGCCCCCGACCAGCCCCAGGTGCAGCCGGCCACCGCGCCCGCCGCCAGCGCGGCCGTCCCGGCCGGCGCGCTCGCGGCCTTGCAGTCCCTGAACACTGCTCCCGCCACTGCCGCGGTCGAGGAACGCCCGACCGGGCGCCCCTCTCCGGCTGTGCTGGCCGACCCCAGCCGCCCCGTGATCGCCGAGCGCAAGCACGTGCCCTACGTCCCCGACGACGAGCAGGACCTCTTCGAGGGCTACGGCGAGCCCGTCGAGTCCCCGGCCGAGGAGTTGCAGGCCGGCGACCTGATCCAGATCGACCCCGACGCCGAGACCTGGGCGGTGCTCGCCGAGGACCCCCAGGAGGACGAGACCGGGATCTACCTGGAGTACATCGAGCGCGACACCGGGGAGGCCGGCGGCATCTCCGTGGCCGCCACCGAGATGCTGCCCACCCGCCACGTCGAACACGAGGAGAACTGAGATGAGCGCGAACACCAACGGCACCAGCGACGGCACCGACATCATCTGGATCACCCTGGCCGGCATGTTCTTCCTGGGCACCGGCGCCTTCACCGCCTGGGCCGCCAGCGCCATGAACTCCGTGCGCCAGAGCCTGCTGGAGATCGGCCTGCTCGTCCCCGCAGACCAGGCCGCCTTCGAGCTCGCAGACACCGGCGTCGGCGTCAGCCTCCCCCTGGTCCTGGGGGCCGGCGCCGTGCTCGTGGCCATCGTCATGATCGCCGCCTATCGGTCCGCCAGACGCCGGGCCCGCGGCCTGGACGACTGACCTGACGGACTCGTCAGCAGCTAGGGACATGTCGCGGAGAGCCCGGCCTTGTGGTCAGTGAAGGCGCCCGTGCAGGGCGGATGGATCGGACCAGGAGGTTGGCATGTGCAGGGCTCAGGGCGAGGCGGGGTGTCCCCACGGACGTCGATGCCCCCCGAACGCAACGGCACGGGATGCCGCGCTGAAGCGTCGACGGGAGAACCGGGCGATCGGACAGCAGATCGCCCGATGGGCCAAGGCCGAGGGCAAGGCTGACGAGCTGGCCGAGCTGAAGAAGCAGCGCAAGCCCATCAACGAGATCAAGGAGTGGGCCGGTCAGGCCGGCGCCCCGGAAAGCGTCTTCGCCCGCGCCGCGGGCCCGGCCAAGAAGGGATGGGAGGCGGCCAAGACCGAGCTGCGCAACGACCCCAAGGCCCCAGCCCGCCGAGGACCGGCCCGCGGGGGAGCGCCGGCCGCCGCAGCCGCCGGCGGAGCAGGAGGCGGCGGCGGAGGTGGGGGCGCTGGCGGCGCCGGAGTGGCCGGTGGCGGCGGAGCCGTCGGCGGCGCAGGCGCAGGCGCCGGCCGCGACCACCGCACCCCGACCCCGGCTCCCGGCTCAGCCTCGACGGGCGCTCGCGGACCTGAGTGGTCGGAATGGGAGAACCAGTGCGGCGAGGAAGAAGCCGCCCGTGTGGCGTTGCTGGTGGAGCGGCAGGGGCGCACCGCCGAAGAGCGGCAGCTGATGCGGATGGACTCGGCGCGTGAGGGTGCGCCGGTCGCGGGCAAGGGCGTCAACGACATCAAGCGTCTGGTGTGGGACGACGGCGCGTGCGGCTACTTCAAGCCCTACGACGAGCTGGACATGGACACCGCCGAGCACTATGGCCACGACGGCCGGCACCAGCCCACCCATGAGGCCGCGGCCTCGCAGTTCGCCCAGGCGCTGGGCCCGAAGTACGCGGCTCTGGTGCCTCCGGTGGCCCTGGTCAAGTACGACGGCCAGTGGGGCTCCATCTCCTATGGAGTCCCCGGGGGGCCGATGATGGCGAAGATGAACGTGATGCACATGGCAGAGCACCACTCCGACCAGGCCAGCGATCTGGCCTTCTTCGACTGCCTGATCGGGCAGGTCGACCGCCACCGCGGCAACGTCCTGATGGACCGCCGCGGCCTCTCGGCGATCGACAACGGATTCGCCTTCACCGACGGCGTCGGCGGCGTGAACGCCTCGATGTTCGTCGCCGCGCGCTCCCAGCACCCGCAGGCCCGCGCGACCACTCGGGAGGAGAAGGCCATCCTGGCCCGCTTCCTGGACTCCGAAGACGGCCTGGGCCTGCGCGGCACGATCGAGGAAGGCCGCTTCCACGAGGTGCGCCGGCGGGCACGCCTGATGCAGAGCAAGGGCCGGATCCTGAGCCTGTCGAATCTCTACGAGCGCTGATAAACTGATGCAGGATCAACATAAGGAGATCTGATGTTCACCATCACCATCCACCACCTGGACGGCCCCTCCGGCCTCCAGCGGCACGTCGGATACGTGCACGTTGACGGGGAGGACGTCCAGATCCATGACCCCGAGGGGCACCTCGACCTCGAGCTGCCCACCCCCACCGTCGACGACCTCGGCCGCGGTGAGCGCCGGCGCGCCACCTACGCCCAGGACCCCGTCGTGTGGGCCTACAACCTGCCCGCCCTGCTCCGCGGGCCCTACGTGCTCGCCCAGCGTCATGACCAGACGCCGGACTGGGTCGAGCAGCTGCTGGAGCAGCCGCAGGCGCCGGCCGCCAGCTCCCCCGGTGACGCCGAGCTCATCGCGCAGCTCATCGCGGGCAGCTCCGCAGCCAAGGAGGCCGCGGCCGAGCCGGCATGACCGGCCGCGGCGCTCGCGTGCGGATGAGCTCGCGGCCGCAGCTTGGGCCCGCGGATCGGACGGGGACGTGTCGCGGAGATGCAGCATGAGCTGCTGTTGAACCGACCGCGAAAGACGCTTGTGCGGTAGGCGGGGGACGTGTATGGTTAGACACGTAGCGGGCCCCATCAGGGGGCCTGCACCCCTCACCGAAGGAACGCCCCATGGGACGCATCGCCCACCGCATCTACAACGTCTACGGCCCGGACAGCGCCGACATCGACTGCCTCTGCCCCCTCTGCGGCAAGGCCGACTACGTCTCCATCACCCAGGACGAGGCGGACGCCCTGGACGCCGGCCAGCCCGTCCACGAGGTCCTGCCCCACCGCACCAAGGTGGAGCGGGAGCGGATCATCTCCCAGATCTGCCCCGACTGCCAGGCAAACCTCTGCTGACCTCCCCGCCACGGCGGCCCCCCTCACTGGAGGGGGGCCGCCGTCGTCTCATGCGCCAACGCTCCAGCCCCGGGCCGGCAAGACACCTGCGGAGCCGGGGGGACGCGCACACGGGGGCAGCACCGCCAGGGCCACCCATGGTCGCAGCGTCGGCGGCCCCGTCCACTCGACGGCGACGCCGGCGTGCGGACGTCCCGGCCCGGCCAGCCCGGAGCGAACGCGTCCGCGAGCGCGGGTCGGCCGGGGACGTGGCGTGGAGATGTGCTGCCGGCGGCCGCGGCTGCTTCAGCTCGGGGCGCCGGCGGCCGCGGGTCCGGGGCACGTCCCCGGCGTGGTCGTTGGGTCGACAGCGATTTCCGCGGGAGGTGGGCTCTCTGGCGGCTGAGTCGGGACAAGATGGGCGGAGGGTGCCGGCGGCGTGGATCGGCGCCAGGCCGAGTCCCGGGGGTTCCCGGTAGGAGGGTAGATGGCAGGCGATGAGCAGGCGTCGGCGGAGCGGGCCTCGCAACTCAAAGCTCGCGGGAGGTGGCTGGCCGCGTGGGGGGCCATCGTGGGGGCGATCTGGTCCGCTGTAACGACGCTGGGCGTGCTGGCCTCGGAGGACGACAGCCTGGGATTTTCAGCTCCGCCGCCCCCTGGAGGGGAGCCTGCGATGTCGCCTGAGCTGCGCGCGCTGTTCGTCCTGGCGTGGGTGTTCTTCGTGGCCGTGCTCCGTGCCCTGGTGTCGACGCGGCAGGCTGGCAGGGCGCGGTCCATCTGGGCGTTTGCGGCGTTCGGCGTGGCCTGCGTGCCGCTGGCGGCCGGGTTTGTCTGGCGCAGCCCGGTGGTCGACTCGATCGAGGCGTGGGGGTTGCTCTTGTCCTCTGTGGCCATCTTCGGTGGCCTCTTCTGGCAGGACGAGCTGACGCTCCGTGCTGAGCGCCTGGAGGATCAAGTTGCGGAGGAAGCCGAGCGGAAGAGGAGTCAGCGCGAGGCGGACCTGCGTTGGTACGAGCAGGAGTTGAGCCGCGTGGAGGGCAAGCTCGAGGAGCTCACGAGCAGGGAGGCGGAGCGCCGCGGCATGTGGTGCTTCTGGCGGCGATGACTGCCGTGTCATCCACGCATGGGGGAGACCGGCGTGCCGTGGATGTCCGCCGGCAGAGCTGCGGCCGAGGGTAGGCGGCACGGCGCTGGCCTGCGTATTACGCCCAGGGGTCCGCGAGCGCGGGCCGAGCGGGGACGTGTCGCGGAGGGACGCTGCCGGCTGCGCGAGCTCGAGCTGCCGGCCGCCGCGGCTGCTGGAGCTGGGCGTCCGGGGCATGTCCCCGGCACGCCGCGGGGTCTGGAAGCGATGCGTGGGGG
>NZ_JABFBA010000086.1:0-1764 GCF_017168445.1 Micrococcus sp. KRD026 | reverse complement strand
GGGCAGGTGGGGGCCAGGAGCATCTACATGACGTCAGGGCGGGCCGAGGAGCTGTTCATGGGGGTCCTTGCGTGCGGGGACCGCTGGGCGGTGAGCTGGTCGAGGGTGTGCATGGGGGCTCTCCTGGGTGCTGGGGGTGAGATGTAAGCAGTGCTGGTCTCAGGGGTGCTGCTCAGGTTCACGGTTTCGCTCTTAAGCACCGGGTGGGGTGCTGCGGAGCGCGTGGAGGTGGGCGTCGAGGCGTTCCTCGGCCAGGGGGATGTTCGTGGCGTACCACTTCTTCCAGGCCCCGGCCTTGTCCCCGGCCACCAACAGGATTGCCTGCCGGCGGGGGTCGAAGGCGAAGAGGATCCGGATCTCGCTGCGCCCGCTCGAGCCGGGGTGCAGCTCCTTAAGGTTCTTGTGCCTGGAGCCGGTGAGTGTGTCCACCAACGGTCGGTCCAGGGTCGGCCCGGGCTTGCTGGCGAAAGTTGTTGTCAATGACTGCTGAAACGCGAGCAGGAATCGACACCTGAAAACCGAGCAGGTGGGCCCAGCAAACAGCGGCATGAGCGCGTGTATGGCGGTGCATCCACGAAGCACGCCTCTCGGAAACGCGGGGACACCAGCGTCCAGCCGGTAGAATCATGAACAGACACGGCCGAGCCGCATGCAGGCGCTCGCCCCTTCCAGGAGAGACCATGACCAAATGGTTCCTGCTCGCCGGCGCCGTCGGTAGCGAAGTCATCGCATCGCTGTCACTCAAGGCAGCACTCACCCACCCCGCGCTGTACGCGGTCGTCCTGCTGGGCTACGTCTCAGCCTTCACCTTCCTCACCCTGGTACTGAAGCGCGGAATGGCCCTCGGTGTCGCTTACGGCATCTGGGGCGCGTTGGGTGTCGCCGCAACGGCGGTGCTGTCCGCCGTCCTGTTCGACGAACGGATCACGGCCATGATGGGGATTGGGATCGCCCTGGTGATCGCCGGCGTTCTGATGGTTGAACTGGGATCGCACCATACCCCCGACACCGACGAGCAGCAGGCGGGGGCAGCGTGATGCAGTGGCTATTCCTAGCCGGGGCCGTCCTGTCCGAGGTGGCTGCCACCCTGTGCCTGCGTGTGGCGGCCGCCGGCCGTCGTGGGTTCTACGCGGCCGTGGCCGTCGGTTACGTGCTGGCCTTTGTCTTCCTGACCCTCGCGCTGCGCGTCGGGATCGGGCTCGGTGTCGCCTACGGGATCTGGGCCGCCGCGGGGGTTGCCTTGACCGCGATCGCGTCCCATGTCCTATTCAAGGAACCCCTGACCCGCACCATGATCTTGGGGATCTTGCTGATCATGGCCGGTGTGCTGGTCATCGAAATCGGTTCCAGCTCCCACTGACCTGCGGCGGTGGCCGCGCCGCGCACTCATCGCCAAGGTGGTGATGTCACGCGCAACGTCTGATCGTGGCCGATCGGCGCGGACCAGTGGGGTGCCACCTTCCTCCGCGCCGGTTTAGTGACTAGCTGTTGTGGGTCATGAGGTTCTTGACATGGGTACCGGGCTGAGATGAGACGAGTGGGCCTCTCCCGCAGGATGGAAGTTCCTACACCACCGACCTGCCCGAGAAGACCCACTCATGACTCACGCTAACGCACCCCTGACCCCGACCGGCCGTCTCAGGATGGTCCACCGCCACCTGCACGACGGGATCCCGCAGGCACACGTGGCCGCCGAGTTCCGGGTGAGCCGGCCCACGGTGGCCACCTGGGTCGCCCGCTACCGCGCCCAGGGAGAAGCCGGCC
>NZ_JABFBA010000085.1:0-413 GCF_017168445.1 Micrococcus sp. KRD026 | reverse complement strand
CCTCCAATGATGACATAATCATATGATTTATTTTTGTTACTCATCGTTATGACCTCCAAAGTTTGTTGTATTTCAAAGTGAGTATTGCATGAAATATTTGTTAGTGGCTGATTGGTTATCGTTGAATTACTAAACTTAGCTAACCAAAACACTCGCTTTTCCTTTTACGATTGTTACTAACAGTCATGAAATAATCTATGATTCATTTTGCGTTTAGTCCAAATTATCAATCAACATTTCGCCACTTATACAAAACAAAGTGAGTGTCTTGTGTTCTTACAATGGCACTCACCTTATCTAATTTTTATTTGCTAAACCAATTCACTAATTGTGGATTTGTATTTGTTAAAATGTGTTTTGAAACAAGGTACTCTTCTAAGCCTTCTTTGCCTAATTCTCTACCGATACCTGAT
>NZ_JABFBA010000009.1:295106-309742 GCF_017168445.1 Micrococcus sp. KRD026 | reverse complement strand
CCTGAGGCTTTCAGCTGCTCGACCAGGTCCTGGCCCGAGGGCTCGCCTGGGTTCTTCTCGTCGATCATGGTCATGATTCTTACCGTTCCTCTCGGTACGGCTTACACAGACCATCTGACACGCCCTCGCCACCATGTACCGCATCCTCGCAGCCGCCGCGCAGGTGAAGGAACGCCGGCGCCAGGCCCGTCACCCGGCCCGAGCGATCCCTGAGCTGATGGCCGACGGATCCGGTCAGGTCTACACCTGGGACATCACCAAGTTGCCCGGCCCGGCCAAGGGCGTCTACTACGACGCCTACGTGATGCTCGACGTCTACTCCCGCTACATCGTCGGCGCCCACGTCCACGCCCGAGAGTCCGGGCCTCTGGCCGAGGAGATGATGAAGGAGATCTTCGGGGTTCACGGTGTGCCCACCGTGGTGCACGCCGACCGCGGCACCTCGATGACCTCCAAACCTGTGGCCGCGCTGCTGGCCGACCTCGGCGTCACCCGTTCCCACTCCAGACCCAGCGTGAGCAATGACAACCCGTATTCCGAGGCGTGGTTCAAGACCTTGAAGTACGCCCCGGTCTTCCCGGACCGCTTCGGCTCTCTGGCCGACGCCCGGGCGTTCATGGCCGGTTTCGTCGAGACCTACAACCACGGACACCGTCACACCGGGATCGGGCTGCACACCCCCGCCGACGTCCACTACGGCCACGCCGCGACCGTGAGTCAGCAGCGCTCAGCGGCCCTGGCCGCGGCCCGCGCTACTCACCCCGAGCGCTTCTCCACCACCGCTGACCCGAAAATCCTCGCGCTACCCACCCACGCCTGGATCAACCAACCAACCGCCGCCGAACCGGTAGCCGCCTGACACCCACTGGCCTCAAACACCTTGAAAAATTCCGGAGACGACCAGCGGCCACAGGAATCCCGAGGCGGCATACGCCACACAGCGCACTGCCACATCGATCTACCCGTACGGCCCCCGCGGGAACCCCAACTGCGTCATCGTTGCCGCGGGTGACCGGTAGCCGGGCCTTACGTAAAGCAAGGGGGTCCCTGGCTGCGTCACCTACGAGGGGCGCTATGGCAGCCGTGTCGGTCGCCGCCGGACGGAATCCCCGGCTCGTTCGGCCTCGAGCGGGACAGGGCTGTGCAGTACGGCCGGCCCGCGGTGCAGGAACCCGTCCGAGAGCACTTGGCAGCGCAGGCCGCCCCGGCCGCGCATGGCGGCGTGCGCGCCCGGGGCGAGCACCCGGTCCATCCAGGCGCAGGGGTGGGCCGGCCGCCCACCCCGCAGCCGCACGAAAGCACCTTGGGACTCCAACGCGAATTCCCCGCCGAGCAGGGGCGCCAGCTCGGCGCCCCGGAGGACCACGTTGCGCCGGGTCAGGAGCGGGTCGAAGGGAGGTGTGCCCAGATCTGCCGCCATGGCCTCGAGTGCTTCGACGGCGAGCAGGGTGAGGGCGGCGTCCATGTGCGCGGCCTTGCCGAAGAACCGGTCGCCCACCACGCCCTTGCCGGCCACCAGCTCGACCCGGTCGGCATCCGTGGTGGGCACGTCCGCCGCGCCGTCCCGGGCGCGGCCGAAGTAGGCATGGCCCGGGGACACGAGCAGGTGCAGGATCTCCACGTCGTACTGATAGGTCTGCATCATGCCATCATTCCCTTCGTCACCACGGTTGCCGGCACACCGTAGACACCACCGGACGCACCGTTGATAGCGAGAATTTCAGCGTTCAGGTTTCCTCCTCCAAGCCCCGTCAGAGACCCGGGGGATCGGTTGTCTTACGGGCCTCCGGCGCGGCGCCAGCCACGATTGTAGACGGATCCGTCTAGCATGGTGCGCATGATGGCAGTCATCCCCGAAGCCCAGGCCACTGCGCCGAACCGGTCGCCTGCGAGGTCCACGGGAGCTCGTGAGCGGATCATGGCGACCGCCCGCCGGCTGTTCTACACACGCGGCATCAATGCCACCGGCATCGATCTGGTGATCGCTGAGGTCGGCGTGGCCAAGGGCAGCATGTATCACCACTTCGGCAACAAACAGGCTCTGGTAGTGGCTTACCTCCAGCAGGAGGAGGCCACCTGGAAAGCCGCTTCCGAAACCAGGGACGACCCCCGGGCCAGCGCGACTGAGCGCTTGAGAGTCTTCTTCGATGGAATCTCTGTCGATGTTCTGGCCGGCACGTTCCACGGATGCCCGTTCATGAACGCCGCCATCGAACGCCCGGATGATCTCGGGGTGGGCCAGGTGATCGCTCATTACCGGGAAGCACTGGCCTCACATATCGCCCATTTGCTCGGGGAGGACGGGTCCTCGACCGCGGTGGACAAGGTGATGGTGCTGTACGACGGGGCGAAAACGTCCGCCAAGATGACACGGGATCCTGCGCTGGTCGAGCTGGCCGCCGACATGGCCTGCGAAGTTGTTCATGGGCACGGTTCGACTCGCAGGCCGATAGCTCGGAAGGGATGAGCCCTGTTGACACCTGGCGACGACGATTCCGGACCATGATGCGTCCGGAAGCACGTGAGGTGGCGCACGAAGCCGACGAGGTCGTCCCGACGCGCCTGTGCGCGCGAGTTCCGCAGGTGGCCCGGGGAAAGGGTTGCGGCACAGACAACGCGGAAGACGGGGTGTGCGTACCACGCTGCGTCGGTGGGAAACCGCGGGTTGCCGGTGCAGAACCAGGTGCTGCATGAGCATGGAACCGTGGGTTCCTTTTCAAGTCCGAGTGATATCTACAAGAAAAAACGAGGAGACAAGAAAATGATGACGAAGAACACTTCCACCACGGGGATCGAGCAGATGGGGAATTCGGTACTGCGCTATTCCCTGGTGACGAACCTCGTCTGGATCGGTTCCCTGAAATTCCAGGACTACGAGATGGAGAACATCAGGCCCCTGGTCACCTCCAGCCCCTTGTTCTCCGGGGTGCTCAAGAAGCTGGGGGAGAAGAAGACAGCGCAGCTGATCGGGGTGGCCGAGATCGGTATGGGAGCTCTCATCGCCGCCAAGCCCCTCGCCCCGCGCGCTTCGGCCCTGGGCAGCCTCGGGGCGGTAGGGATGTTCGTCACCACGCTCAGTTTCATGGCCACGACCCCGGGAGTGCAGCAGGAGAACCACGGGAAAACCAAGTTGTCCATGGTGGGGCAGTTCCTGCTCAAGGACACCGTGCTTCTGGGGGCATCCATCCTCACGGCTGCCGAGTCGCTGCAGCACGCCCGCCGCCGGTAGCCCGGAAACGACCGTTGCCGTGACCCGGAACGAGCCGGGACGGGAACTGCTGGTGCGGTACCCCGTCCCGGCCCATGTTCTCTGCCCCGGTGACCTGGGGGCCGGTTGGTCAGCGCGCCGGCGGCGGCGAAGCCCTGGAGCCGGCGCGCTGAGGGTTCAGCCGGTGGGCGGCCACTCAGTCGGAGGAAATCAGTTTCATGGAGATCGAGTTGATGCAGAACCGCTGATCGGTGGGGGTCTGGAAACCTTCACCTTCGAAGAGGTGCCCCAGGTGGGAGTCGCATCGGGAACAGCGCACTTCGATGCGCTCCATCCCCAAGGACCGATCACGTAGGTAACGCACCCTGTCCTCGGCCAGGGGAGCCCAGAACGAGGGCCACCCGCAGTGCGAGTCGAACTTATCAGTGCTGGTGAACAGCTCTTGGCCACACGCCCGGCACTGATAGACACCGGTGGTGTGCGCGTCGTAGTACTGGCCCGTGTACGGCCTCTCGGTGCCCGCCTTCCGGAGTACCTGGAACTCCTGCGGCGTCAGTTCCTCACGCCACTGCTCCTCACTCTTGTGCACCTCGGGCCGGTAGTTGTCGTATCCAGTGTTCATGACGGCTTCAACGGTCCCCGGCCCCTGCGTGTCAGGGTGAGTTGAGTCCAGTGGTTCACAGCAAGTCCGCCTGACGCAGGGCGAGATTCAGGATCGATCACCATGAGTAGTTCCACGTTCGCCCCGCCGTTGTCCGCGATCGCCGATGATGGACAGATGAGTGACGCTCACCCTCGTGCTGGTGGCCCGGCTCGGCGCCGGAGCTTCACCCCGGAGCAGAAGCTGGCGCATCTGGCCGCCTACGAACAGGCCTGCCAGGAGCAGCAGGGTGGGGCCTACCTTCGCCGGGAGGGCCTGTACTCCTCGCTGATCAGCGAATGGCGCCGGATGCGCGATGCTGGCGTGCTCGAAGGCAAGGCGGCCGATGAAGCCGTTGGCCGGCCGAGTGCGGAGCAGGCCGAAATCGCCCGGTTGCGCCGCCAGCTGGCCGCCTCCCAGCAGAAGCTGGCCACCACCGAGACCGCCCTGGACATCATGGGAAAAGCACACGCGCTCTTGGAGCAGATTTCCGAGAGCGCGGACACCGAGCAGCCGCGCAAGAAGCGCTGATGGGCGCCTACACCGAGCTCACCGCCGCAGGCGTGACCACCCGGGACGCAGCGGGACTGACCGGGGTGTCGCGGGCCACCGCCACCCGCCGGCGGGCCCGGACAGCACCGGGACCTCGGACCGCGGTGGAGCCGGCCAACCGGCTCAGTCGCGTTGAGCGGGAACGGGTGCTGGAGGTGCTCAACAGTGACGAATTCGTCGACCAGCCCCCGGCCCAGGTCTACGCCACGCTGCTGGAGCGCGGGGTGTACCTGTGCTCGATCGCCACCATGTACCGCATCCTCGCAGCCGCCGCGCAGGTGAAGGAACGCCGGCGCCAGGCCCGTCACCCGGCCCGAGCGATCCCTGAGCTGATGGCCGACGGATCCGGTCAGGTCTACACCTGGGACATCACCAAGTTGCCCGGCCCGGCCAAGGGCGTCTACTACGACGCCTACGTGATGCTCGACGTCTACTCCCGCTACATCGTCGGCGCCCACGTCCACGCCCGAGAGTCCGGGCCTCTGGCCGAGGAGATGATGAAGGAGATCTTCGGGGTTCACGGTGTGCCCACCGTGGTGCACGCCGACCGCGGCACCTCGATGACCTCCAAACCTGTGGCCGCGCTGCTGGCCGACCTCGGCGTCACCCGTTCCCACTCCAGACCCAGCGTGAGCAATGACAACCCGTATTCCGAGGCGTGGTTCAAGACCTTGAAGTACGCCCCGGTCTTCCCGGACCGCTTCGGCTCTCTGGCCGACGCCCGGGCGTTCATGGCCGGTTTCGTCGAGACCTACAACCACGGACACCGTCACACCGGGATCGGGCTGCACACCCCCGCCGACGTCCACTACGGCCACGCCGCGACCGTGAGTCAGCAGCGCTCAGCGGCCCTGGCCGCGGCCCGCGCTACTCACCCCGAGCGCTTCTCCACCACCGCTGACCCGAAAATCCTCGCGCTACCCACCCACGCCTGGATCAACCAACCAACCGCCGCCGAACCGGTAGCCGCCTGACACCCACTGGCCTCAAACACCTTGAAAAATTCCGGAGTGCGATAGAGCCGGGGCACGAAGGTGAGGACAAGCACAGTGCTCCGTACCGCGAGTGGGACAAGGCTCATTATGGGCTCCTGTGCGGTCGGTGAAAATTGCGTTTTAGCCCGACTTGTCGAGTGGACCCAGGTACGCCACCAGCACATGGAGTAGGGGGTCTGCCGTGAGTTTGGTTGACATCTGATCTGTGGTCCCGGGAGGGACTGCTGGAAGGATGTCCTCATGCCCGCTGCATACCCCCGAGAGTTCCGCCAGGACGTGGTCGCGATCGCCCGTAAGGGCCAGATGCCGATCGCGCAGGTCGCGAAGGACTTCGGCATCACCGCCTCCTGCCTACGGCGCTGGCTGGCCCAGGATGATGTCGAGGCCGGGATCCGGCCCGGCGTCACCAAGGCTGAGAACGAGGAGTTGAAGGCGCTCAAGCGCCGCAACCGTGAATTGGAGATGGAGAACGAGGTCCTACGCCGCGCAGCCGCGTATCTGTCCCAGGCGAACCTGAAGTTGGGCCAGTCCCCAAAATGAGCTATCCCGTCGTGAAGGACCTGGCCCGCGACGGGATTCCCGTGAAACTCTCCTGCCGGGTCCTCGGGTTCTCCCGTCAGGCCTACTACCAGTGGCTGGCCGAACCTGTCAGCGAGCGGGAATGGTCCGACGCGCATGCCGCCAACGCCGTCCTCGATGCCCATGCCGATGACCCGGAGTTCGGATACCGGTTCCTGGCTGACGAGCTCCGCGGTCGTGGCCTGGCCGTGTCGGACCACCAGGTGTTGAAGGCCTGCCGGCTCGTGCGTGTCCGCTGCTGCCACTCGATCCGTCGCGGCTCGGGCAAGCGTCCTGGCCCTGCGGTTCATGATGATCTGGTTCGTCGTGAGTTCCGCGCTGAGAAGCCGAATCAGTTGTGGCTCACGGACATCTCAGAGCATTGGGCCGGGGATTCCAAGCTCTATCTCTGCGCGGTCAAGGACGTGTTCTCGAATCGGATCGTGGGCTACTCGATCGATCGGCGGATGAGCTCGCAGCTGGCCGTGGACGCCCTGCAGATGGCCCTGGCCCGGCGTGGAGGCAAAGCCGGAGTCCAGGGCTGCCGGGTGCATTCGGATCGAGGATCGCAATTTCGAGCCAGGCGATTCGTGGAGACGCTGCGGGTCAACGGCCTGGTCGGGTCGATGGGCAGGGTCGGTGCTGCTGGGGACAACGCGGCGATGGAATCCTTCTTCGCGCTGTTGCAGAAGAACGTGCTGAACCGGCGTCGCTGGCAGTCCTTCGACCAGCTCCGGCTCGCGATCGTGAGCTGGATCGAGCGGACCTATCACCGCCGTCGTAGGCAGGCCCGTCTCGGGAAGCTCACCCCTGTCGAGTTCGAGATGGTTCAATCAGTCCAGGCGGCTGCCGCCGCCTGATAACTCGTGTCAAGCAAACTCATGGCAGACCCCGGGCACCGATGGGACCTGTCAGGTCAGTACCGCGTCACGGTCAGCGTTGTGGTGGTGCACAAGGCGACCCTCTTCAGGGGGGGCGCCTTAGGATGCCGCCAAGGTCCCCAACATGAGCCCAGTTGCTGGTCGTTAGGGGTACCTCGTGTCCCGCGCGGCCGACGCTACCGGCGTTTCAGGCGTCGGCGGCTGCCTAACTTCCCAGACCGACCCAGCTGAGCACGATGGTGGCCAGGAGGGTGAGCACAGCCACTAGGGCGTGTCTGACAATCGTTTGGATTACGCGAGCACCGCCCGCGTCCGCTGCGGCGATCAGCATCTGAAGCACCCGATCCCAGGTGCCTTCTTCGGCCATGCGTCGATACCAGGTCCACACTTCTCTGCCGCGGCCAGAAGACCTTGGGCAGATCGCGCTAGGCGATCCCGCACCGGTACCGGTAGATGATGGCCTCGATCATCATCCGCGCATCCGAGAAGGGCCTGCCGGGCCGGCCCGTGTGAGTAGGCAGCATCGGGGCGATCAGCTCCCACTGGGCATCGGAGAGCATCTGGAAACGGGACATGCCTTCCAAGGTGCCAGTGGGCCCCTAGACTGTTTGTCAGACACGCCCTAGGAGCGTATATGGCCTCTACCTCTCCAACGCTTTTGCCGTTCCGGATCGATTCTCTAGCCACCTCGCTCTTCGCCAAGGAGACAGGCTTCAGCGGCCCCCATCTCCATGACTTCTTCGCTCGTTACACCGACATGCTGGGCCCCTATCGGTGGAACGGGAGCCCCTCCCGATGGCAGATCTTCCAGACCGGGTTGCATTCTCTTCCGCTGCCTCAACAACGCGCCGTGCTACTGGAGTTGTGTTCCTACGACGGCGAGTTCAAAAACGGCCGCCCCCCTGAAGGGGAGCTCACCCGGCTACGGGGCATGCTCCTCTCCGCCGGCACCCCCGGCGCGCACGCAGCACAGGAGTCCCTGCAGAAGCTCGAGGACTGGGAGGCCGTCAACAGGTCCTGGCAGGCCGCGCTGACCAAAGTCCAGGACGACCCCGACGGAGCTATCACCGCGACCCGCACCACCATCGAGAGCGTGTGCAAGCACATCTGCGATGAACGCGGAGTGAAGTACGAAGACGGGTGGGATCTCGCTCGGCTCTACAAGGCCACCTCAAGTGCGATGCAGGTGGCACCGGATCAGCACAGCGAACAGATCATCAAGCAGATCCTCAGTGGGGCGGCAACGCTTGTTGGAGGACTGGCCGCGATGAGGAATGCCCTCAGCGACGCCCACGGTCGAGGCAAGCGCTCTGTGGGGCCGGCACCTCGCCATGCCAAGCTCGCGGTCAACGCGGGGTTCGCCATCGCCGGCTTCCTCATCGACACCCACGTAGAGAAACCGCCCGTTTCCAGCTGACCCTCTCGGCCCCGATTCTTAGGTTTAGAACGGCAGGGCCCCGTGTACGTTGTGCCTGTGGAGCAACTTGCAGATCGCGGCGTCATCCGCGCAGCCCTGGACGACTTCGGACATGCCTGGGGTCAGCGCATCGACCGCTGGCGGACCGATGGACAAACCCACACGGAGAAGTCCTTCGCCCAGCAGTTCTGGTCCGACCTGCTGCGCGCTTTCGGGGTGATCCCCGAGCGCATCGACCTGTTCGAGCGCGGGGCCGCGCGCGCCTCCACCGGTGGGGCCGGCTACATCGACTTCTTCTGGTCCGGCGTCGCCCTGGGCGAGGCCAAGTCCCTGGACGCCGACCTCGATGTCGCCCACGCCCAGGCGTTGGACTACCTGGCCGGCGGGTCCATCGGTCAGCACGAGTGGCCCAAGTACGTGCTCGTCACCGACTTCGCCCGCATCCGTGTCGAACGTCTGGGCGAGGCCGGCTGGGTGTCCGAGTTCGCGGTGCAGGACGCCGCCGATCACGTGGACGAGCTGATGTTCCTGGCTGGCCGGGACACCGTGACCAAGACCGAGGAACAAGAGGCCTCCATCGCGGCCGCGCAGCTGATGGCCTCCATGTTCACCGCCCTCGTCGGGGACGAGGTGGACGTACCCGTGGGCGAGGAGGCCCCCGAGGACGCCGAAGAGGAGGAGTTCGCCACCCAGCAGGCCTCGATCCTGCTCACCCGGCTGCTGTTCCTGCTCTACGGAGACGACGCCGGCCTGTGGGAGGCCGACCTGTTCCAGCGTTGGGTGGAGTGGGACACCACCGCCGACAACCTCGGCCCCCAGCTCGACGCCCTCTTCCGCGTGCTCAACACCCCCGAGAACCGGCGCCGCGGCGTGCCGGACTCCCTGGCCCGCTTCCCCTACGTCAACGGCGGCATCTTCGACGGCACCTCCACCGCCGGGTTCCTCACCAACAACTTCCGGGACGCGCTCGTGGCCGCCTGCCGGTTCCGGTGGACCCAGATCTCCCCGGCCGTATTCGGCTCCATGTTCCAACTGGTCAAGTCCAAGCAGGCCCGCCGCGGGGACGGAGAGCACTACACCTCCGAGGAGAACATCCTCAAGACCATCGGCCCGCTCTTCCTGGACGAGTACCGCGCCCGAGCGGACCGACTCATCCAGAACAAGACCACCACCCGGCGTGAGGTGATCGGCCTGATCGAGGAGATGGCCGCCAACATCTACGTCGACCCGGCCTGCGGAGCCGGCAACTTCTTGAACCTGGCCTACGCCAAGCTGCGCGAGATCGAGACGGACCTGCTGGCCGACCAGCGCCGCCGCACCGGGTCCCAGGACCTCTCCCTAGACGTGAGCTTGGACCAGCGGATCCACATCGACCGGTTCTACGGAATCGAGATCAACTGGTGGCCGGCCAAGATCGCCGAGACCGCCATGTTCCTCGTGGACCACCAGGCCAACCGGCAGCTGGCCGCCGCGCTCGGCCAGGTCCCGGTGCGTCTGCCGATCAAGATCACCGCAACGATCTACCAACACGACGCGCTCACCCTCGACTGGTCTCAGGCCCTCCCCGCCCCGGCCGGGCGCACGTTCGTGTTCGGCAACCCCCCGTTCCTAGGTGACCACACCCGCACGGCTGCCCAGCTGGCGCTAATGCAGGCGGCCTGGGGTGAAGGCAAGCAGCTCTCCCGCCTGGACTTCGTGACCTCCTGGCACGCACTGACCCTGCGCCTGCTGGCTGAGCGGGATGGGGAGTGGGCGTTCGTGACCACAAACTCGATCGTTCAGGGGGACCAGCCAGCCCGCTTGTTCGCCCCGATCTTCGCCGCCGGCTGGCGCATCAAGTTCGCCCACCGCACCTTCGCGTGGGACTCTCAAGCCCCCGGCAAGGCCGCGGTGCACTGCGTGATCATCGGCTTCACCCGCGACCCCGGCACCAAGGCGCGCCTGTTCAAGTACGAGCATGCACGCGGTGAAGCCCGCGAGGTGCCCGGGGTGAAGACCATCAACGCCTACCTCGTGGACGGACCCAACGTCCTCGTGGACAAGCGAAGCACCCCCCTCGCCCCCGACCTTCCGGAGGTCACCTACGGATCCAAGCCTGCCGATGCCGGCAACCTCGTGGTCACCGCAGAGCAGTACCAGGCCGTGATGGCCGATCCCGTCATGGCCCCCTACGTGCGCCCTTACGTCGGCGCGGTCGAGTTGATCCGCGGCCAGCAGCGCTGGTGCCTCTGGCTGGCCGACATGGACCCGGATGCGCCCTCCCACTCCCCCGAGCTCAAGCGCCGCCTCGAGGGTGTCGCCGCCGAACGGGCCAAGTCCAAGGCCGCCTCCACCCGGGACTGGGCACGTTTCCCCCACCTGTTCCGTCAGCGGGGCCTCGTCTCCGACGTGCCGTTCGTCGGTATCCCCGAGGTCAGCAGCGAAGCACGCGCCTACCTGCCCGTGGCTCACTTCGAGCCCGACGTCATCATCTCCAACAAGGTCTACGGCGCCCTGGACCCCGATGGCATCGTGTTCGCTGTGGCCTCCTCCTCGATGTTCATCACCTGGATGAAGACCGTCGGCGGACGTATGAAGTCCGACCTGTCCTTCTCCAGCACGATTACCTGGAACGGTTTCCCCCTGCCCGCCCTGACCGACAAGGACCGCGCCGCCCTGGCCCGCGCCGCCGAGAAGGTCCTCGAAGCCCGAGCCCTACATCCCAGGCGGTCCCTTGCCCAGCACTACGCCCCGCTGGGCATGGACCCGGTCCTGGTGAGGGCCCACGACGGGCTGGACGCGGTGATGGACAAGATCATGGGAGCACCCCGCCGGTGCCGCACCGAGCTGGAGCGTCAGGAGCTACTCTTCGCCCGTTATGCCCAGCTGACTTCGTAGCAGCGCGCCATATGGAGAAGGCGTAGAAGCACCGGCACTGGTGGCAGAGATCGGACCGTGTCAGATGACGAACCGCAGCTTCGGTCGGACGGTCGAGGCGGCATCCATGACCGCTTCGGCCACCTCGGGAGCGATACGGCCAGCGGCCATGATGGCCTCGAAGTCGTATCCGCCATCGGTGATCAGCTGCCGAGCGATCCCGAGCACCTGTGGCGATTCTGCCGGGCCAAGGGGCCCGGGCTCGGGATGCCCCCAAACGGAGAGTTGCTGATTGGCGCGCCTGTACGAGGCCTCGGAGAGCCGTCCCAGTGAGTGGGCACGGTAAACCAGGGCACGCAGACTGACCCCCCAGTGGCGCTTGAGCTCATGGAACGCCGGCCAGTTAATGCGCCGGGGCAGGTCTTCAATGATCTCGTCTCGAGGCATGAGGAACTCAGCGGCGAACTGGTGGGCCTGCTGCTCCACTAGCTTCGACCCCGGTTCGGTGTCGGGGTGCAGAACCAGGTGGCCCAACTCATGGGCCGCGTCGAACCGACTACGAGCTTTGTCATCCTTGGTCGGGGAGAGGAAAACCAGTGGTCTTGCTCCGGAGTATGTCGAGAACGCGTCCACAGCCGCATCCGTCTCCGTCGGCAACCGCAAGGCGATGATTCCATGCGCTTCCAGAGCCTGGACGACCGATGGCACAGGGCCAGGGGCGATGCCCCACGCCGCACGAGTAAGCCGAGCCGCCTCAACAATGGCCTCATCGGTCAGCTCCTCGGGTAGCTCCAGTTCGGGCAGCGACACCGAAGGAAGGTCGACGTAGGCACCCACCAGGTCAACCAGCTCCAGGCACAGCTCGCCATAGGCCAGCGCCTGCTCCCTGGACGCCGCAGACGTAGAGCGCAACGAGCGGAAGTGGGCCCCGGACGCGGGCAGGAGCGCCAAGGGTCGTCCTGCGCCAAAGAACTCCCGAGGCAGGCCCAGTTGCAAGCAAAGCCGGGCCAGGACGCCTTGAGTCGGCTTCGAGAGGTTCTTCTCGAACTGCCCGATGGCCGTGGGGGTGACTCCCACTTCCCGGGCGAGAGTCGCCTTGGTCTTCCGGCGCAGCCTTCTAGCCACAGTGAGCCGAGTGCCATCGAAGTCCGTACCCGCAGCGGAGAGATGCGAAGGTCGGGTCACGCCTGGCCTTCCTGAGGCCGCCGCTTGAGGGCCATCGACAGGGCTGCTGCGGGTCTCTCATCGAAGTTCGGGCCACGATCAGCCATGGGCGTCGGCGTGGCCTGCGTGTCGAGGTCGGTGTCCCACCAGAGCCTCTGATGGGCGAGGAAGGGCCTCTCACCGAGCACGGGAACGGCCAGCCAGCCCGCGGTCAGCCCGGTGCTGGCTTCCCCTGCCCAGAGGAACATGAACTTCCGCACAATTCCGGGGGCACCAGAGAATGAGAAGAGAGGCACCATGCCGGTGGCAGGGGTCCTGTGCTTCAGAACTTCCGAGTTCTCGGTGGCGAACGCCAACCGGGCGTTACTCTTCTGCCTCCAGTCGATGCCACCCTCCCAGTCAGGAGTACGCCGCTGCGCAGGTGGGACCTTCATCGTCAAAAAGCTCGCGCCCGCGAGCTCGAAGGTGAGGACGTTCCGCGGAGTAGCCACATGAAGCCCGTCAATGCTCCAGTGAGTGTCGGCGCGCTCACGGTCATCGTGGCGGAATCGCCGCAGGGCCCGCTCCGTCATGTTCTCGTGGCCCTGGAAGCCGAGGGACCTCGCAGTGTCACCGAGCTCGTCAGGCTCGTATCGAGCGAGGTTGATCGAGTAGACCTCCTGCACCAGCCCGCGCAAGGCGTCAGTAAGGCCGCTCTCGGTGCAGGCGATAGTGATGGCGTGCAAGGCGCCCTGGGCTGCTTCTTCGGCTCGATCCACGCAGACAGTAAAGCATGGCCGCCTCGACAAGTCCAGAAGAGAAGCACCAATGATCATAATTTGATGAAAACTGAAGTATAATCTTCATCGGTCGGCACTGCTCAGTGGGGCAACCCCGCCTGCGACTCCTCCGCCTCCCACCTGCGAGCTCTCCAGCCGCCAGGTCTGAGCTCGGGCCGCCTCGGCAAACCTCCAAGCGTCGCACCGCTCCAAGCTCGCGAGGATGTCCGCCACGGTGAGAGCCGGGTTGCGGGTGGCCGATGCCTGCACCTGCAAGGAACGCATCACCTCAGCGGGGTCTAGGTCGAGCTGGTTCACGAAGAACTCGTCCGGGTGCTGGGCCTCCAGGTTGAACCGCCCCAGCACCTCCGTCGGGAAGTCCTTGAGGTTGGCCGTCACGATCAAATCCGCGCGCCCCTGGATCGCCGCGGCCACCACGTGCCGGTCGTTCTCATCAGGCAGGCTGATCGCGCTCAGAAGCTCCTCCCACCCTTCCACGCAGGCATCGTCGAACGCTTCGTTCATCACGGCAGCGCGGTGACGGGCCGCCCCGGACTCCTTCATGTCCGGATGGATCGTCTCCAGCGCACGGATGGTTTCCTCGAGGATCCGCTCACTCCCAACGGCCGGTAGAGGCCGGCGTCTGCCAGGGAGAGCAGAGTGTCCGCCTGCGCGATGGGCACCAGCACGCAGGCGTCGAGCACGGCACTGAAGCGCGCCACTACTCGGCCTCCTGCCCCAGGTCGCGGCGCGCCTGCCGGAGCGCGTCCCGGTAGCGATCCGCGTCCTCGGCGTACAACCCCGCCTCCGAGGCCGAGCCCGCGAGCTCCTGCAGGGCAGCACGACGATCCCGGCGCTTCCGTTCCTGGTACTCCACCACGTCCTGCAGGCGCAGCCGCCGGTGGCGTCCCCCGGAGGGCAACTCGTAGGGGAGCTGCCCACTCTCCAGCAGCTTCACGAGCGTGGGACGGCTGATGCCCAGGAAGTTGGCCGCCTCCTGAGTGGTGAGCATCTGATCGACCGGGGCCACGGTGATGGCCTTGCCCACCCGCATGGCCTCGACCACGTCGCGCAGGACGTTGAACGCCTCCAGCGGAAGAGGAACGGTCTGCCCGTCAGGTCCCAGCAGGGCGGCCGGCTGCGTCAAGCCCCCCAGGAACCTGCTCAAATCGAGCATCTCCTCCAGGTCCGTGGGAGGCATCACCGTGTGCTTGTCGTTGAGCGTGGTGGTCATGCAAGCAGTATGGGAGACGAAACGAAAAAATCGCAACCCTCTTCCAGGCCAGGCTCAGCCCCCCGTCTCCACACCCCGAGCCAGCGAGGTGTACAGCGTCTGCCGGCTCACCCCGAACGTGCGCGCCACCTCCGCCTTCGGGATCCCCATCTGAATCATCACCCGCGCCTGCTCCACATCGGTGTCCGAGAGCTTCGGGGCCTGCACGTACTTGCCGCGGGCCTTGGCCAGGGCGATGCCCTCAGCCAGTTGAGTCCCTGATAGTGGTGTAACCCTCCCCGGTCACCGACACCGTCCCCTGCACGGACGCGGTCACCGTGGGAGCCTTCGAGCGAACCTTCCAGAGCACTCTCGAAAGGGACATCACCACGAT
>NZ_JABFBA010000009.1:283291-295006 GCF_017168445.1 Micrococcus sp. KRD026 | reverse complement strand
GCGCGGCCGGTCCGGGTCGGGAGCATCGGGGCGATCAACTCCCATTGGGCGTCGGAGAGCATCTGGAACCGGGACATGTCCCCAGGGTCTCAGCTGACTCGTGCATCTATTCTCAGACACGCCCTAGAGCCGGCGCTCCAGGTGGCCCTATGACCCCACTTGACCCTCACCTCACGTGAGGGCCCAGGCTGAGGCGCATGAGCAACTACTACAACGCAGTCGAGATGAGCCCTGTCCTCGCCCCCGGCCCTGAGGCCACCGCCCCGGAGCGGTTCGAGGGGATCTACCGGATGCCCTCGTTCGTGACGATCCCCACATCAGACCTGACCGCCTCGGTGGACTTCTGGACGCAAGGGCTCGACTTCTTCGAGCTGTTCAGCGTGCCCGGTCAGCTGGTCCACCTGCGCCGCTGGGCCTTCCAGGACGTCCTGCTGGTGCCGACCCCCGTCACCCTGGAGCAGGAGGCGCCGGCCATGAGCGTCAGCTTCGCGTGTCTGCTGGATCAGATCGATGACCTCGAGCAACGGTGCCGCGCCGCAGGTGTCGGCGCAGTCGGCGAGCCCGTGGACACGCCCTGGGGTTCGCGTGACCTTGAAGTGATCGCCCCCGAGAAGGCACGCGTGGTCTTCACGGCCACCAAGCCCTTCGATCCGGCCAGCGCCACGGCACAGAACCTCGAGGCCATGGGGATCACCGCCCCCGACGCCGTCAGGCAGGACAATGAGGTGCATGCCTGAGAAGCCCGACGCCGCGGACCTGCGAGGCCAAACGCATTCGCCAGCGCCACGAGCACGCCACCGCCGAAGACAGCCGCGACTACTACGCCGCCGTGCTCGCCCACGTGCACGAGCTCAACGCCGCCTTCTCCGAGCCACTCCCGGCCAATGAGGCCCGCGACATCGCCGCCAGCATTCACCGATGGGTCACCACGCGCTTCTACGGCTGGACAGACGCCCGCACCGTCCAGCAGGCGTCCCTGTCCACGCTCCAAGCCTTCAGAGGCCGCCAGAGCGGAGCGAAGCGACGCAACGCCGTTGAGGAGCGTGCCCGTTTGATCGTGGGAGAGGACGCATGACCAGCACACCTACACGCGCCAAGCGCAAGCAGACCGCCCGCGAACTAGCCGAGCGATTCGGAGTCTCGCCGCGCACCATCCGCCGCACCGTCGCCCAGGAACGCGCGGACTACTTGGCGGACGCCGCCGCGCGCCATGAACGCATCCGCGCCCTGCGCGCGGAAGGGCTCTCCATGCGCGCCATTGCCGCCAAGGAAGGCGTCACCGTCGGGACGGTGCACTACGCGATCCACAAGGACGACTGAGACTAGCAAGAAAGCCCCTCAGCGTCTCAACGGAGGACCAGCGACATCAGAAGGCTCTGACACGGAAACGTGCTCTACTCCAAAGTGCGAGCTCCTAAGGGCCGCGATGAACGCCAACCGGCCATCAGCATCGCCCAGGAAGAGGTCCTCTTGAGCGAGAGGGATCAGAGAGCAATAGCGGTGCATAGAGAACGCACAGTATGGTGGGGCGCGTCACATCCACTCGAAGGAGACTCTCGTGCCCGACAAGCATCGACCGCGCCTCTCTCGTCTAGCCCAGTCCGGGGCCGCGTTTTCCCTCGTAGGAGCCCTCACCATCAGCAACTTCGGGGCTACCGCCTGGGCGGCCCAGCCCGCCTTCACCCCTCAAGCAACAGACGGGTACGCAGCCGCCGCCTCGCTTCCCGGCGACTTCGAGAATCAAGGAAGCACATCCAGCGAGTGGGATGATTACTTCTCTGATCTTCTAATCGAGGAAAAGAAGACCGGCCCGGAAGTAGCCGAAACGCAGGCGTTGCCCTGGGCTGTCTATAGGTGCCTCATGGGAATCGGTCTCAATGGGCCTCAGATCACCCAGATCATGGTTCGGGGGACCCCTGAGGCGCTTCTCGCCGCAGGAGGACGGGCTGCGCTTGCCTGCCTGAGGGGAAAGTGACCTATGCCACTCCGAGGCATTTCCCGCTCAGCCCTTGAAGAGGAGCTAAGGGCAGTCAACGCGAAACTCTCCACCCACCCTCTAGCATCCGCTCCAGTCAAGGAAGCGCACGCACTCATTGCAACGATGCAAGGAGCAGACAAGACAGAGGTCTCCAAAAGGCTGTCTGACAAGGGGCTCCCATCCCTCGACGAACTTGGAGCCCTCCAGCTCAAGGGGTCAGTTTCTTGGTGGCGCCTAAACAGGAAGAAGAATAAGCTCGAAAAGAAGCTAGAAGAAAAATCAGAATGACGAATATTATAGTCGCTTTGATTGAGAGCCTCGCTTCTAGCTTTGTGACCCCACCCCCTCCTGTGATTAGTTCACTTCTTATGAAGAATTGAACTACTTTTCACACTGGCACGGACTACCCAGCTCCAGCCAATCCCAAATGGCCCTCCCGCGTCCTCGTGGAGCGGTCCGGGGTGCACCCCGGACCGCTCCGGCGCACGGTTGCCCAGCCCTGCGAGAAGTACTTCGTCAAGGTCGCCGCGCTCCATGAACGTATCCGCGCCATGCGCACCGAAGACATGACCATGCGCGCCATTGCCGAGCGCGAAGGCGTCAGCACACGCGCCGTTCATTACGCGATCCACAAGAACGACCCGCCGCGCACCCCGGACACCCCCCAGGCCACGAGCAACGCGGGCAAACCAGATGGCCAGCACCGGGCAGTTCCCGTGGCCATCACTGGGCAGTCCTCATGGCCGTCAGCGGGTCATTCCCTGGCCACCTATGGGCAGCTTTTCATGGCCGCTTACACAGGGCCAGGGGGTCCGTCAGATCGCACGCACGCTGGGACGTGATCCCGGCACGATCAGCCGTGAGCTGCGCCGTAACTGCGCCACTCGTTCCGGGAAGCAGGAGTACCGGGCCACGGTGGCGCAGTGGAAGGCCCAGGAAGCTGCCAGGCGGCCCAAGCCGGCGAAGCTGGCCACGAACCAGCGACTGCACGACTACGTCCAGGCACGCCTGAACGGGGTGGTCCTGGGCCCCGATGGCGTGGCCGTGCCGGGACCGGTCGGGCCCGGTTTCAAGGGGCGGAAGATGAAACCGCGCCGGGCGGACCGGCGGTGATCCACGGCGTGGAGCCCTGAGCAGATCAGCCACCGGCTGCGCCTGGAGTTCCCGGATGATGTGTCCATGCGGATCTCTCACGAGGCGATCTATCAGTCCCTGTTCGTCGAGGGACGGGGCGCACTCAAACGCGAACTCGTCGGGTGCCTACGCACCGGACGGGCTCTGCGCGAGCCGCGGGCACGTACCCGGAACAAGCCCCAGGGCCACGTCACCGAGGACGTGGTGTTCAGCAAGCGCCCACCTGAGGCCGCTGATCGTGCTGTGCCCGGGCACTGGGAAGGGGACCTGATTATCGGGACCGAGCGTTCAGCGATCGGGACTCTGGCCGAGCGGAAGAGCCGGGCCACGCTTCTGGTCCACCTTCCCCGCCTGCAGGGATGGGGTGAGCAGCCGCCGGTGAAGAACGGGCCGTCGCTGGGCGGGTACGGGGCCGAGGCGATGACCGCGGCCCTGACTAAGGCGATGACGACGGTGCCGGAGCAGCTGCGTCAGAGCTTGACGTGGGATCGGGGCAAGGAGCTGGCCGGGCATGTCCAGTTCACGATGGCCACGGGCACGAGAGTGTTCTTCGCTGACCCCCACTCGCCGTGGCAGCGGCCGACGAACGAGAACACGAACGGGGTGCTGCGGCAGTACTTCCCCAAGGGCACGGACCTGTCGAGATGGTCGGCCGAGGACCTCGCAGCAGTCGCGTACACGCTGAACAACAGGCCCAGGAAGGTCCTGGACTGGAAGACTCCCGCGGAGGTCTTCGCCGAGCAGCTACGCTCGCTCTCAACGCACGGTGTTGCAACGACCGGTTGAACCCGCCCAATTTCGAGCCAGGCGGTTCGTGGAGACGCTCCGGGTCAACGGCCTGGTCGGGTCGATGGGCAGGGTCGGTGCTGCTGGGGACAACGCGGCAATGGAATCCTTCTTCGCGCTGTTGCAGAAGAACGTGCTGAACCGGCGTCGCTGGCAGTCCTTCGACCAGCTCCGGCTCGCGATCGTGAGCTGGATCGAGCGGACCTATCACCGCCGTCGTAGGCAGGCCCGTCTCGGGAAGCTCACCCCTGTCGAGTTCGAGATGGTTCAATCAGTCCAGGCGGCTGCCGCCGCCTGATAACTCGTGTCAAGCAAACTCATGGCAGACCCTTCTCACGCGCCTGAATCTCGCCGTCATGGATCGACAGCACCTCGGTCTGTGCGCCAGCCCGCTCCAGAAGCGCCGCGCAGGCTCTGACTGACCGACATCAGGAAGCACTTCACGGCTGAGGAGAAGCTCTGTCTCTGCGCGAACAAGGCCGTCGCAGGCCGCGGCGGTGCAGCCGTGGTGGCTGGGTGCCTGGTGCACGAGGACCGGGGCTCGCAGTTCCGATCTGGCCTATTTCAGGACGCGCGCACCCGTCATGGGCCGATCGGCTTCGTACTCGACGTCCTGACGCGCGGTTCTGCCGGCCGGTCGGCCTGATCCCGCGCTCCGGGTGATCACGGCGTCGGATCGAGCCTGACAGGTCAGCGTCGGCGCCGTGGTGGATGGCATGCACCACCCCCACGAGCGCCGTGTCGCGTTCAGCACTCTGGTGGGCCTACCTGCCCCCTCACTCCGCCAGGAATTCCAGCAGGATCCGGTTGAACTCCTCGGAGTGGCTGATGCTGAAGCCGTGCGGGGCATCCTTGACGAGTTCGACGCGGCTGCCGTCGATCGCCTTGTGCGTCCGCTTGCCGGAGCCCTTGAACGGCACGATCTGGTCGGCGTCGCCGTGCAGGACCAGGGCCGGCACGGTCACTGCCGGCAGGTCGCGGCGGAAGTCGGTGGCCCCGAACGCGTCCATGCAGGCCAGCGCCGCCGTCTGGTCGGACTGCAGCGCCATCCGGATGGCCTCCTGGCGCTGCTCCTCGGTGACCTTGAGGCTGCTGGTCAGGCCGGCCAGCTTGGGGGTGGAGAAGAACGTCGTCGTGAAGTCGTCGAAGAACGACTCGCGGTCCTTCTCGAGACCCGCGCGCATCTCGGCGGCCTGCTTCTCGGTCAGCGGGCCGTCGGGGTTGTCGTCGGTCTTCAGCAGGTACGGGGGCACCGCGCCGGCGAACACCACCGAGTGGATCCGGTCCGCGCCGAACCGGGACATGTAGCGCGCCACCTCGCCACCGCCCATCGAGAAGCCCACGAGCGTCACGTCACGCAGGTCGAGCTCGGTGAGCAGACCGTGCAGGTCGGCGGTCATCGTGTCGTAGTCGTACCCGCCGGCGGGCTTCTCCGAGGCACCGAAGCCCCGCCGGTCATAGGTGATCACGCGGTAGTGCGGGGACAGGGCTGCGACCTGGTCCTTCCACGAGTCGAGGGTCAGCGGCCAGCCGTGGATGAGGACCACGGGACGCCCGTGGCCGGCCTCCTCCACGTTCAGTCCGATCGTGCCGTGGTCCGTGGGGATCTGCATGAGGGTCATGTGCGTCTGCCTTCCTGTGCTCTCGGGGGACGACGGCGGCGCTCGGCCGCCGCTTCCTCCTCACGCTAGGCACGCGCTCGGCACGTGTCAGGCTTCGGTCTCCGCCATCCTGCGCAGCGTCAGCGCGTTGAACGCGGCGTGGCCGTGGTTGTCGTTGTTGAAGTAGACGTAGGCGGGGCGCGCGCCCGCCGCGTCCGCGCCGGTCAGCTCCCGCAGCCGCTTCACCCAGGGGGAGAGCTCGGCGTCGGAGAACGATCCGCCGTAGCGCCAGTCCGGGTCCGCGTTGTGGAAGCGCACGTAGGCGAGGCGGCCGGTCGCGCGCAGCACCGGCTCCCGCCCGGCGATCACCGAGACCACGAACCCCGCCCCGTGCCGGTCGAGGAGGTCGAACACGTCCTCGTCCAGCCAGGACTCGTGCTGGACCTCCACCGCCACGCGCACCCGCTCGGGCAGCAGGCCGAGGAACCCGGCGAGTCGGTCGTCGTCGCGGTGCAGGTTGACCGGCAGCTGCAGCAGCAGCGGCCCGGCGTGGTCACCGAGCAGGTCCAGGGTGTGCACGATGCGCTCCACCCAGTCCTGCGGCTCGTTGAGCTTGCGGTAGTGGGTGAGGTAGCGGGAGGCCTTGACGGCCATCTCGAAGCCGGCGGGCAGGCGCTCGCGCCATGCCTCGACGGTGCTGTCCGCCGGCCAGCGGTAGTGGGAGCCGTTGAGCTCGACCGTCCGGAAGCGCTCCGTGTAGTGGTCGAGCTGGTCGGCGATCCGCAGCCCCTGCGGGTAGAAGGTCCCGCGCCAGTGCCTGTAGGTCCAGCCGGAGGTCCCGATCCGCACGTCCATCCCCCGACGATAGCCCCGGCCCGGGTTCCCGGGTCTTGCCTTCACCCTCCGTCGCCCGCGTAGCGTCCCGCTGATCATCGCGGTGGCTCAGAGGTACGACCGGAAGATGGGCATCGGCTCCCTGATCGCCACGATGCTCCCGTCCTCGATCGCCTTCCTGCCCGCGTGCACCGGCATGGTCATCGGCTGGAGGTGGCTGGGCCTGCCGCTGGGCCCGAACGCCCGGTCCAGTACACACCGTGACCGGCCCGGTGCCCGCCCGCGACCCGGGCGCCCGTCCACTACTGTGACAGGAATGGACACGACGCGATTCGACGACGACCTGCGCGCGATGCTCGGCGAGGTGGAGTCGGACCGCCGCGGCGAGCCCTCCGACTACCTCGAGGACGTCGCCGGCCAGCATGTGGACGGCCTCGCCGTGGCGGTGTGCACGGTGGACGGCCACCAGGCCGCCGCCGGGGAGACCGAGCACGCCTTCGCGCTGCAGTCGGTCTCCAAGGCCCTCACCTACGCGGTGGTGCTGCAGGAGATCGGCCTGGACCACGTGCTGGAGGACGTGGGCGTCGAGCCCTCCGGTGAGTCGTTCAACCACCTGTCCCTGCACGACGACGGCCGGCCGTGCAACCCGCTGATCAACGCCGGCGCCATCCTGGTCCACTCCCTCCTGCCCGCCGGGGACGAGGACGAGCGGACGGCCCTGCTGCTGCGCCGCTACAGCGCGCTGGCCGGCGTCGAGCTGGAGGTCTGCGAGGACGTCCTCGACGCCGAACGCACCCGCGCCGACCGCAACCTGGGCCTGGCCCACCTGCTCGCCGACGCCGGCCGGCTGCCCATCTCGGCCCGCGAGGCCGTGGCCGGGTACCTCGCGCAGTGCTCGGTCCTGGTCACCGCACCCCAGCTGGCCGTCATGGGCGCCACCCTCGCCGCTGGCGGCAAGAACCCCGTGACGGGGGAGCGGGTGCTGGACGAGTGGGTGGCGCAGCAGACGATGTCCGTGATGCTCACCTGCGGCATGTACGACGCCAGCGGCCAGTGGGTGGCTGAGGTCGGCGTGCCCGCGAAGTCCGGCGTCTCGGGCGCGCTGCTCGGTGCCGTGCCCGGGGCCCTGGGCCTCGCCGCGTGGTCGCCGCGCCTGGACGAGCAAGGTAACTCCCGGCGTGGCATCGGGTTGTTCGAGGGGCTCAGCTCGCGCTGGGACCTGCACGTGCTCCAGCACCGTGGCGCCCTGCGCGGCCTCAGCGGGCCCCGCTGACCCCGCGCTGATGCCTAGCCGCCGCGCCGTCGTCGCGTGGGCCACCCCGCCGACGACGCCGCGCTCCGTCCCTTGTCACCCTCTGGCGCGCGCCGCGTAGCATCGGGCCCATGACCACTCCAGAGAAGAAGGACGACGCCCCCGCGATCCCCGTGCAGGACTCCCAACTGGCCCACGACGACCCGCGCACCCGCCACCCGAAGCTCCGCGTCGACAAGCAGCGCCAGCCCGAGCCGGGCCTGGACGTGAAGACGGATCCCGTCCCGGACATCGGTCTGGACTCGTACCGGGGGATGGGTCGGCTGACCGGCCGCAAGGCCCTGATCACCGGCGGCGACTCCGGCATCGGTGCCGCGGTCGCCATCGCCTACGCCCGTGAGGGCGCGGACGTCGCCATCGCCTACCTGCCTCAGGAGCAGCCCGACGCCGACCGCGTCCTGGCGGCGATCGAGGCGGCCGGGCGCACCGCCGTCGCGTTGCCGGGCGACCTGATGGACGCCGACTACCGCGCCTCCCTCGTGGACGAGGCCGCGCAGCGCCTCGGTGGCCTGGACATCCTCGTGAACAACGCGGGCAAGCAGTTCATCTCCGATGACCTGGCCGATCTCACGGACGAGCAGGTCCACGAGACGTTCCAGATCAACATCATGTCCATGTTCACGCTCAGCCGCGCCGCGCTGAAGCACATGGGCCCGGGCAGCACGATCGTGAACACCACCTCGGTGCAGGCCTACAACCCCAACCCGAGGCTCCTCGACTACGCGGCCACCAAGGGCGCCATCAACAACTTCACCAAGGGCCTGGCCGAGCAGCTCGGCCCGAAGGGCATCCGTGTCAACGCGGTGGCGCCCGGGCCCATCTGGACGGTGCAGCACGTGTCCTACGGTGAGCCCGAGGAGAAGCTGCCCGAGTTCGGCCACAGCACCCCCATCGGCCGCGCCGGCCAGCCCGTGGAGATGGCGCCCGCCTACGTGTTCCTTGCCTCGGGCGAGTCCAGCTACGTCAACGGCGAGACCCTCAACGCCAACGGCGGCACGCCCACCCCGTGACCGCCCGCCTCCTCGCCGACGTCGACACCGGCATCGACGATGCCTGCGCCCTGCTCCACCTCGTCGGCGCCCACCGCCTCGGCGCCGGTCCCGAGCTCGCGGCCATCACCACCACGGGCGGCAACGCGACCGCCCGGGACTGCGCCCTGAACACGGCTGCGGTGCTGGACCTGGCCGGTCGGGCCGACGTCGAGGTGGCCGTCGGTGCCGAGACCCCGTTGCGCCGGCCCGCGGTCACCACCCCGGAGACCCACGGCGACGGCGGTCTCGGCCATGCCCGGATCGATCGGCGCCCTGAGTGGCTCTCGCCCCGGCCCGCCGTGGAGGTGTGGCTGGACGAGCTGCGGGCCCACCCCGGGGAGACGACGATCCTCTGCACCGCGCCGCTGACGAACCTGGCCCTCGCGCTGCGCGTCGAGCCGCGCCTGCCGTTCCTCGCCCGCGGCATCGTGATCATGGGCGGCTCCTTCTATCATCCGGGCAACACCACGCCCACCGCCGAGTGGAACACCTGGGTGGACCCGGACGCCGCGAAGGAGGTGTTCGCGGCCGTCGAGGGCCTGCCCGAGGATCGCCTGCCGGTGGTGTGCGCGCTCGAGACCACGGAGCGGATCGAGTACACGCCGGCCCTGCTGGACGGCCTCCTGGCCGACGCCGGGGCCCGCCCCGTCGGCTGGTCCGCGGACCGACCGCGGGTCGCCGGGCCGGCCGCCGCGACCGGCCGCCCCGTCCTGGACGTGCTCGCCGACGCGCTGCGCTTCTACTTCGAGTTCCACCACGACTACGACCAGGGCTACATCGCCCACCTGCACGACCTCTTCGCCGCCCAGGTGGCCGCGGGCCAGGCCCGCATCGCCACGCGGGCCACCGTCGTCGACGTCGAGGCGGACTCGGAGCTGTTGCGCGGCACCACCGTCCACGACACGCGGGACATCTGGGGCAGGCGCCCCAACGCCCGGCTCGTCACGGCCAACGACCCCGCGGAGGTGTTCGCGGCCTTCGCCCGCGCGGTGGGCGCCGTCGTCGCGGGGGAGCGCACGCTCGACGGCGGTTCCCCGGCCCGGTGACCGCCGTCGGGAATGCCCCCCGTCCGCGTGCGGTTGCACCCGAGGCATCCGCCCGACCCCGACCCTCCAGGAGCTCCCTCATGACCGACGTTCCCACCGTCCCCTTCCACGACGGCCAGCAGATCCCGCAGCTCGGGCTCGGCGTGTGGCAGGTCGAGGACGACGTCGCGGCCGACGTCGTCGAGCAGGCGATCCGCGCCGGCTACCGCCACATCGACACCGCCGCGATCTACGGGAACGAGGAGGGCGTGGGCCGCGGCATCGCCGCGTCCGGCGTCGCCCGCGAGGAGCTGTTCCTCACCACCAAGGTGTGGAACTCGGACCAGGGCTACGAGGAGGCGCTCGCCGCCCTCGACGTCTCGCTCGACAAGCTCGGCACCGACTACGTCGACCTCTACCTCATCCACTGGGCCAAGCCGGCGCAGGGGAAGTACCTGGACACCTGGAAGGCCCTGATCGAGGCGCAGAAGCAGGGCAAGGTGCGCTCGATCGGCGTCTCCAACTTCCCGGCCGCCCAGCTCGAGGAGATCATCGAGGCCACCGGCGTGGTGCCCGTGATCCACCAGGTCGAGACCCACCCGTACTGGCAGCAGCGCGAGCTGCGCGAGGTCGAGGGCCGCCACGGCATCGTCCACGAGTCCTGGTCCCCGCTCGGTCAGGGCGGCGACCTCCTCGCCGACCCCGTGGTCACGGAGATCGCCGAGGCCCGCGGCGCGACGCCGGCCCAGGTGGTCATCGCGTGGCACCTCGCCCACGGCTTCGTGGTCATCCCCAAGTCCGTGACGCCCGAGCGCATCGTCTCGAACCTCGAGGCCGCGGGGGTGGAGCTGACCGACGACGACGTCGCCCGGATCGACGCGCTGGACCGCGAGGACGGCCGTCTCGGCCCCGACCCGGCGGTCATCGACTTCTGATCCAGCCGCCATCGCGCGCACCCGGCCCGTCCCCCTGGGGGCGGGCCGGTGATAGCTTTGCTCGAGAATGCCCGGCGACCGCCGCGCCGCCCGGGCGCATCTGTCCAGGCACTCCACGGAAGGCATGCACCATGTCCCACCAGGCTCCCCCCGCCGATGCGTCGAAGGTCCGCGCGCCGCGGACCGCCGTCCCGGTGACCCCGCAGACCCGCGCGAGCTCGCTGACCGACCTGCTCGGCGCCGTCGTGCGCCTGTTGCCCCTGCAGATGAAGGACGAGCTCGAGCTCGCCAAGAGGCACGTGGCCGCGAAGGGCAAGAAGGCCGGCATCGGCGCCGGCATCGCGGTGGTGGGCCTGTTCTTCCTCGCACTCATGGTGGTCGCCCTCGTGGTGACCCTGATCGGCGCCTTCGCCGACCCGACCTTCTGGTTCCCGGCGCTGATGGTGGCGCTGGCGTTCCTCGTGCTCGGCCTGATCTTCGCCGGCGTCGGCCTCATGATGGTCAAGGGCGCCATGCCGCTCGTGCCGCAGGAGATCGTGCGCAACCTCGAGTACGACCTCGGCTACCTCAAGGAGGGCAACGCCTTCGATCCGGCCGAGTACGACCGCCTCAAGGCGGAGCGCGCCGAGGCCAAGCGTGTCGAGGCCGCCCGCGAGGCCGAGCGGAAGAAGGTGGAGAAGGAGGAGAACAAGAAGGCCCGCAAGAACGGCGAGGCCGCTCCCCATCCGGACCGCGCCGACGCCAGCGAGGCGGAGATCCGTCGCCGTGCCGACCTGCGCCGCCGCCACCTGGGCGACATCCGCTCCGGCCTGGACGAGAAGACCAGCGTGAAGGGCCAGCTCGCGGCCTTCGCCGCGCAGCGCAAGGGTCGCGGCGTCACCCCCGAGACCGCACACGCCACCGAGCAGACCGCGCCGTTCACCGGTGCCGCCCGCGCGGGGGAGCGGACCGCCGAGGCCGAGGACTACGTGAAGGACAACTGGCAGCCGCTCGCGCTGCTCGGCGCCTCCTCCGCCGCGTTCGTGGCGCTCGCCGGCCGCCTGCGCCGCCGCTGACCCGGGGGGGGGGCCCGCCCTCCC
>NZ_JABFBA010000009.1:267476-283191 GCF_017168445.1 Micrococcus sp. KRD026 | reverse complement strand
CCCCGCAGACGACGAGGCCCCGATCCCCACGGATCGGGGCCTCGTCGTCTGCGGGGAGGGGCGACGGCGTCGGTAGGCTGGGCGTGTGGGGCGCCCGGCGGGGGCGTCCGCCCGCGGACCCTGGAGGAGCGACCCATGCGTGTGATCGACGTCGGCCTGCGCGAGGGCCACGAGTACCGCGTCCGCGACACCTGGCTGACCGTGCCGAACCTCATCACCCTGGCCCGCTTCGCCCTGGTCCCGGTGTTCGTGTGGCTCACCGTCGACGGCCGGCACCTGGACGCGTTCGTGATCCTGGCGGTGCTCTCCGGCACGGACTGGGTGGACGGCTACGTGGCGCGCCGGTTCGACATGATCTCCACGGTCGGGCGGTGGCTCGACCCGGTGGCGGACCGCCTCTCCCTGCTGGTGGTGGCCGTGACGTTCGTGGCCACCGGTATCGCCCCGCTCTGGCTCGCCCTGGCCATCGCGATCCCGGACCTCGTGCTCGCCGCCGTGTGCCTGTGGCTGTTCGGCGGCAGCCCGGATCTGCCGGTCACGGTCCTGGGCAAGGTGCGCACCGCGCTGCTGCTGGTGGGCACGCCCCTGCTGCTGCTCGCCCGTGTGCCGGGGGTCGACGGCGGCCCGTGGAGCGGCGTGGCCCTGGCTCTGGTCGGCGCCGGTTGCCTGCTGCACATCCTCGCCGCGGGGGACTACCTCGTGCGCGCGGTGGGCAAGGCCCGCGGCCTGCGGGCGGACGGTCAGGACCCGCGCGAGCACCCGTCCCGCCGGGGCTGACCCCCTCGCGCATCCTCGTGCCGGCGCCGACGGTTGCTACCGTGGGACGCGCGCCGTGCCCGCGGCCGATCCTCACGGCACGGGCCGGGCGCCGTCGTGCCATCGCCACCACAGAGAGGGACCGCCGTGTCCGACCGTCCCGGGATCGCCGCCGACCGCCCCCTGAAGGTGCTGATCGCCGCAGACACCTATCCGCCGCACGTCAACGGGGCCGCCACCTTCGGCCACCGCCTCGCCACGGCGCTGCACGCGCGCGGCCACGAGGTCCACGTCGTGATGCCGCGCAGTGACGCCGGCCCGGACACCGTGGAGCACCGGCCGGAGGCCACCGTGCACCTGCTGCGCTCCCTGCCGGCGCCGACGCACGAGTACTACCGTGTGGTGCTCCCGCGGCATGCCAAGATCTCCTTCCGCCGCATCTACCGCGAGGTCCAGCCGGACGTCGTGCACGCCCAGTGCCACTACATGATCGGCGAGGCCGCCATCAACGAGGCCGAGCGGCGCCGCATCCGGATCGTCTCCACGAACCACTTCATGCCGGAGAACCTCGAGCCGTTCCTGCCGTTCCCGCAGTGGTTCCTGGACATCGTCTCCCGGGTGTCGTGGAAGGACATGGGTCGACTCATGGGCAAGGGCGCGGTGGTCACCACCCCCACGGCCCTCGCCGCGCAGGCCATGGCCGAGCACGCCGGCCTGGACAACGTTCTCCCGGTCTCCAACGGCATCGACGCGAGCGCCTACGAGCTGCAGCCGGGGGAGAGGGTGGACCATCCCGGCCATCCGGTCGTGCTCTTCGTGGGGCGGCTGGCCGTGGAGAAGAACGTGGAGGTGCTGATCCGTGCGATCGCGCACCTGGCCCGCACCCGCCCCGACCTGGACGTGCACGCCGAGATCGTCGGCGACGGCGAGCAGCGCGACCGCATCCGTGCCACGGTGGACGAGGAGGGGGTGGCCGACCGCGTCCTGCTGCGCGGCCACGTCTCCGAGGAGGAGCTGCGGGCGGCCTACCTGCGCGCCGACGTGTTCTGCCAGCCGGGCACGGCGGAGCTGCAGTCCCTCGTGACCCTCGAGGCGCTCAGCGCGTCCACCCCGGTGGTCCTCGCGGACGCCCTCGCGTTGCCCCACCTCGTGGACGAGGGCGTCAACGGCCACCTCTTCCCGCCCGGGGACCACGTGGCCCTGGCCGATCGGATCGCCCGGATCCTCGACCTCTCGGACGCGGACCGCGCCGCCATGGGCGAGGCGTCCCACGCGAAGGCCCTGCATCATTCCGCCCAGAAGACGGTGGACATCTTCGAGCGCCTCTACCGCGGCGCGACGGCCGCCGAGGTCCGCGCGATGCTCTGAGACCCGTCGGTAGGATGGGCGGGTCCCGCGCGATGCCGCGGGGGAGGGGCGTTAGCTCAGTCGGTCAGAGCAGGGGACTCATAATCCCTGGGTCGCGGGTTCAAGTCCCGCACGCCCTACAGAAAACGGCCCCCGGCCGCGCGGTATGGCGCGGGCCGGGGGCCGTCGTCGTGCCGGTGCTCAGTAGCGGGCGGCCACCGCGAGCATGTCGGACTTCATGATCGTCGTGGAGGTGAACACTAGGCCCGCGTCCTCGTTGAGGGCGTGGGCGAGCTGGCCGCCGCCCATGTACATGGCCGTGTGGTAGATGCGGCCGGTGGACTGGTTCGCATAGAACACGAGGTCGCCGGGCTGGGCCTGGGAGATCGGCACGTAGGACTTCGCGGCGAGGTACTGGTCGCCGGCGCGGCGCGGGATGGAGATGCCGGCCCGGGCCATTGCCTGCTGGGTGAGGCCGGAGCAGTCGAAGCCGGAGGGGCCGTTGCCGCCCCACACGTAATAGGAGGACGGGTTCCGGACGGCGGAGCGCACGTAGTCGACGGCAGCCTGCTTGGACGCGGGCGCCGGCGCAGGGGCAGGGGCGCTGGAGGTGGAGACCGAGGTGGTCTTCAGGACCATTCCCGGGTGGAGCATGGTCGAGGAGGTCATGCCGTTGATGGACTGTAGGACCGAGGCGGACACGCCCGTGCGGTAGGAGATGATCCACCAGCCGTCGCCGGCCAGCACGGTGTAGGTCGAGCCCGAGGTGGACGGCGCCGGGGCCGGGGCCGGGGTGGCGGTGCCGGAGGTCTTGAGGACCATGCCGGGGTGCAGCACGGTCGCGGCGGTCATGCCGTTGAGCGACTGCAGCGTGGACATGGAGACGCCGGTGCGCTGGGCGATGATCCACCAGCCGTCGCCGGAGCGGACGGTGTAGGCGGTCTCGGCGGCCTGGGCGGTCTCGGCGACGGACACGGTGCCGACGCCGGTCAGGGCGGCGGCGCCCAGGGCGAGGGCCACGGAGGCGGCGGCGGTGCGGGGGGCGCGACGCGAAGCGGCGTGCGAGGAGGTCACGGACATCGGATCTTCTTCCCGGACAGGACCTGCGGCCCATGAGGGCGGTGCCTCGGGGCGGTGCCCGGGACGAGGCCGGACCGCGGGTGCGAGTTGACGAGCAGTGCGGATGACCGGGTTACGCGAGGATGCGGAGGAAGCCCCGGTGTGGCGGACCGGCCGTAACCGATCCGTGATCAAGATACACGATCGTTATCGAAACGCAATCAGAAATTCGGATGACGCCCAGGTGGCCGCACGGTGCTCGACACCCCCCGCTCGGCACCCTCCGTGCGTGGCTGCCCGGGCCCCGTTCCGACCCGGCGCTAGCGTGGTCCGGGTGAGCCCCTCCCGCCCCCTGCGCCTGCTGATGGACGCCCGCTACACCCGCACCGACTTCCACGACGGCATCTCCCGCTACGGCGCGAGCCTCCTCGAGGCGGTCGCCCGCCGGGCCGCCGCACCGGGCCCGGCGGGGGTCGACGTCGAGGTCGCGATGCTGATCTCGGACGAACGACAGCTGGCCCTGCTCCCGGACGGCGTGCCGTGGCACCTCGTCTCCGGCCCCACCTCCCCACGCGAGCCGTTCGTGGCCCGTCAGGTCGCGCGTCTGCGACCGGACGTCGTCTTCTCGCCCATGCAGACCATGGGGTCGTGGGGGCGGGACTACGCCCTGATCCTCACGCTCCACGACCTCATCTACTACGAGCACCGCACCCCGCCGCGGAACCTGTCCGAGCCGATCCGCTGGCTCTGGCGGGCCTATCACCTGACCAAGATCCCGCAGCGGCTCCTGCTCGACCGCGCGGACGCGGTCGCCACGGTCTCCCGGACGACGGCGGAGCTCATCGCCCGACACCGCCTCACCCGGCGTCCGGTCCACGTCGTCGCGAACGCGGCGCAGGCGGTCCCGGAGCCGCGGGACCCGGACGAGACCCCGGAGCGCACGCTGCTCTACATGGGCTCGTTCATGGACTACAAGGACGTCGAGTCCCTCGTGGCCGCTGCGCCGCTGCTGCCGGGCTACACGCTGCACCTGCTCTCCCGCATCAGCCCGGAGCGCCGCGGGCAGCTCGAGGACCGGTTGGCCGAGCGTCGCGCCGTCGCAGGGGCCGACGGCGCAGACGTGGTGTTCCACGACGGCACCGACGAGGCCGAGTACGTGCGCCTGCTCCGCCGGGCCACCGCGGCCGTCACCCTCTCCCGCGCCGAGGGCTTCGGCCTGCCCGTGGCCGAGGCGATGGCCCATGGCACGCCGGTGGTGTGCTCGGACCTGCCGATCTTCCGCGAGATCGCCGGCGCGGGCACCGCGTCCTTCCGGGGTGTCCCGCTCGAGGGGGACCGGGTGGCCGCGCTCGCGGCCCGCGTGCGGGAGCTCGAGGACCCCGCCGAGTTCGCCGCGGCCTCCCGGGCGAGCGTCGCCCAGGCGGCCCGGTTCAGCTGGGACGAGTCCGCCCGCCGGCTTCTGGACCTCACGGCCGCGCTGGGTGTGGCGCGGCGTGCGGCCAGAGCACGGACGGGCCGCTCCAGCCGATGAGCACCAGCGGGTCGAGGTAGCGGTCGAAGGCCGCGTCCCCCACCCGCCAGCCATCGGGCTCCCGCACGCCCCAGTGCACGCACGCCCGCGGGCAGTGGGGTGGCGCCCCGGCCAGTCGCCCCACGGGGTCGCCCGCGTCGACGACGGCCCCCACCGCGACGTCGGCCTCCACCGGCTCGAGGGAGCTGCGGGTCCCGTCCGCGTGCTCGAGGGTCAGCACGGGGCGGTCGACCACGACCCCGGCGAACACGACCCGGCCAGCCGCCGGCGCCTGGATCGGAGCCCCGGTCTGCACGGCGAGGTCCACGCCCCGGTGCCCCCGACTCCACGGTCGCTCGGGTGCGACGAACGCGCGGAGCACGTCATCCGGGGCGGCGCCGGCGACGGGCGGGTGCCACGCGACCGGCGCGGCCGTCGCGCCCGGACCTGCCGGGGACGCCGCGACGAGGAGCAGCGCGTCGCGCGTGGACGGTGCGGGCGTGGCCCGGGACGCGGGGCCGAGGTCGCCCATCTCCAGGGCGAGGACGAGCCAGGCGAGCAGGGCAGCCGCGACGCACCCCGCGATGCGCGGACGCGGGAGCGGACGGGGGAGGAGCGTACGAGGGGTCATGGCATCAGCCTGGCGTTCCGGGCGGCCGCGTGGCAGGCCCGCAGTCCCACCGTGGAGAGCGCCCGCCGCATCGGCCCCTGTGCAGGAGTCGGCGATGGGAGCGGGCGCCCACCTGGGGTAGGATTCACCTCAGCGGTGTCCTGTGGCCGGCCCTGTGCTGTGCCCCGGACGCCGACTCCGCGCATCGCGGTGGGTCGCTTCAGCGGCCCAGCCCCCACGCTCGGTCCCGTCCCCGCCGTCCTCCTGGAGAGGACGTCGGCGCGGGTGCTCGTGGGGCCCGGCAGCCCGCCGTCGTGATGCCAGGGGCCGCCCGACCGGGCCGGCCGCCAACCGTCAAGAAATCGACCGGCAGACCGCCCGCGCGTGAAGCGCGGGGTGCCACGGCTGCCACAGAAGGGAACGTCATGCCCGTCGTGACCATGCGCCAGCTCCTCGACTCCGGTGTCCACTTCGGCCACCAGACCCGCCGCTGGAACCCCAAGATGAAGCGCTTCATCTTCACCGAGCGCAACGGCATCTACATCATCGACCTCCAGCAGTCGCTGTCCTACATCGATCGCGCCTACGAGTTCGTCAAGGAGACCGTCGCCCACGGCGGCACCATCCTGTTCGTCGGCACCAAGAAGCAGGCCCAGGAGGCCATCGCGGAGCAGGCCGGTCGCGTGGGCATGCCCTACGTGAACCACCGCTGGCTCGGCGGCATGTTGACCAACTTCTCCACCGTCTCCAAGCGCGTGCAGCGCATGAAGGAGCTCGAGGAGATCGACTTCGAGGACGTGGCCGGCTCGCAGTTCACCAAGAAGGAGCTGCTGCTGCTCAACCGTGAGCTCGAGAAGCTGCAGGCCAACCTCGGCGGCATCCGCAACATGGCCAAGACCCCCTCCGCCGTGTGGGTCGTGGACACCAAGAAGGAGCACCTGGCCGTCGACGAGGCCCAGAAGCTCGGCATCCCGGTCGTCGCCATCCTGGACACCAACTGCGATCCGGACGAGGTCGCCTACCCGATCCCGGGCAACGACGACGCCATCCGCTCCGTGAACCTGCTGACCCGCGTGGTCGCGGACGCCGTCGCCGAGGGCCTGATCGCCCGTCAGGGCGGCAAGTCCGGCCAGGCGGCCGCCGAGCCGATGGCCGAGTGGGAGCGCGAGCTGCTCGAGCAGCACAACGCCCAGCAGGCCGAGCAGGCCGAGGCCCCCGCCGCCGAGGCGCCGGCCGAGCAGGCCGAGGCCCCCGCCGCCGAGGCCGCCCCGCAGGGCGAGTGATCCCGGCCGGTCCGTCGGCCTGGCCCCACCCGGCCGGGCCGACGGACCGGATCAGACCCCGAACATCCCGCACAACCCACACCACGGGAAGGACCGAACGAGCATGGCGAACTACACCGCTGCTGACATCAAGGCCCTGCGCGAGCGCACCGGCGCCGGCATGATGGACGTGAAGAAGGCTCTGGACGAGGCCAACGGCGACGCCGAGAAGGCCATCGAGATCATCCGCGTGAAGGGCCTCAAGGGCGCCACCAAGCGCGAGGGCCGCTCCGCCGCCGAGGGCCTCGTGGCCGCGACCGTCGAGAACGGCGTCGGCGTCATGATCGAGCTCAATTGCGAGACCGACTTCGTGGCCAAGGCCGACAAGTTCATCGCCCTGGGCGACGTGGTGCTGCGCGCCGCCGTCGCCTCCGGCGCCACCGACGTCGACGGCCTGCTGGCCTCCGACTACGAGGGCCGCACCCTGGGCGACTACGTGACCGAGGAGGGCGCCCTGCTGGGCGAGAAGGTGGCCGTGCGCCGCCTGGCCCGCGTGGAGGGCGCCTTCGTGGACGCCTACCTGCACAAGACCTCCAAGGACCTGCCGGCCCAGGTGGGCGTGCTCCTCGCCGTGGACGCCGACTCCGCCGACGCCAAGACCGCCGCGCACGACATCGCCGTGCACACCGCGGCCTATTCGCCCACGTACCTCACCCGTGAGGACGTGCCGGCCGAGACCGTCGAGAACGAGCGTCGCATCGCCGATGAGACCGCCCGTGCCGAGGGCAAGCCGGAGCAGGCCCTGCCGAAGATCGTGGAGGGCCGCCTGACCGGCTTCTTCAAGGAGATCGTGCTCGTGGACCAGCCGTTCGCGAAGGACCCGAAGCAGACCGTCGGCAAGGTCGCCTCCGACGCCGGCACCAACGTCACCGGGTTCGCCCGCTTCCGCGTCGGCAACTGACCGCCGCACCCGGACCGGCCGCTCCCGGTCCACGCCCCGCGGGGGCGTAGGATCGGGAGCGACCCGAGGTCCACTCCGGCGCCGGATGGCGCCGACGACCATCGCATGACGGGGTGGCCGCCCCGACCGGGCGGCCACCCCGTCCGCGTGTCCGCCCCCGGGACGGCCGTCCCCGGCCACCCCCCCACCGACCAGGAGATGCTTCCCATGGAGACGAACCGCGCCCCCGAGGACCCGACCACCGCCCACGCCCCGCAGACCTCGGACGACACCGGCCGCCGTCGCGTGCTCCTCAAGCTCTCGGGCGAGGTGTTCGGCGGCGGCAAGATCGGCGTGGACCCGGAGACCGTCCGCGGCATCGCCGAGCAGATCGCCGCCGCGGCGGACCAGGTGGAGATCGCGATCGTCGTCGGCGGCGGCAACTTCTTCCGTGGCGCCGAGCTGTCCGAGAACGGGATGGACCGCCGTCGGGCCGACTACATGGGCATGCTCGGCACCGTGATGAACTGCCTGGCCCTGCAGGACTTCCTCATCCAGGCCGGGGTCACCACGCGCGTGCAGTCCGCCATCCACATGGAGCAGGTGGCGGAGTCCTACATCCCGCTGCGCGCCATCCGCCACATGCAGAAGGGCCGCGTCGTGATCTTCGGCGCAGGCACCGGCCTGCCCTACTTCTCCACGGACACCGTGGCGGCCCAGCGTGCCCTCGAGGTCGGGGCGGACGAGGTCCTGATGGCCAAGTCCGGCGTGGACGGCGTCTACACCGCGGACCCCAAGAAGGACCCCACCGCCGAGCGTCTCACGCACCTGACCTACGACGAGGCGCTGCTGCGGAACATCCGCGTGATGGACCTGACCGCCATGACCATGTGCAAGGACAACGACCTGGACATGCGCGTGTTCGGCATGGAGGGCCCGGGCAACGTGACCCGCGCCCTGCTCGGCGAGCCGATCGGCACCACCGTCACCGTCTGAGGCGCGCCGCGTAGGATGGCGGCAGACCTGTTCCACCACACCGAGGAGACACCGTGATCCAGGAGACCCTGCAGTCCGCCGAAGAGCAGATGGACCGCACCATCGAGGCCACGCGTGAGGACTTCGCCTCCGTGCGCACGGGCCGCGCCAACCCGGGCCTCTACTCCAAGGTGATGGTTGACTACTACGGCTCGTTCACCCCGCTGCAGCAGCTGGCGTCCTTCACCACCACGGACGCCCGCACGCTGCTCATCACCCCGTTCGACCAGTCGGCCCTGCGCAACATCGAGAAGGCGCTGTCCGAGTCCGAGGTCGGCGCGAACCCGTCCAACGACGGCAAGGTCATCCGCATCGTGATGCCGGAGCTGACCGAGGAGCGCCGCAAGGAGTACGTGAAGCTGGTCAAGTCCAAGGCGGAGGAGCACAAGATCTCCGTGCGCAATGCCCGCCGCAAGGCCAAGGAGGCCATGGACAAGGCCGTCAAGGACGGCGAGGTCGGCGAGGACGAGGGTGCCCGCGGCGAGAAGGAGCTGGACGCGCTCACCAAACGCCACGTCGAGCTCATCGACGAGATGGCCAAGAACAAGGAGCAGGAGCTGCTGGAGGTCTGAGCCTCCCGCCGTCCGCGCTCGCCCCATGACCTCCGCCGTGTCCACCTCGCCCGCACCTCCGCGCGGCGGCCGCGACCTCAAGTCCGCCGTCCTCGTGGGGGTGGGGCTGCTGGCGACGGCCCTGGTCGGCCTCTTCTGGCTCGACTGGCTGCTGGTCCTCCTCGTGGTCGCCCTGCTGGTCGGCGCGGTGTCCGAGATCGCGACGGCGGTGCGCGGCATCGGCCTGGACGTGCCGCGGCCCCCGCTCTGGGTGGCCGCGGCGGTCCTGCCGCTCACCGCGTGGCGGTGGGGGGTGCCCGCGCTGTTCATCGCCCTGGTGGCATGCCTGGCGCTGGTGGCCGTATGGACGGCGCTGACGCGGCGGCGTCCGGCGGGCCAGTTCATGCTCGCGGGCGTGTTCATCGTGCTGTGGGCGCCGTTCCTGCTCTCCTTCGCCGCGGCGCTCCTGGACGAGCCGCTGGGGCACCGCATGGTGGCGATCCTGCTGCTGATGGTGGTCTCCAACGACACGTTCGGCTACATCGTGGGCTACCGCTTCGGCCGCACCCCGATCGCCCCGCGCATCAGCCCCAAGAAGTCCTGGGAGGGCCTGGCCGGCTCCCTGGCGGGCTCGGTGCTGGTGGGCGTCGTCGCCGTCCCCCTGCTGGTCGGCCAGCCGTGGTGGGTCGGCGCCGTCCTCGGCGTGACCACCGTCGCCGCCGCCACCTCGGGGGACTTCTCCGAGTCCATGGTCAAGCGTGAGCTCGGCATCAAGGACATGTCCTCCGCCCTGCCCGGCCACGGCGGCGTGATGGACCGCCTGGACTCCCTCGTGTTCGCCGCGCCGGTGGCCTACACCGTGCTGGCGCTGCCCCTGACCTGATCCACCCCTCGACCCGGCACGTCCGGGACCCACACCGCAGGAGACGCCCATGACCCCCCGCACCACCCCGGACGCCGAGCCGGTCTTCGAGCTCGTCGAGCAGGACGAGATCGGCTACGAGACCACCCACGTGGACGCCTTCATGGCGCGTGCCCGTGAGGCGCGCGACGGCGGTGCCCCGCTGACGGCGGAGGAGGTGCGCCAGGCCCGCTTCGCGACTGTCAACGGCGGCTACGCCACGGACGAGGTGGACGACGAGCTGGACCGTCTGGAAGAGGAGCTGGCCGCCGCCGAGCGTCAGGCCTTCGTCGCCGAGCGCGGGGACGAGGACTGGGCCGCAGACCTCGAGGAGCGCGTGGCCGAGCTCGTGGCCCGCGCCGACCGGGCCCCGGCGGAGCGCTTCCGCCGCCCCTCCCGCGCGGACGCCGTGAGCTACGACGTGGACCAGGTGGACGCGCTCGTGGACCGTCTGCGCGTCACCCTGGCCGGTGCGGAGGACTCGACGGATCCCGGCGCCGAGGGCGGGCTGACCGCGGACGACGTGCGCCGCGCGTCGTTCGGCGAGGCCGAGGGTGCCGCCGGCTACGAGGAGGGCCAGGTCGACGCCTACCTCGACGCCGCCGTCGACGTGCTGCTGCGCCGCGCCTGACACCCGGCCCTCGCGCGGCGGCCCGGGAGAGTGGCGCAGATCACACTGAAGTGATTACAATCACACCACCGAGACGCCGCGCGCTCCACCCCTGCTCGCGCATGCGTACAGCTCCCTCGCCCCGCACCGTGGGCGTCGATCGGAAGGCAGTCCAGTGACCCTCGTGGACCACACCCGTCCCACCGGCGGACAGTCCGCCGGCTCTCCGCCCCCGGCGGGCCCGGCCGAGGCCGTGATGCTCCAGGTGCTCGACACGGAGGGCCGCCGCCGTCCGCAGCCGGAGCTCGACCCGTGGATCGAGGACGTCGACGCCGACGCCCTCGCCGCGCTGTACCGCCAGATGGCCGTGGTCCGGCGCCTCGACGTCGAGGCCACGCACCTGCAGCGTCAGGGCGAGCTGGCCCTGTGGCCCCCGCTGCTGGGCCAGGAGGCCGCCCAGGTGGGCTCCGCCGTCGCGCTGCGCCCGGACGACTTCGTCTTCCCGTCCTACCGCGAGAACGGCGTGGCCCTGCTGCGCGGCGTCCCCGCGCTGGACCTGCTGCGGGTGTGGCGCGGCTCCACGTTCTCGAGCTGGGACCCGAACGAGACGCGGGTGGCCACCCAGCAGATCATCATCGGCGCGCAGGCCCTGCACGCCGTCGGCTACGCGATGGGCGTCCAGCGGGACCAGGCGGACGTGGCCACGATCGTCTACTTCGGCGACGGCGCCACGAGCCAGGGGGACGTCAACGAGGCCATGGTCTTCAGCGCCTCCTACCAGTCGCCCGTGGTGTTCTTCTGCCAGAACAACCACTGGGCCATCTCCGAGCCCGTGCGCCTGCAGACCCGCCGCAGCATCGCGGACCGCCCGTGGGGCTTCGGCATCCCGTCGATGCGCGTGGACGGCAACGACGTCCTGGCCGTGCTCGCCGCGACCCGCGCCGCCGTCGAGCGCGCGGCCGACGGGGGCGGTCCCACCTTCATCGAGGCCGTCACCTACCGCATGGGCCCGCACACTACCGCGGACGACCCCACCCGCTACCGGGACGACGCCGAGCTCGAGGCCTGGAAGGCCCGTGACCCGCTGACCCGCGTGGAGGCGCACCTGCGCACCCTCGATGTGGACGTGGACGCCGTGCTCGCACAGGCCCAGGCCGAGGCCGACGAGCTGGCGGCCGAGGTCCGCCGCGCCCTCGAGGCGCTCGAGGAGGACGGCGCGGACAGGCTCTTCGACGAGATCTACGCCGAGCCCCACCAGGAGCTCGAGCGGCAGCGCCGCGAGCACGCCCTCTACCTGCAGCAGTTCGACGACGAGGAGGCGGGCGCGTGAGCGAGCGCATGACCTTCAGCCGGGCGATCAACCGCGGCCTGCACCGTGCCCTGGCCGACGACCCCAAGGTCCTGCTCATGGGCGAGGACATCGGCGCCCTCGGCGGCGTGTTCCGCATCACCGACGGCCTGCAGGCCGAGTTCGGCGAGGACCGGGTGCTCGACACCCCGCTGGCCGAGTCCGGCATCGTGGGCACGGCCATCGGCCTGGCCATGCGCGGCTACCGGCCCGTCGTCGAGATCCAGTTCGACGGCTTCGTGTACCCGGCGTTCGACCAGATCGTGGCGAACCTGGCCAAGCTGCGCGCCCGCACCCGCGGCGCCGTGCCGATGCCGGTGACCATCCGCATCCCCTTCGGCGGCGGCATCGGCTCCCCGGAGCACCACTCCGAGTCGCCCGAGGCCTACTTCCTGCACACCGCGGGCCTGCGGGTGGTCTCCCCGTCCTCCCCACAGGAGGGGTACGACCTCATCCGCGCCGCGATCGCCTCGGAGGACCCGGTGGTCTACCTCGAGCCCAAGCGTCGCTACCACGACAAGGGCGACGTGGACCTGGACGTCGCGATCCCCCCGATGAGCCCCGCCCGCATCCTGCGCGAGGGCCGGGACGCCACGCTCGTGGCCTACGGCCCGCTCGTGAAGACCGCCCTGCAGGCCGCGGAGGTGGCGGCCGAGGAGGGCGTCGAGGTCGAGGTGGTCGACCTGCGCAGCCTGTCTCCGCTGGACACCGGCCTCGTCGAGTCCTCGGTGCGGCGCACCGGCCGGCTCGTCGTGGCGCACGAAGCGTCCCGCACCGGCGGCCTCGGCGCCGAGCTCGTGGCCACGGTGGCCGAGCGCGCGTTCCACTGGCTCGAGGCCCCGCCGGTGCGCGTCACCGGCATGGACGTGCCCTACCCGCCGTCCAAGCTCGAGCATCTGCACCTGCCGGACCTCGACCGCATCCTCGACGGCCTGGACCGTGCTCTGGGCCGGCCGAATTCGCTGGACTCCGTGGACGCGTTCGCCGCCCCCGAGACCGCCGAGCAGTTCCTCGCCGCCCAGAACGCCGGGGAGGAGACCCGATGAGCCAGAAGACCTTCCGCCTGCCCGACCTCGGCGAGGGCCTGACCGAGTCCGAGATCGTGACGTGGCGCGTGGCCGAGGGCGATGCGGTGACCGTGAACCAGGTGCTCGCCGATGTCGAGACGGCCAAGGCCGTGGTCGAGGTCTCGAGCCCGTTCGCGGGCGTCGTCGCGGCCCTGCACGGCGCCGAGGGTGAGACCCTCGAGGTCGGTGCGCCCCTGGTGACCTTCACCCTCGAGGGCGCCGAGTCCGACGTCGGCGGGCCCGCCGAGGGTGACGGCCGCGTGCCCACCCTCGTCGGCTACGGCGCCGCGCCGGACACCGGCAAGCCCGGCCGCCGTGCGCGGCGCGGCTCCGCGGCCCCGGCGACGTCGGCCGCCCCGGCGGGCGAGCCCGCCCGCGGACAGGCGCCGTCCACGTCGGAGGCGGCCCCCGCCGGCGCCGGGCGCCCGCAGCCCGAGGCCGCCGAGCCGGACCGCGCGGACGCGGCCCACGAGCCGGCCCCGGGCGAGCGACCCCGGTGCACTCCGCCCGTGCGCCTGTACGCGCGCCGCGCGGGCGTGGATCTGGAGCAGGTCACCGGCACGGGTGTGGGCGGGGTCATCACCCGCGCGGACGTCGAGGCGTTCCTGGCCGGGGGCGGGCAGCCCGCGGCCGCGGCGGCGCCGCCGCAGTCCGGCGCCGAGTCGGGCTCGACCGGGGGCGTCCGCACCCTGGGCGGCCGCCCGCGCACGGAGGCCGTGCCGGTCAAGGGCGTGCGCAAGGCGACCGCGGCGGCCATGGTGCAGTCCGCGTTCACCGCCCCGCACGTGACCGAGTTCCTGCAGGTGGACGTCACCGAGACCATGGAGCTGCTCGCCGAGCTCAAGGCCTCCCGCGAGTTCCGGGACGTCAAGCTCACGCCCATGACGCTCGCCGCCAAGGCGTGCCTCGTGGCGATGGAGCGCACCCCGGACGTCAACGCCCGGTGGGACGAGGCCGCCGGGACGATCGTCCAGCAGAACTTCGTGAACCTCGGTTTCGCCGCCGCCACCCCCCGCGGGCTGATGGTGCCGAACGTCAAGGACGCCCAGGCGATGAGCCTGAGGGAGCTGGCCGACGCCATCCGCGATCTCACGGGCCTCGCCCGCGAGGGGCGGCTGTCCCCGGCGGATCTGGCCGGCGGCACCTTCACGCTCACGAACGTCGGGGTGTTCGGCGTGGACGCGGGCACCCCGATCATCAACCCGGGTGAGGGGGCGATCATCGCGATCGGCCAGGTCCGGAGGATGCCGTGGGAGCACCGCGGCGAGATCGCCCTGCGGGACGTCATGACGCTGTCCCTCTCGTTCGACCACCGCTTCGTGGACGGCGAGCAGGGCTCGCGCTTCCTCGCGGACGTCGGCGCGATCCTGCGCCGCCCGGGTCTGACCCTGGCCATGGTCTGACGGCCCCGGACGCGCCGTGGCCCCGCCACCCGGGCACCGGGAGGCGGGGCCGTCGTCGTGGCAGGCCGGTGCGGCCGCCGGCACGGCGGGGGCCGCGGGGCGCGCTCAGTCGGCGGCGGGCAGCTCCATCACGAGCTCGGTGATGACCTCGGCACGGGCGTTGGAGAAGACCTTCTCCTCGCCGACGGTCTCGAAGCCGCGGCGGGAGAGCACCTTCACGGAGCCCACATTGTCCTCGGGGACGTGCGCCCGCAGCGGGCGGGCGGTGTGCTCCTCCAGGAACCGGTCCACGGCCGCGGTCGTCAGCCCCAGGCCCCAGTAGTCCTGCGCGGTCCAGAAGGACAGCTCGCCCACGCCGTCCTGCTGGATGCACACGAGCGCACCCACGGCGCGGCCCTCGTGCTCGATGGTCCGCACGACGGTGTCCTCGTCCCCGAGCAGGTGGGCCCAGTGGTAGTCGAAGACACCGCGGTCCCGGGGGTTGCGGGGGGCGAAGGCGGACATCAGGTTGGCCTGCTCGTCCTGCTGGTGGAGGAAGAACTCGTCCAGATCCTCGGGTCGGACGTCACGAAGAAGCACGGCGGTGGACCTCTCGGGGCGGGGTTCGACGGCGTCCGCCGTCGCGGGTACCGGCCACCGTACCACCGGGCACGACGTCGGCCCGCCGGGCCGGTGCCGTCCGCTCAGTCCTCGCCGGACAGCGGTCCGGGGGCCGTGGCCGCGGCCCAGGCCATGGCCACGAGGGTCGCACGGCGGGCCGCGCGGTCGGCCGCGGTGCGCCGCACCGAGCGGGGGGTGGAGTTGAGCAGGCCCAGCACGGCCTGGGCGCGGAACACGGCGGTGGCCTGGTCCTCGTGGGGGTGGACGACCTGCAGCTGGCGCGCCCACACGTCGATGTAGGCGCGCTGGGTGCGCGTGATGGCCGTGCGCGCGCCGTCGGGCAGGGCGGACATGTCGCGGTCCTGCACACGGATCACGTCGCGCTGGGCGAGGGCGAAGTCCGCCTGGAAGCCGATGAGGGCCCGCAGGGTCTCCGCCCCCGGCGCGTGCTGCGCCTCGGCGGCCAGCCCGCCGTCGAGCAGGTCCTGCGAGGCCGTGTCGAGGATCGCCGTGAGCACGGCGGCCTTGCCGGCGAAGTGGCGGTAGATGGCGGGGCCGCTGATCCCGACCGCGGCGCCGATGTCCTCGAGGCGGACCGCGTCGAAGCCCCGGGCCGCGAACAGTCGCGCCGCGGCCGCGAGCAGGTCCACCCGGCGTCGGGCCTTGGCGGCCTCCCGGGCGGTCGGCGGGGTCGCCGCTGTCTCTTATACACATCT
>NZ_JABFBA010000009.1:230322-267376 GCF_017168445.1 Micrococcus sp. KRD026 | reverse complement strand
GTCGGCGGGGTCGCCGGGGCGGCGGGGGACGCGGGATCGACGGCGGGCATGGGTTCCACTGTAGGACGAGACGAGGCGCGCCGGGCGCCCGGTCGACGTCAGTGACGATCGTCACTACACTGAGGCTCGGTTCAGTTAGTCGTCATTCACTGAAGGGGGTCTCATGACCGCCAGCACCCCGGCCCCGGCCGCGCAGTCCGCGCCCACCGTGGCCGAGCGCAACGCGGCCGGCCACGCTCGGCTCGAGCAGGAGCTCGCCGACCTCGTCGCCCGCACGTCGCTCGGCGGGCCCGAGCGCTCGCGCGAGCGCCACACCGGCCGCGGCAAGCTGCTGGTGCGGGACCGCATCGACGCGCTGCTCGACGAGGGCTCGCCCTTCCTCGAGGTCGGCGCGCTGGCCGCGCACGGCCTGTACGGCGGGGACAGCCCCGCCGCCGGCGTCGTGGCGGGCATCGGCCTGGTCCACGGCCGCCTCGTGATGGTGGTCGGCAACGACGCCACCGTGAAGGGCGGCACCTACTACCCCATGACGGTGAAGAAGCACCTGCGGGCCCAGGAGATCGCCCTGGAGAACCGCCTGCCGTGCATCTACCTCGTGGACTCCGGCGGCGCGTTCCTGCCCCGCCAGGACGAGGTCTTCCCGGACCGCGAGCACTTCGGCCGCATCTTCCGGAACCAGGCGCTGCTCTCCTCGCAGCGCATCCCGCAGCTGGCCGCGGTGTGCGGCTCCTCCACGGCGGGCGGCGCGTACGTGCCGGCCATGTCGGACGAGACCGTGATCGTGCGCGAGCAGGGCACCATCTTCCTCGGCGGCCCCCCGCTCGTGAAGGCCGCGATCGGGGAGGACGTCTCGCCCGAGGACCTCGGCGGCGGCCGGCTGCACGCCGAGCGCTCCGGCGTCGCGGACCACCTGGCGGACGACGACCTGCACGCCATGCAGATCCTCCGGGACATCGTGGCCACCCTGCCCCCGGCCGAGGCGCCGGCCTGGGAGGTCGCCCCCGCCGCGGAGCCCGCCAAGGACCCGGCCGAGCTGACCAGCGTCGTGCCCGTGGACGTGAACACCCCCTACGACGTGCGCGAGGTGATCGACCGCCTCGTGGACGGCGGCTCCGTCCACGAGTTCAAGCCCCTCTACGGCACCACCCTGGTCACCGCGTTCGCGCGGATCGACGGCCACCCCGTGGGCGTCCTCGCCAACAACGGCATCCTGTTCGGAGACTCCGCCCGCAAGGGCGCGCACTTCATCGAACTGTGCGACCAGCGCGGCATCCCGCTGCTGTTCCTGCAGAACATCTCCGGCTTCATGGTGGGTCGGGACGCGGAGGCCGGCGGCATCGCGCGCGACGGCGCCAAGATGGTCACCGCCGTCGCGACCGCCCGCGTGCCCAAGCTGACCGTGGTGATCGGCGGCTCGTTCGGCGCCGGCAACTACGCGATGTGCGGCCGCGCCTACTCACCCCGCTTCCTGTGGATGTGGCCGAACGCGCGCATCTCCGTGATGGGCGGCCCGCAGGCCTCCTCCGTGCTCACGCAGATCAAGCAGGACCAGCGGGCCGCCGCGGGGGAGGAGCCGATGTCCTCCGAGGAGGTCGAGGCCTTCCAGGCGCCGGTCCGTCGGCAGTACGAGGACCAGGGCAGCCCCCTGTACTCCACCGCCCGCCTCTGGGACGACGGGGTGATCACCCCCGGCCAGACCCGCCGGGTGCTCTCCCTGGCCCTCGACGTCATCTCCCGTTCCCCGCTGCCGGACTCCCGGTTCGGCCTGTTCCGCATGTGAGGCACCCGTGACCGAGAACCACGCCCAGGGGACGCCCCTGTTCGACACCGTGCTGGTGGCCAACCGCGGCGAGATCGCCGTGCGCGTCATCCGCACCCTGCGCCGCCTCGGCATCCGCTCGGTGGCCGTGCACTCCGACGCCGACGCCGACGCGCGGCACGTCCGCGAGGCGGACACGGCGGTCCGCCTCGGCCCGGCTCCGGCCCGCGAGTCGTACCTGGACATCGACGCCGTCGTCGACGCCGCGCGCCGCACCGGCGCCCAGGCCGTGCACCCCGGCTACGGCTTCCTGTCCGAGAACGCCGACTTCGCCCGCGCGCTGGAGGCGGCCGGCATCGTGTTCGTGGGCCCGCCCGTGGCCTCGCTCGACGCGATGGCGGACAAGATCCGCGCGAAGGAGACCGTGGCCGCGTACGACGTGCCGGTGGTCCCCGGCATCCAGGACCCCACGCTCACCGACGAGCAGATCACGGCCGAGGCCGAGCGCGTCGGCTTCCCGCTGCTGATCAAGCCCTCCGCGGGCGGCGGCGGCAAGGGCATGGTGGCCGTGCGCGCCGCCGAGGAGCTGCCCGGCGCCCTCGCCTCGGCCCGGCGCACGGCGCGCTCGGCGTTCGGCGACGACACGCTGCTGCTCGAGCGGCTCATCACCGCGCCCCGGCACGTCGAGGTGCAGGTGTTCGCGGACGCCCACGGCGCCACCGTGCACCTGGGTGAGCGCGAGTGCTCCCTGCAGCGCCGCCACCAGAAGGTGATCGAGGAGGCCCCCGCGCCCCTGCTGACCGGGCTGGCGCACGGGGCCGAGCTCCGCGAGCGCCTGGGCCGGGCCGCCGTGGACGCGGCCGTGTCCGTGGGCTACCGCGGTGCCGGCACCGTCGAGTTCCTCGTCTCGGACGAGAACCCGGACGAGTTCTTCTTCATGGAGATGAACACCCGCCTGCAGGTGGAGCACCCGGTCTCCGAGGAGGTCGTCCGGGTGCGCGGACAGCGCCTGGACTTCGTGGAGCTGCAGCTGCGCATCGCCGCGGGGGGGCCGCTCGGCTTCGCCCAGGAGGACGTGACCCTCGACGGCGCCGCCGTCGAGGCCCGCGTCTACGCGGAGGACCCCGCGAACGGCTTCCTGCCCTCCACCGGGCCGGTGCTGCGCTGGCGCGAGCCCGCCGGCGAGGGCGTCCGCGTCGACACCCTCCTGCTGCCCTCCCGGCCGGCCGAGGAGCGCGCGTTCGGCTCCGGACCGCAGACTGGCCCCGCCGCCGGCGCCGTGGACCCCGTGGACGTCGACGGCGCACAGCCCGAGATCACCGGCTTCTACGACCCGATGATCGCCAAGCTCATCGCCCGTGGCGCCGACCGCGCCGAGGCCCTGGACCGGCTCGACGCCGCGCTCGCGGACACCGTGCTGTTCGGCGTCCGCTCCAACCTGGGCTGGCTGCGCGAGCTCGCGGCCCGCGAGGACGTGCGGACCGGCCGGCTCACCACCGAGCTGATCGACGGCCTCGAGGCGTGGACCGCCCCCGCGCTGCCCGAGGACCTCGCCGCGCTCGCGGCCGAGGCCCTGGCCGACGTGTCCGAGGACGCGGCCGCCGCCGAGCACCGCGCGGCCGGCACCGCGTGGGCCCGGGCGGACGGCTGGCGCGGCGCGGGCGCCCCGCAGCCCGGGATGCGCGTCCGGGTCGGGGACGAGGACCGCATCCTCACCGCCCCCGCCGCCGACGCCGAGGTGGACGAGGACGCCGGAGGCCTGGCGGGCGTCAACCTCCTGGCCGGTGACCCGCGGGACCCGCGCTCAGCGTGGCTGCACCGCGACGGCGCCGCGTGGCAGGTCCGCCGCCTCACCCGGGCCGAGGTGGTCGAGGCCGCCCGCGCGGCCGCGGCCGCGCGTCGTGCCCCGGCCAGCGCAGCGTCCCCCGAGGCCCGCACGCCCATGCCGGGCACCGTCGTCGCCGTGTCCGTGGCCACCGGGGACACCGTGGCCGCGGGCCAGGAGCTGGCGGTGGTCGAGGCCATGAAGATGGAGCACCCCGTCACGGCCGCCGTCGCCGGCGTCGTGACCGTCCACGTCGCCGAGGGCGACGCCGTGGCCGCGCAGGCGTTGATCGCCGTCGTCGAGCCCACCGAGCACGCAGCACCCGCAGAGAACACCTGAGAACAGGAGAGGACCATGAGCACCAAGCACCGCACCCTGCCCGCCCTCGAGGAGGACTACCAGGTCCTCTCCGACACCGTCCGCGAGTTCGCCGACGAGGTCGTGGCCCCGGTCTCCGCCGAGCTGGACGCCCAGCACGAGTTCCCGTACGAGATCGTGGCCCAGATGGGCGAGATGGGCCTGTTCGGCCTCCCGTTCCCCGAGGAGTACGGCGGCATGGGCGGCGACTACTTCGCCCTGGCCCTGGCCCTCGAGCAGCTCGGCCGCGTCAACCAGTCCGTGGCCATCACCCTCGAGGCCGGCGTCTCCCTGGGCGCCATGCCGCTGCTGAAGTTCGGCACCGAGGAACAGAAGCAGCGCTGGCTGCCGGACCTCGTGGCCGGCACGCACCTGGCCGGCTTCGGCCTCACCGAGCCGGGCGCGGGCTCCGACGCCGGCGGCACCCAGACCACCGCCGCGCTCGAGGACGGCCAGTGGCGCATCAACGGCGCCAAGGAGTTCATCACCAACTCCGGCACGGACATCACCTCGCTCGTCACCGTCACCGCCGTGACCGGCACCGTGGAGGGCAGGACCGGCCACGACGGCCGCCCCGCCAAGGAGATCTCCACGATCCTCGTGCCCGCCGGCACCGAGGGCTTCTCCGTGGCCAAGGCCTACGACAAGGTCGGCTGGAACTCCTCGGACACCCACGCCCTGCACTTCTCGGACGTGCGCGTGCCGGAGGAGAACCTGCTGGGCGCCCGCGGCCGCGGCTTCGCCCACTTCCTCGAGATCCTCGACGAGGGCCGTATCGCCATCGCGGCCCTGGCCACCGGCGCGGCCCAGGGCTGCGTGGACGAGTCGGTCGCCTACGCCAAGCAGCGGACCTCGTTCGGCCAGAAGATCGGGCAGTTCCAGGCCGTGTCCTTCAAGATCGCCCGCATGCAGGCCCGCGCGCACGCCGCCCGCCTGGCCTACTACGAGGCCGCCCAGAAGATGCTGGCCGGCAAGCCGTTCAAGACCGAGGCCGCCATGGCCAAGCTGATCGCCGGCGAGGCCGCCATGGACAACGCCCGGGACGCCACCCAGGTGTTCGGCGGCTACGGCTTCATGAACGAGACCCTCGTTGCCCGTCACTACCGCGACTCCAAGATCCTCGAGGTCGGCGAGGGCACCACCGAGGTGCAGCTCATGCTGATCGCCCGCGAGCTGGGCCTCTGACGTGACGGAGCGCGTCGAGATCGAGCAGCGGGGCCGCTACGCGGACGAGCTGGCGGTCGGTCAGGTCTACCTGCACCGGCCCGGCCGCACGCTCACCGAGGCGGACAACGTCCTGTTCACCACCCTCACCATGAACCCGCAGGCCCTGCACCTGGACCACGCGTACGCGGCGGACCAGCCGTTCGGCCGACCGCTGGTCAACTCGATGCTGACGCTGTCCACCCTGGTGGGCCTCGCCGTCGGGCAGACCACACAGGGCACGCTCGTGGCCCAGCTCGGCCTGGGGGAGATCGCGTTCCCGAAGCCGGTCTTCCACGGGGACACGCTCTACGGGCGCTCCGAGGTCACCGCGATCCGCGAGTCCTCCTCGCGGCCGGGGCAGCGGATCGTCACGTTCGCGATGACGGGGGAGAACCAGCACGGCGACGTCGTCGTCCGCGCCCAGCGCACCTGTCTGATGTGGACCGCGCAGGCGCACGCGGAGGCCAAGGCGAAGGCCGCCGACGCCGCAGGCACGGGGGAGCGGGCATGAGCGCGCTGACCCTCGGACCGGCCGTCATGTTCACCCCGGCGGACCGCCCCGAGCGGTACGCCACGGCGCTCGAGCGCGCGGACGCGGTGATCCTCGACCTCGAGGACGCCGTCACCCCGGACGCCCGGCCCACCGCGCGGGACGCCGTCGCGGCGGCCTGGGCGGGGCGGGCGACGGGCGGGGTCGACGGCGGCCCGCTGGACGAGGACCGCGTGGTGGTCCGCGTGAACCCCGCGGGCACCGCGGACCACGACGCCGACCTGGCCATGCTCGCCGGGACGGGCTGGCGCACGCTCATGCTCGCCAAGGCCGAGTCCGCCGCGCAGGTGGACGGGGTCGTCGCCGCCCTCGGACCGCAGACCCGCGTCGTCGCCCTATGCGAGACCGCGGCCGGGATCCTCGCCGCCGCCGACCTGGCCGCCCACCCGCACGTGGGTGCGCTGATGTGGGGCGCCGAGGACCTCGTGGCGTCGATGGGCGGCAGCTCCTCCCGCACCCCCGAGGGCGCCTACCGCTCCGTGGTCCAGCACGCCCGCGCGACGGTGCTGCTGGCGGCGGCCGCCCACGGCGCGGCCGCATGGGACGCCGTCCACCTGGACCTCGGCGACGAGGCCGGGCTGGCCGCCGAGGCCGAGGACGCCGTCGCCCTGGGCTGCACCGCGACCGTGTGCCTGCACCCGCGCCAGGTGCCCGTCGTGCGCTCCGCCTACACGCTCGCCCCGGAGGCCGTCGAGCGCGCCCGGCGCGTCCTCGCCGCGGCCGAGGGCCGACACGGGGCCTTCGAGCTGGACGGGGCGATGGTCGACGAGGTGGTCCTCGCCCAGGCCCGCGCGGTCCTGCGCCGCGCGGACGCGCCCCGGCCGGCGAGCGCCTGACCGGCTCCTCGGCGGCTCCGCGCCCCGGCGGCCCCGTGCCGTCGGGGCGCGTCCGCGTCCGCACGGCTGCGCCCCGGGGCTGTCACACGGGCGCACGGCCCCGGGGCGCGCTTGACGGCGCACCCCTCCGCCCGCCAGAGTGTGGTTGTCATCACAGTGATCTGTCTCACACTGATCCGTCCTACGCACCCCCGGAGGGCCCATGTCATCCAGCGAGCCCACGGCGCCGGTCCCCACGGCCGCGCAGTTCCGCGCCGCGCAGCAGTCCGAGGAGTTCATCGAGCTCCGGCGCACCCACCGATCCTTCGCCTTCCCCATGACCGTGGCGTTCTTCGTCTGGTACCTGGTGTTCGTGATCGTCGGCGCGTTCTTCCCCGAGTTCATGGCGATCCGCCTCGGCGGCAACATCACCCTCGGCCTGATCCTCGGCCTGCTCCAGTTCGTCACCACGTTCCTGATCACCTTCGCCTACGTCCGTTTCTCCAACCGGACCCTGGATCCCCGCGCCACCGCGCTGCGTGAGCGCCTCGAGCGCGAGGCCGCCGGCGCCCACGAGAACCCGGAGGCCACGCGATGAGCGCGCTCACCCCCCTGCTCCAGGCCGCCCCGCAGACGGTCGGCAACCCCGCCGTGAACATCGGCATCTTCGTCGCCTTCGTGGTGGTCACCCTCGTGATCGTGATCCGCGCGTCCAAGACGAACGCGTCCTCGGCCGACTACTACGCCGGCGGCCGCGGCTTCTCCGGCACCCAGAACGGCACGGCCATCGCGGGTGACTACCTCTCCGCGGCCTCGTTCCTGGGCATCGTGGGCGCGATCGCCCTCTACGGCTACGACGGCTTCCTCTACTCGATCGGCTTCCTCGTGGCGTGGCTCGTGGCCCTGCTGCTGGTGGCCGAGCTGCTGCGCAACACCGGCAAGTTCACCATGGCGGACGTGCTGTCCTTCCGCCTGCAGCAGCGTCCCGTGCGCATCGCCGCCGCCTTCGGCACCATGGCCGTCTGCCTCTTCTACCTCCTGGCCCAGATGGCCGGCGCCGGCGGCCTGGTGTCCCTGCTGCTGAACATCAACGACCGGGCCGGCCAGGCCCTCGTGATCGTGATCGTGGGCGTGCTGATGATCGTCTACGTGCTGATCGGCGGCATGAAGGGCACCACCTACGTGCAGATCATCAAGGCGATCCTGCTGATCGCCGGCGCGGGGATCATGACCGTGTGGTCACTGGCCCTGTTCGGCTTCGACTTCAACGCCATGCTGGGGGCCGCCGTCGAGATGAACCCGAAGGGCGAGGCGATCCTCGAGCCGGGCCTGCAGTACGGCGCCAGCGCGCTGACCCGCCTCGACTTCGTGTCCCTGGGCATCGCGCTCGTGCTCGGCACCGCCGGCCTGCCGCACGTGCTCATGCGGTTCTACACGGTGCCCACCGCCAAGGAGGCGCGCAAGTCCGTGGTGTGGGCCATCGTCCTCATCGGCGCGTTCTACCTGTTCACCCTCGTGCTGGGCTACGGCGCCGGCGCGCTGATCGGCCCCGAGCGCATCCTGGCCGCGCCCGGCGGGCAGAACTCCGCGGCCCCGCTGCTGGCGTTCGAGCTCGGCGGCTCCATCCTGCTGGGCCTGATCTCGGCGGTCGCGTTCGCCACCATCCTCGCGGTGGTCGCGGGCCTGGCCATCACGGCGGCGGCGTCCTTCGCCCACGACGTGTACGGCTCCGTGATCGCCAAGCACCCGCTCACCCCGCAGGAGGAGGTGCGGATCGGCAAGATCACCGTGGTGGTGATCGGCGTCCTGGCGATCGTCGGCGGCATCGCCGCCCAGGGCCAGAACGTGGCGTTCCTCGTGGCGCTCGCCTTCGCGGTGGCGGCCTCGGCGAACCTGCCGACCATCCTCTACTCCCTGTTCTGGCGGCGCTTCACCACCCGCGGCGCGGTGTGGTCGATGTACGGCGGACTGCTCTCCGCGATCATCCTGATCGTCCTGTCCCCGGTGATGTCCGGGACGCCGACCTCGATGATCCCGGGCGCGGACTTCGCGGTGTTCCCGCTGAAGAACCCGGGCATCGTCTCCATCCCGCTGGCCTTCTTCCTCGGCTGGCTCGGCTCGGTGACCTCGTCGCGCGCCGAGGACCCCGACAAGCAGGCCGAGATGGAGGTCCGCTCCCTCACCGGCATCGGCGCCGAGAAGCCGGTGCAGCACTGATCCGCGGCTGACCCGGTCCCACGGGGGCCGGCGGGGCGGGACGTCGGGGTGCGGCGTCCGTCCGGCCGGCCCCCCGTCCGTGTCCAGGCCCGACTGGCATCATGGCGGGGTGACGCACGGATCCCTCACCGACTACACGCTGCCCGCCCCCGCCCCGGCGGACGACGACGGCGCCCCGCGCGCCGTCGCCCTGATCGGCTCCACGGGCTCGATCGGCACCCAGGGCCTCGACGTGATCGCCCAGGACCCCACCCGGCTCCGGGCCGTCGCGCTCGCGGGCGGGGCGAACACGACCCTGCTGGCCGAGCAGGCCGTGCGCTTCGAGGTCGAGGCGGTGGGCTCCGCCGCGGCGGGGGAGGAGGAGCTGCGCGCCGCCCTCGCCGACGCCGCCGCCCGCCTCGGGCGCCCGTCCCCCCGACCCGTGCTGTTCACCGGCCCGTGCGCCGCCGAGCAGATCGCCGCGTGGCCCGGCGCCGACACCGTGCTCAACGGGATCACGGGCTCGATCGGCCTGCGGCCCACCCTCGCCGCCCTGCACGCCGGCCACCGCCTGGCCCTGGCCAACAAGGAGTCGCTCATCGTCGGCGGGGCCCTCGTGAAGGCGGCCGCGGCGCCGGGCCAGCTCGTGCCGGTGGACTCCGAGCACTCCGCGCTCGCGCAGGCGCTGCGCGGGGGCACGGCGGACGAGGTCCGCCGCCTCGTGCTCACGGCCTCGGGCGGGCCGTTCCGCGGCCTGGACCGCGCCGCCCTGCACGCCGTCACGCCCGCCCAGGCCCTCGCCCACCCCACGTGGGACATGGGCCGCGTCGTCACCACCAACTCCGCCTCCCTCGTGAACAAGGCCCTCGAGGTGATCGAGGCCCACCTGCTGTTCGACGTGCCCCTGGACCGGATCGACGTCGTGGTCCACCCGCAGTCCGTGGTCCACTCGATGGTCGAGTTCGTCGACGGGTCCACGCTCGCCCAGGCCTCCCCGCCGGACATGCGCCTGCCCATCGCCCTGGGGCTGTGCTGGCCGCGCCGTCTCCCGGGCGCGGCCCCGGCCTGCGACTGGACGCGGGCGGCCACCTGGACGTTCGAGCCCCTCGACGAGGAGGCCTTCCCCGCGGTACGGGCCGCGAAGGAGGCGGCGGCCGCCTCGCCCACCCACATGGCCGTGTTCAACGCCGCCAACGAGGAGTCCGTGGACGCCTTCCACGCCGGCGCCCTGCCCTTCGACGGGATCGTGGACACGGTCCGCGCCGTCGTCGCCGACTATGCCCCCGAGCACGTGCTCGCCGCGGCCGGCCACGACCCCGCGCCGACGGGGCTCACCGTGGATGCCGTGCTCGCCGCCGAGGCCTGGGCGCGCCGTGCGGCGCGGGCCCGCTGGTGACCGTCGTGGAGATCCTCTGGTACGTCGCGGGCGTCCTCGCGGTCGCGCTGGGCCTGGCGGTCTCGATCGCCCTGCACGAGATCGGCCACCTCGTCCCGGCCAAGCTCTTCGGCGTGCGCGTCACGCAGTACATGATCGGCTTCGGCCCGACGCTCGTCTCGTGGCGCCGCGGCGAGACGGAGTACGGGTTCAAGGCCGTGCCGCTGGGCGGCTACGTCGCGATGATCGGGATGCTGCCCCCGCCGCGGCCCGGGCAGACGCCCCGCGCGGCGTCCACGGGCTTCGTCCAGCAGCTGGGCCGCATGGCCGACGACGCGCGGGCCCAGGCCGCCGAGGAGGTCCGCCCCGGCGACGAGCACCGCCGCTTCCTCGCCCTGCCGGTGTGGAAGCGGGTGGTGATCATGCTCGGCGGGCCGTTCATGAACCTGCTCATCGCGCTGGGCGCCACCGCCCTGCTGGTCACCACGGTGGGCACCTCGCAGCCCAGCACCACCGTCGCCGAGGTCTACCGGTGCGTGGTCACGATGCAGGAGCAGCAGGCCCGCGCCGCCTCCGGCGGGACAGAGGACTGCCGCCCGGGCGATCCCGCCGCGCCCGCCCACGAGGCGGGACTGCGCCCCGGCGACACCGTGCTCGCCTTCGACGGGCGGCCGGTCTCCGACTGGGACGCCCTCTCCGCCGCGATCCGGGACCGCGCCGGACAGCCCACCCGGATCGAGTGGGAGCGCGACGGCGAGCGGATGAGCGCCACCCTGACCCCGCGCCTGACGGAACGGCCCGTGACGGACGCGCTGGGCCGGCCCGAGCGGGCCCCGGACGGGACCGTGGCGACCCACGAGGTCGGGTTCATCGGCATGGGCGCGCAGCTCGAGACGGTCCGCGGCACCCCGCTCGACGCCGGCCCGCTCGTGGCCCAGCAGGTGCGGGGCGTCGTCGACGTCGTCCTCGTGCTGCCGCAGCGGCTGTGGGACACCGCCGTCGCCGTGGTGACCCCGGCCGAGCGCGACCCGGACGGCCCGATGTCCGTGGTGGGAGTCGGCCGGATCGCCGGGGAGGCGGCGGCGCTCGAGGAGGCCACGCTGACGGACAAGGCCGCCCTGCTGCTGTCCCTGCTGGCGGGCGTGAACGTGGCGCTCATGGTGTTCAACCTCATCCCGCTGCTCCCGCTCGACGGCGGCCACGTGGCCGGCGCCCTGTGGGAGGCGGTGCGCCGCGGCTGGGCCCGGATCACGGGCCGCCCGGACCCGGGGCCGTTCGACCTGGCCCGCATGCTGCCGCTGACCTACGCGGTGGGCGCGGCGATGCTGCTCATGGGCGTCATCCTGATCGTGGCGGACATCGTGGAGCCGGTCCGGCTGTTCTGAGCCCGGCCCGTTCGCCGTGGGCGGTCGCCCCGCGCCCCGGGGCGCCCGCGCGCCTAGGATGGACCGGAGAACCCGGCGGCCCCGCGCCGTCGACCCCGAGAACCCATGAGGAGCGCCCCCGTGCCCGTCAGCCTTGGAATGCCGTCCGCCCCGCCGCCCGTGCTGGCCCCGCGCCGCACCACCCGGCAGATCCAGGTGGGCTCGGTGGGCGTCGGCTCGCAGCACCCCGTCTCGGTGCAGTCGATGACCACCACCAAGACGCACGACATCGGCGCGACCCTGCAGCAGATCGCCGAGCTCACGGCCGCCGGCTGCGACATCGTCCGCGTGGCCTGCCCCACGGACAAGGACGCCGAGGCCCTCAAGGTCATCGCCCAGCAGTCCACCATCCCCGTGATCGCGGACATCCACTTCCAGCCGAAGTACGTGTTCGCGGCGATCGAGGCCGGCTGCGGCGCCGTGCGCGTGAACCCGGGCAACATCAAGAAGTTCGACGACAAGGTCAAGGAGATCGCGCAGGCCGCCTCGGACCACGGCACCTCCCTCCGCATCGGCGTCAACGCCGGCTCCCTGGACCCGCGCCTGCTGCAGAAGTACGGCAAGGCCACCCCGGAGGCCCTCGTCGAGTCCGCCGTCTGGGAGGCCTCCCTCTTCGAGGAGCACGGCTTCAAGGACTTCAAGATCTCCGTCAAGCACAACGACCCGGTGATCATGGCCCGCGCCTACGAGCTGCTCGCCGAGCAGGGTGACTGGCCGCTGCACCTCGGGGTCACCGAGGCCGGCCCGGCCTTCCAGGGCACCATCAAGTCCGCTACCGCCTTCGGCTACCTGCTCGGCCAGGGCATCGGTGACACCATCCGCGTCTCCCTCTCCGCGCCGCCGGTCGAGGAGGTCAAGGTGGGCCTGCAGATCCTGCAGTCCCTGAACCTGCGTGAGCGCAAGCTCGAGATCGTCTCCTGCCCCTCGTGCGGCCGCGCCCAGGTGGACGTGTACACGCTGGCCGAGCAGGTCACCGAGGGCCTCCAGGACCTTGAGGTCCCGCTGCGGGTGGCCGTCATGGGCTGCGTCGTCAACGGGCCGGGCGAGGCCCGCGAGGCCGACCTCGGCGTCGCCTCCGGCAACGGCAAGGGCCAGATCTTCGTCAAGGGCGAGGTCATCCGCACCGTGCCCGAGGACCAGATCGTGGAGACCCTCATCGAGGAGGCCAACCGGATCGCCGGCGAGATGGACCTGGGGGAGGACGGCGGTGACCAGGCTGCCGCCGGTGCCCCGGTGGTCTCCGTCCACTGACCGGGAGGTCCGGGCCGCCACGGGTGACCGCGTCCGCCTGCTGACCGACGCGGACACCGCCGCGCTCGCGGCCCTGTCCGCCCGCGCCCCCGTGTCCAACGTGTTCGTGGACTCCCTGCTCGAGGCGGGCCGCCTGGCCGGCCCGCGCGGGGGAGCGGCGGGCACCCTGTTCCTCGGGATCGACGACGACGCCCCGGGCGCCGGGGGGCTGCGTGCGGCCGTCTGGATCGGCTCGAACGTGGTGCCGGTCGCCGCGTCCGAGGCCCCGGACGCCGGCTGGACGCCGGGCGACGCGGAGGCGCTCGGCGCGGCGGCCGCCGCGCTGCGCCGCCGGTACGGGTCGATCTACGGCCCGGCCGGTCCCGTGCTGGCCGCCGGCGAGGCCCTCGCCGCCGCGGGCCACCGGTCCCGGTCCGTGCGCCCCGACCAGCCGCTGCTCGTGCTGGGCACGGCCGGGGGGATCGACCCGAACCCGCACGTGGTGCAGGCGCAGCCACACGACTTCGCGCGCGTCCTGCCGGCCAGCGCGGCGATGTTCGAGGAGGAGCTCGGCTTCTCCCCGTTCGCCGGGGGCGCGGCCCAGTACCGGGACCGGGTCGAGCGGCTGATCCACACCGGACGCGTCTTCATCGACCCGGGACCGCGCGACGCGGGCGGCCCGCTGCGCTTCAAGGCGGACATCGGGCTGCTCTCCTCCCGGTGCGCCCAGATCCAGGGCGTGTGGATGGCCCCCGCCGCGCGGGGCCGAGGACTGGCGGCGTCGGCGATGGCCGCCGTCGTGGACTACGTGCGACTCCAGGCGCCCGTGGTCAGCCTCTATGTCAACGCGTACAACACCCCCGCGCTGCGCACGTACGAGCGCGTGGGGTTCGAGCGGCGCGGCACGTTCGCGACCGTCCTGTACTGACCCGGCGGGCCCTGCGCGGGCGATAGGATCGGCGGTCAGGACGCCGGGCACCCCGTGCCGGCGTCGTCCCGTCCCGCGCGCCGCCCCCGACCGCGCGAGCCCGTCCGAGGAGGCCCCGTCATGCCCCTGCGCATGTCCACCCTGTTCCTGCGCACCCTGCGCGACGACCCGGCGGAGGCCGAGGTGGCGAGCCACAGGCTCCTCGTCCGTGCCGGCTACATCCGTCGCGCGGCCCCGGGCATCTACTCGTGGCTGCCGCTGGGCCTGAAGGTGCTGGCCAAGGTGGAGCGGATCGTGCGCGAGGAGATGGACGCGATCGGCGCCCAGGAGGTGCACTTCCCGGCGCTGCTGCCGCGGGAGCCCTACGAGGCCACGGGGCGCTGGGAGGAGTACGGCGACGGGCTGTTCCGCCTGCAGGACCGCAGGGGCAACGACTACCTCCTGGCCCCCACGCACGAGGAGATGTTCACGCTCCTGGTGAAGGACCTGTACTCCTCGTACAAGGACCTGCCCGCGTACCTGTACCAGATCCAGACCAAGTACCGGGACGAGGCCCGCCCGCGGGCCGGCCTGCTGCGCGGGCGCGAGTTCATCATGAAGGACTCCTACTCCTTCACGGTGGACGACGCCGGCCTGGACGCCGCGTACGAGGCCCACCGGGCCGCCTACCTGCGGATCTTCGACCGCCTCGGCCTCGAGGTGGTGCCGGTGCGGGCCACCTCCGGCGCGATGGGCGGCTCCCGCTCCGAGGAGTTCCTGCACCCCACCGAGGTGGGCGAGGACACCTTCGTCGAGTCCGACGGCGGCTACCGGGCCAACGTCGAGGCCGTCACCACGGTGGCCCCCGCCCCGCTGGACGAGGCGGCCATGGCGGCCCTGCCCGCCGCCGAGGTCAAGGACACCCCGGTCTCCACCACCATCGCCGCGCTCGTGGACGTCGCCAACCGGCTGGCCCCGCGCGAGGGCGAGCCGTGGACCGCCGCGGACACGCTCAAGTGCGTCGTGGTCACCGCGGTGGTGGACGGCGGCGAGCGCCGCCCGTTCGTCGTGGGCGTGCCCGGCGACCGTGAGGTGGACCTCAAGCGTCTCGAGGCGTCCGTGGGCCCGGCGCTCGGCGTGGTCGGCGAGCCCACGCTCGAGGCCGCGACCGCCGCGGACCTGGCCGCGCACCCCGCCCTGGTCAAGGGCTACATCGGCCCCGCGGCCGCCGACGCGGTCGAGGGCACCCCGGTGCTCGGCGCGGAGGGCTCCGTCTCGGGACTGCCCTTCTTCGTGGACCCGCGCATCGCCCCCGGCACCGCGTGGATCACCGGCGCGAACGCGGACCAGCGCCACGTGTTCGGCCTCGTGGCCGGCCGCGACTTCACGTGGGACGGCGTGCTCGAGGCCACCGCGGTGCGTGAGGGCGACGAGGCCCCGGACGGCTCCGGCCCGCTGCACACCCGCCGCGGCATGGAGATGGGCCACATCTTCCAGCTCGGCCGCAAGTACGCCGAGGCCCTCGACCTGAAGGTCCTCGACGTCCACGGCAAGCAGGTCGTGGTGACCATGGGCTCCTACGGTATCGGCATCACGCGCGCCGTCGCCGCGATCGCCGAGCGCTACCACGACGACAAGGGCCTGGCGTGGCCGCGCGCGGTGGCCCCGGCGGACGCGCACGTCGTCGTCGCCACGAAGGGCGAGGACGGCCTCGCCGCCGCCGAGACCCTCGCCGCGGGCCTCGAGGCCGAGGGCCTGACCGTGCTCGTGGACGACCGTCCGAAGGTCAGCCCCGGCGTGAAGTTCAAGGACGCCGAGCTCATCGGCGTGCCCACCACCGTGGTGATCGGCCGCGGCCTGGCCGACGGCGAGCTCGAGCTCAAGGACCGTGCCACCGGTGAGGCGCGCCCCGTGCCCGTGGACGGGGCCGTCGCGGCGGTGCTCGCGGAGGTGCGCGACGGGCGCTGAGTGGTTCGGCGCCGTCGAGCTGACCGCCGGGCTGCTCGTCCTCGTGCTCGCCGCGGGCTTCGCGGCGGGCTGGATCGACGCCGTCGTGGGCGGGGGCGGGCTCCTGCAGCTGCCGGCCCTGCTGCTCGTGCCCGGGCTGAGCCCGATCCAGGCCCTGGCCACCAACAAGCTCGGCTCGGTGTTCGGCACGGCGACGTCGGCGCTCACCTACCGGCGGCGCCTGCGGCAGGATCTGTCCACCGCACTGCCGATGGCCGCCGTCGCCTTCGCGGCGGCCCTGGGCGGGGCCGTGGTCGCCGCGCATCTGCCGGCCGGCGTGATCCGGCCCGTGATCCTGGCGGCGTTGATCGCCGTCGCCGTGTTCACGGCCGTGCGCCCAGGCCTCGGACAGGTCGCCGGCGTGGGGCCGCGGCGGAGCACCGCGCTGGCCCGGGCCGTGGCGCTCGGCGCGGCGGTGGGCTTCTACGACGGCGTCCTCGGCCCCGGCACGGGCACGTTCCTCATCCTGGGGCTGGTCCTGCTGCTCAAGTTCGACTTCCTGCACGCCTCGGCACAGGCGAAGGTGGTCAACCTCGCGACCAACCTCGGCGCGCTCGCGTACTTCGTGCCCTCGGGGCACGCGGTGCTGGGCCTGGGGCTGCTGCTCGGCGCGGCCAACCTCATGGGCGGCTACGTGGGGGCCCGCATGGCGATCGCCCGCGGCACCGGCTTCATCCGCGTGGTGTACCTCATGGTGGTGACCGCGCTCATCGTCAAGGTCGGCGCGGACACCCTCGCCCCGCTGCTGCGCTGAGCTCGCCCCGTCCAACCCGGTCGGGAGCACTCGGCCCCGCCGTGGGCCGCCGGTAGGCTCGGCCCCGGATCCCGACCCCGGCCCCCGCCCGCGTGGCGCGGCGGCCCCGACCCGACGAGTGAGGCACCCCATGGACAGCACCGACCGCCGCGACGACCTCGCCGAGCTGCGCACCCGCGTCGAGGAGGCCCTGGCGGCCGACGACGTGGTGGTGGAGCAGGTGCGCGCCACGGGCACCGCCGAGCACCGCACCGTCGAGGTGGTCCTCGACCGCGCCTCGGGCACCCAGGGCCTGAGCCTGGACGACGTCGCCCGCCTCTCCGGCCGGGTCTCCGCCGCCCTCGACGCCCTGGGCGACCACGTGCCCGGCGTCGGCGCGGGGGAGTACCTGCTGGAGGTCACCACCGCGGGCGTGGACCGCCCGCTCACCGAGCCCCGCCACTTCGCCCGCAACGTCGGCCGTCTCGTCGAGGTCTCGGTCGACGGCGCCGCGCCCGTGACCGCCCGCCTGAAGGACGTGACGGACGACGACGTCGAGCTGGCCGTGGTGCGCCCGCCCGCGAAGAAGGGCATGAAGGCCAAGGAGCTGCCCGCCGAGCGGGTCGCCCTCGACCGCCTCGGTCCGGCGATCGTGCAGGTAGAGTGGAGCCCCGCTCAGCAGGCCGGCGACGCCGACGCCGCCGCGGGCGAGGACACGGCCGAGCACACGGAGGCATGAGTTGGACATCGACATGAGCGCGCTGCGCATGCTGGAGGCGGAGCGGGAGATCCCGATGGACCGCCTCATCCCCACCATCGAGCAGGCCCTGCTCATGGCGTACCACCGCACCCCGGGGGCCCTGAAGCGCGCCCGCGTGGAGATCGACCGCGCGACCGGCCACGTCACCGTGTGGGCCACGGAGCTGGACGAGGACGACACGCCCATCGGCGAGTTCGACGACACCCCGAACGGCTTCGGCCGGGTGGCCGCCTCCACGGCGCGCCAGGTGATGATCCAGCGCATGCGCGAGGAGGACGACGACAAGGTCCTCGGCGAGTTCAAGGACAAGGAGGGCGAGCTCGTCTCCGGCGTCATCCAGCAGGGCCTGAACCGCCACATGGTCCAGGTGAACCTCGGCACCCTCGAGGCCGTCCTCCCGCCGCCCGAGCAGGTGCCCGGCGAGGACTACGCCCACGGCCGCCGGATCCGCGCCTACGTGGTCTCCGCGACGCGCGGCGCCAAGGGCCCGTCCGTCACGGTGTCCCGCTCGCACCCCGGCCTCGTGCGCAAGCTCTTCGAGCTCGAGGTCCCGGAGATCGCGGACGGCTCGGTCGAGATCACGGCGCTGGCCCGCGAGGCCGGCCACCGCACCAAGATGGCCGTGCGCGCCACCCGCCCCGGGGTGAACGCCAAGGGCGCCTCCATCGGGGAGATGGGCAGCCGCGTGCGCGCCGTCATGACGGAGCTCAACGACGAGAAGATCGACATCGTCGACCACGTGGACGACCCCGCCGCGATGATCGCCAACGCCCTCTCGCCCGCCACGACCGTCTCGGTGGAGATCCTCGACGCGGACCAGCACTCGGCCCGCGCCGTGGTGCCGGAGTACCAGCTGTCCCTGGCCATCGGCAAGGAGGGCCAGAACGCCCGCCTCGCGGCCAAGCTCACGGGCTGGCGGATCGACATCGTCGGCGACGGGGTCACCACCTCCGCCCCGGGCCGCTGACCGTCCCCGGGAACAGATCCGGGCCCGGACGCGCTAGGATGGATGAGGTCCTTTCTCGATCCGACGCCCGTGAGGGGTGAACGCATGACGTCTCGGACGGTCGTGCGCACCTGCATCGGATGCCGATCGAGGGCGGACCAGCAAGAGCTGGTGCGCGTCGCCCTGGACTCCTCGACGGAACCCCCATCCGTCGTCTGGGACCCGGAACGACGCCGTCCCGGCCGGGGTGCGTGGCTGCATCCCGGCGAGGACTGCCTCCTCCTCGCCCTGCGCCGCCGCGCGTTCGGGCGGGCCTTCCGGTCCGCCGTCGACGCCGACGCGCTGGGCCGCACCGCGGAGGCACCGGCTGACAGACCGACAGATGAAGGCGGGTCAGAGATCTGATGCGTACCCGATGAGCACTGAAGCATGAGTGCCCAGCGATGAACTTCACCCCCTGCTATCAGGCAGGCCGTGGTGCGCGTGCCCTGGTGGCGCGCGCGACGGCCTGGAGCAACGTCAACGGTCCCAGGACGCGCTGAGACGGACAGCCCGAGCGGCTCCGTTCCGGCCCGTGGGGCCAGAACAGGAGAACCGTGGCCAAGGTCCGCGTCCATGAGCTCGCCAAGGAGCTCGGCATCACCTCGAAGGAGGCCTTGAGCACGCTCAAGGACCTCGGCGAGTTCGTCAGCTCGGCTTCGTCCACCATCGAGCCCCCGGTGGTCAAGAAGCTGCGCAACGCCTACCCGGGTGCCGGCAAGTCCGCCGCCAAGCCCGGTTCCACGCCCGCCGCCCCGGGCCGTTCCGCCGCGCCGAAGCCGGCGGCCGCCCCGTCGCCGCGCGCCGCGGCCCCCACGTCGAATGCCGGCGCCCCGGCGCCCGGTCCCGCCGCGGGCCGCACCGCCGCGCCCAAGCCGGGCGCCGGCCCGACCCCGGCCCCGCCGCACCGACGCCGGCCGCCCCGGCCGAGCCGAAGGCCCCGCAGCCGCCGGCCACGCCGGGGTCGGCCGCGCCGAAGCCGGGCGCCGCCGCGCCCAAGCCGGGTGCCTCCGCGCCCAAGCCGGGCGCCCCGCGTCCCGGCAACAACCCGTTCAGCCCCAAGGGCGGCTCCGCCGGGCCTCGCCCGGGCGCCCGCCCGGGCGGCCGTGGCGGTGCTCCGCGTCCGGGCAACAACCCGTTCGCCCCCTCGCAGGGCATGCGCTCCGGTCGTGAGGACCGCGCGCCTCGTCCGGGCGGCCCCCGTCCGCCGGCCGGTGCCGGCGGTCCCCGTCCGGGCGGTCCGCGCCCGGCCGCGGGCGCCGGCGGTCCCCGCCCCGGTGGGCCGCGTCCGAACCCGGGCATGATGCCCAAGCAGATCACCCCGGCCCCGCAGCCGGCCCGCGGCCGTGGCCGTCCGGGCGGCGGCCCCGGTGGCGGTCCGGGTCGTCCCGGCGGCCCGGGCGGCCGTGGCGGTCGCGGCAACGCCCAGGGCGCCTTCGGGCGCGGCGGCGGCCCGCGCAAGGGACGCAAGTCGAAGCGCGCGAAGCGCCAGGAGTTCGAGCAGCAGCACACGCGTGAGATCGGCGGCGTCAAGGTCCCCAAGGGTGACGGCACCACCGTCCTGCGTCTGCGCCGCGGCGCGTCCCTGGCCGACTTCGCCGAGAAGATCCGCGCCGACGTCGCCGACCTGGTGAAGGTGCTCTTCACCCTCGGCGAGATGGCCTCGGCCAACCAGTCCCTCGACGAGGAGACCTTCCAGCTGCTCGGCGACGAGCTGGGCTACAAGGTCCAGATCGTGTCCCCGGAGGACGAGGACAAGGAGCTGCTGGAGGCCTTCGACATCGACCTCGAGGCCGAGGCGGCCAACGAGGACGAGGCCGACCTCGAGCCGCGCCCCGCGGTCGTCACCGTCATGGGCCACGTGGACCACGGCAAGACGCGTCTGCTGGACGCCATCCGCTCCTCGAACGTCATCGAGGGCGAGGCCGGCGGCATCACGCAGCACATCGGCGCCTACCAGGTGCCCGTGGAGCACGAGGGCGAGCAGCGTCGCCTCACCTTCATCGACACCCCGGGTCACGAGGCGTTCACCGCCATGCGTGCCCGCGGTGCGAAGGTCACCGACATCGCCGTGCTGGTGGTGGCGGCCGACGACGGCGTCATGCCGCAGACCGTCGAGGCGCTCAACCACGCCCAGTCGGCCGGCGTGCCGATCGTGGTGGCGGTCAACAAGATCGACAAGGACACCGCCGCCCCGGACAAGATCCGCGGTCAGCTCACCGAGTACGGCCTCGTGCCCGAGGAGTACGGCGGCGACACGATGTTCGTGGACGTCTCCGCGCGCAACAACATCAACATCGACCAGCTGCTCGAGGCGATCCTGCTCACCGCGGACGCCGCCCTCGAGCTCACGGCGAACCCGCACAAGGCCGCCCGCGGCGTGGCCATCGAGGCCAACCTCGACAAGGGCCGCGGCGCCGTCGTCACCGTGCTGGTGCAGACCGGCACGCTGCGCGTGGGCGACACCATGGTGGTGGGCTCCGCCCACGGCCGTGTGCGCGCCATGTTCGACGAGAACGGCAACGCCGTGGAGGCGGCCGATCCGTCGCGTCCCGTCCAGGTGCTCGGCCTGTCCACGGTGCCGCGTGCCGGCGACTCGTTCCTCGTCACCGACGACGAGCGCACCGCCCGCCAGATCGCGGAGAAGCGCGAGGCCGCGGACCGCAACGCCCAGCTGGCCAAGCGCCGCAAGCGCATCACCCTGGAGGACTTCGACCAGGCCGTGGCCGAGGGCAAGCTGGACACGCTCAACCTCATCATCAAGGGCGACGCGTCCGGTGCCGTCGAGGCGCTCGAGGACTCGCTGCTCAAGATCGAGGTCGGCGAGGACGAGGTGCAGCTGCGCGTCATCCACCGCGGCGTCGGCGCCATCACGCAGAATGACGTGAACCTGGCGACCGTGGACAACGCCATCATCATCGGCTTCAACGTGCGCCCCGCCGAGCGGGTCGCCGACCTGGCCGACCGCGAGGGCGTGGACATGCGCTTCTACAGCGTGATCTACGACGCGATCGACGACATCGAGAACGCGCTCAAGGGCATGCTGAAGCCGGAGTACGAGGAGGTCGAGCTCGGCTCGGCCGAGGTCCGCGAGGTGTTCCGCTCCTCCAAGTGGGGCAACATCGCCGGTTCGCTCGTGCGCTCGGGCCTCATCCGCCGCAACGCCCAGGCCCGCCTGGTGCGCGACGGCGTGGTGGTCTCCGATCACCTCAAGATCGAGTCGCTGCGCCGCTTCAAAGACGACGCCACGGAGGTCCGCGAGGGCTACGAGTGCGGCATCGGCCTGGGCAGCTTCAACGACATCAAGGAGGGCGACGTGATCGAGACCTTCGAGATGCAGGAGAAGCCGCGCGTCTGACGGCCGGGGCGGGGGCCCGCACGGGCCCCCGCCTTCCGCGTCCCACCCTCTGAACCATCACCACCGGAAGGAACCGCACCATGGCCGATCCGGCACGCGCCGGCCGCCTGGCCCAGCGCATCAAGGTCCTCGTGGCCGAGGCGCTGCGCCGCGGCGTCAAGGACGATCGCGTGGAGCCCGTCACCGTGACGGAGGTCCGCGTGACCAACGACCTGCAGCACGCCACCGTCTACTACACCGTCCTGGGCGACGAGGCCACGGTGGCCGCCGCCCACGAGGGCATCCAGGACAACCGCGGCATCCTGCGCCGCGAGGTGGGCCGCGGGCTCACCATCCGCCTGGTGCCCACCCTCGAGTTCGTGGCGGACACCGTCCCCGAGGCGGCCGCACACCTGGAGGACGTCCTCCGCGCGGCCAAGGAGCGGGACGCCGAGCTGGCGAAGGCGCGCGAGGGCGCGTCGTACGCCGGTGACGCGGACCCGTACCGCACCGCGGAGCCGGACGCCGACGCCGACGACGCCCCGCGCGCCTGAGGCCCGCGGCACGGTGAGCGCACGCAGCACCGGGGGACAGGCCCCCGACGCGCCGGGAACGGAGGCGTCGGGGGTCGTCCTCGTGGACAAGCCGCAGGGGTGGACCTCGCACGACGTCGTCGGGCGGGTCCGCCGGCTGGCGGGCACCCGCAAGGTGGGCCACGCCGGCACCCTGGACCCCATGGCCACGGGCCTGCTCGTGGTCGGCGTCAACAAGGCCACGCGCCTGCTGACCGCCATCACGGGCACGGACAAGACGTACACGGCCACGATCCGGCTCGGGCAGTCGACCGTCACGGACGACGCGGAGGGCGAGGTCGTGCAGACCCGGCTGGCCAACGCCGTCACGCCCGAGCGCGTGGCCGAGCAGGTCGCCGCCCTCACGGGCGAGATCCTGCAGGCGCCCTCGGCCGTCTCCGCCGTCAAGGTGGCGGGCCGGCGCGCCTACGATCGCGTCCGCGCGGGAGAGGACGTCACCCTCGACGCCCGCCCCGTCACCGTGCACGAGTTCACGGTGCACGAGCTGCGCCGGCTCGACGGCGGCCGGCTGGTCGACCTCGACGTCACCGTGCGCTGCTCGTCCGGGACCTACATCCGGGCGCTCGCCCGCGACCTGGGCGAGGCCCTCGAGACCGGCGGGCACCTCACGGCGCTGCGCCGCACCGCCGTCGGCCCGTTCGACGTGGCCGACGCGCTCTCGCTCGAGGCCCTCGCGGAGCGGTTCGCGATGACCGAGCTCTCCGAGGCCGCCGCCGGGCTCTTCCCGGTGCGCGAGCTGACGGAGCACGAGGCCCACGAGCTCGCCTTCGGGCGGGTCGTGGCGCCCACCGGCACGGGTGAGACGCTCGTCGCCGGGCGCGCGCCGGACGGCCGCGTCATCGCCCTCGTCTCCGACGTGCGCCGCCGCGGCGCCGACGTCGCCAAGCCCCAGCTCGTGTTCGCCCCGGCCGAGGGGCCGGGACAGGGAAGGACCGCATGATCCTCGACGCCTGGTTCTGGACGGGACTGGTGATCGGTGCCGTCTCGTTCGTCGTCTGCGTGGTGATGACGGCGATCCGCCGCCACCCCGCGGACGCCTCGATCCTCTCGGTGGCCGCCGTCGAGCTGTTCACGCTCGTCTATGCGGCGGCCGCCGCCGTCCGCCAGCTCGGCGGGGACACCCTGAACGGCCCCGGCTGGGAGTTCTGGGGCTACATCCTCACCGCCCTGATCGTGCCGGTGATCGCCGTGGGCTGGGCCGTCACGGACAAGACCCGGTGGTCCAACCTCGTGCTGGCCGTGGTCGGGCCCACGATCGCCGTGATGCTGCACCGCATGCAGGTCATCTGGTTCGGGCAGTGGTGAGGAGGATGGACATGGCACCCAGCGACGGCGCCCCCGCGCGCAACCAGGGTCTCGGCCGGATCATCGTCATGGTCTACGCGGTGTTCGCCCTCTCGGCGAGCGCGCGCAGCCTCTTCCAGATCCTCACGCAGTTCGACGCCGCCCCCGTGGCGTACACGCTCTCCGCGGTCGCGGCGGTCGTGTACATCGTGGCGACGTTCGCGCTCGCCCGCTCCGGCGCGCGCGCCTGGGCCGTGGCGCTGGGCGCCGTGCTCGTGGAGCTGGCCGGCGTGGTGGGCGTGGGCCTGTGGACCGTCCTGGATCCGGGGATGTTCGCCCACGACACCGTGTGGTCCCGGTTCGGCGCGGGCTACGGCTACGTGCCGCTCGTGCTGCCGGTGGTCGGCCTGATCTGGCTGCTGACGCACCGCCCCGCCCGCCCGGCCGAGGCGGGGGCGCTCTGATGCGGGTCTGGAACAGCCTGGACGAGGTCCCCACGGACCTGCCGCGCACCGTGGTCACCCTGGGCAACTTCGACGGCGTGCACCGCGGCCACCGGGAGGTGCTGCGCCGGGTCGTCGAGCTGGCGCGGGCCCGCGACGCCCTGGCCGTGGCCGTGACCTTCACCCCGCACCCGCGCGCCGTGCACCATCCCGAGGTGCCCCACGTGGACATCATCAGCCCCGAGCAGCGGGTCGTCCTCCTGGACGAGGCGGGTCTGGACGCGGTGCTCCTGCAGCGCTACACCCTCGAGTTCGCGGACCAGTCCCCGGAGGAGTTCGTCCGCGGCATGCTCGTGCACGGGCTGCACGCCGCCGTCGTGGTCGTGGGGCACGACGTGCGCTTCGGCCGGGGCAACACCGGCGACGTCGCGGAGATGGTGCGCCTGGGGGCCCGCTACGGCTTCGAGGTCGAGGCCGTCGAGGAGTTCCCCGCCGAACACGGGGCCGAGCCGGAGCGCCGCTGCTCCTCGACCTGGGTGCGGGAGGCCCTGGCCGCGGGCGACGTCGCCCAGGCCGCGGCCGTGCTCGGCCGGCACCACGTGCTCGCCGGCGAGGTGGTGCACGGGTTCGCGCGCGGCCGCGAGCTCGGCTTCCCCACGGCGAACCTCGAGACGGATGTGCAGGGCATGATCCCGGCCGACGGCGTCTACGCCGGCTGGGTGCACGACGCGCACGGCGGGGTGTGGCCGGCCGCGATCTCCATCGGCTCGAACCCCACGTTCGAGGACGTCTCCCGCGTGGTGGAGGCACACGTGATCGACCGCCACGACGAGCGGGTGGAGGACTTCGACCTGTACGGCCAGCACATCGAGGTGGAGTTCGTGGCCCGGCTGCGCGGGATGGTCGCCTACGAGGGCGTCGAGAAGCTCGTGGCGCAGATCACGCAGGACGTGGACGAGGCCCGGGCGATCCTGGCCACGACCCCCTCCGACCGGTGAGCGCCCCGGAGCCGGGCGCTCCCCCCGCTGTGCCGAACCTGCCGGGGCGCCCGGCCCGGGCCCGTCGGGCCGGGCCCAACCCCTTCGAGACCGGCGGGGAGCACTACGACGCCGTCCGCCCCTCCTACCCGGCCGCCGCGGTGGACCGCGTCCTGGCGGGCACCGCCGACGGCGCGGACGTGGTGGAGCTCGGGGCCGGGACGGGACTGTTCACCCGGCTGCTCGCGGCCCGCCCGGCGGACCGGGTGCGGACGGTGACGGCCCTCGAGCCGTCGGCGTCGATGCGCGCCGTCCTGGAACGCGAGGTCGCGGCCGGCACGGGCGGGCGGGTGCGCGCCGTGCCGGGCACGGGCGAGGCCACGGGCCTGCCGGCGGCGAGCGCCGACGTCGTGGTGGCGGCCCAGGCATGGCACTGGATGGACCCGGCCGCGGCGAGCGCGGAGGCCGCACGGGTGCTGCGCCCGGGCGGGCGCCTGGCCGCGGTGTGGAACCAGCTCGACACGGCGGTGCCGTGGGTGCACCGTCTCACCCGGATCATGCACGCCGGGGACGTGCACGCCGCCCGGCCGGAGCAGCGCCGGTTCGCCGCCCCGTTCGGGGCGGAGGAGCACGCGCGCTGGGCGTGGACGCAGCCCATGACCGCGGCGGGGCTGCACGGGCTCATGGCCTCGCGCTCGTACTGGCTACGCGCGGACGAGCGGATCCGGTCCCGGATGACGGCCAACCTCGACTGGTACCTGCACGAGCACCTGGGCCATGCGGCGGACGCGGTCCTGCAGGTGCCCTACGTGACGGTGGCCTGGTGGGCGGCGCCGGTCAGGGGCGGGCGCCCACGGTGACCGGGACCGTCCGGGCGATCCCGGCCCGCCGCGCCTGCCAGAGCAGCAGCGCCGTGGCCACCGCGACCACCGCCACCGAGAGCAGCGTGGCCGCCGGGGAGCCGGCGGTCTCCGCGCCCACGTAGCTGTCCTCGACGGTGCCCACGAGCGTGCCGACGGCGATGATCACCACGTTGTTGACCACGTGGAGGGCGACGGCGGCCTCGAGCCCGCCCGTGCGCCACGTGAGCAGGACGGCGGCGACGGCGAACGCGGCGAGGTCCAGCAGGATCCACGGGTCGAGCGAGCCGTGGGCGAGCGAGAAGGTCGCCGCCGAGAGCACCGCGGTGACCGCGGCGGCCACGACCGGCCGGCGGATCCACGTGCCGACGGCCAGCAGCAGCCACCCGCGGAACAGGTACTCCTCGCCCGCGGCCTGGAACGGGGTGAGCACGAACGCCATGACGAGCAGCCAGACCCAGTCCTGCGCGCGCGGGGCCGTGGGGGCGCCGTCGAGGGCCCACGCGCCCAGCACGTAGGCGAGGAACAGCGGCGTCAGCACGACGACGCAGCGCGCCAGCCAGCGCCAGCGCACGCGGCCCTCGACCGAGTGGACGAAGCGGGCGGCGACGGGGTGGCCCAGCGCCACGGCCAGCAGCGCGACCCCGATCAGCGCGGCGAGCAGGAGGTTGTTCAGCAGCACCATGGGCGCGGAGTACAGGTCGAGGTCGGTCACGTCCGTCGGGTCGGCCGCGCCGAGCAGCGCGGGCCCGGACGTGGCGATCAGGGCGAGAGCGCCCAGCACGCCCCCCAGCACGAGGAGGCCCACCAGGCCGGCCAGCACGAGGCCGAAGGACGCGAGCGGGTTCCACCATCGGGCCCGCGGCGTGCGCAGCAGCGCGGGGTAGCCGTGGCCGATCAGCGGCAGATCCAGGGGCGGCGCGGGCGGCCGGAGGGGAGTGGGGGACCGGTGGGGTGCTCACCGGGCCAGGGTAGGCGATGCGGTAGACTCGACCCTCGGCCTCCCTGCAGTCCGCGGTGGGGTGGGCCCCGCGTCGTCCGCCCCGGCGGGGCGCGGCCCGTGTTCGCGGTACCGAAGTGAAGGAGGCCCACCATGGCCCTGGATCCCGCTGTCAAGCAGCAGATCATCAAGGAGTACGCCACCCACGAGGGCGACACCGGTTCCCCCGAGGTGCAGATCGCGGTCCTGTCCCGCCGCATCAAGGACCTGACCGAGCACCTCAAGGAGCACAAGCACGACCACCACACCCGTCGCGGCCTGATGGCCCTGGTGGGTCGCCGTCGTCGCATGCTCGGCTACCTGCAGAAGGTCGACATCGAGCGCTACCGTGCGCTGATCGAGCGCCTCGGCCTGCGCAAGTGACCTGAGGAGGCGGCGCCGGAGCCCGCGGGGACCCGCGAGCGCCGGCGCCGCCTTTCGTCTGCCCCCGGACGCACGTAGTGTGTCCCGGGGGGAGACCGCCGCAGCCTGCGGCACTCCGGCGCGCCATGGCGCGCATCCCCGCATCATCGACACACCCGACGGTTCCGCGCCCATCGCCCGCGGTCCTCGACAGTGGCTCCCGGACCCCGCCGCACGGCGGGACGCCGAGGGCCTCGATCGAAGACCAGGGGGACAGGGACGCCTGCGGCGCCGTCCACCTGAAAGGAGGCCCTCATGGAGGGTCCTGAGATCACCTTCGCCGAGGCCGTCATCGACAACGGCTCGTACGGCAAGCGCACCGTCCGCTTCGAGACCGGGCGCCTCGCCCAGCAGGCCGCCGGCGCCGCCATGGTCTACATCGACGAGGAGACGTCGATGCTGTCCGCCACCACCGTCGGCAAGTCGCCCCGCGAGGGCTTCGACTTCTTCCCGCTGACCGTGGACGTCGAGGAGCGCATGTACGCCGCGGGCCGCATCCCCGGCTCGTTCTTCCGCCGCGAGGGCCGCCCGTCCACGGACGCGATCCTCACCTGCCGCCTGATCGACCGCCCGCTGCGCCCGGCGTTCGTCAAGGGCATCCGCAACGAGGTCCAGGTCGTCGTGACCGTCACCTCGATCGCCCCGGACGAGATCTACGACACGGTGGCCATCAACGCCGCCTCCCTGTCCACGCAGCTGTCCGGCCTGCCGTTCTCCGGTCCCATCGGCGGCGTGCGCATGGCCCTCATGGACGACGGCTCCGGCACGCGCCAGTGGGTCGCGTTCCCGAAGCACTCCCAGCTCGAGGGCGCCGTGTTCAACATGGCCGTGGCCGGCCGTGTGGTGGGCGACGACGTCGCCATCATGATGGTCGAGGCCGAGGCGACCCCGGACTCCTGGACCCTGGTCAAGGAGCGCGGCGCGCAGGCGCCCACCGAGGAGATCGTGGCCGAGGGCCTCGAGGCCGCCAAGCCCTTCATCCGCGCCCTGTGCGAGGCCCAGGCCGACCTGGTCAAGCGCGCCGGCAAGGACCCGGTGGACGTCCCCGTGTTCCAGGACTACCAGGACGACGCCTACGCCGCCGTCGAGAAGCTCGCCACGGACCGCCTGACCGAGATCTTCTCCATCGGCGACAAGCAGGAGCGCGAGTCGGCCTCGGACGCCTACCTGCTCGAGGTGCTCGAGGAGCTCGCCGGCGAGGGCAAGGACTTCGCCGAGCGCAAGGGCGAGATCGCCAAGGCCTACGGCTCCCTCACCAAGCAGATCGTGCGCCGCCGCATCCTCACCGACCAGGTGCGCATCGACGGCCGCGGCCTGACGGACATCCGCAAGCTGACCGCGGAGGTGGAGGTCCTGCCCCGCGTGCACGGCTCCGCCATCTTCGAGCGCGGCGAGACCCAGATCATGGGCGTCACCACGCTGAACATGCTCAAGATGGAGCAGCAGATCGACTCGTTGGCGCCGGAGACGGCCAAGCGGTACATGCACCACTACAACTTCCCGCCGTACTCCACCGGCGAGACCGGCCGCGTGGGCTCCCCGAAGCGCCGCGAGATCGGCCACGGCGCCCTCGCCGAGCGCGCCCTCGTGCCCGTGCTGCCGGCCCGCGAGGAGTTCCCCTACGCGATCCGCCAGGTCTCCGAGGCCCTCGGCTCCAACGGCTCGACGTCGATGGGCTCCGTCTGCGCCTCCACCCTGTCCCTGCTGAACGCGGGCGTGCCGCTGCGTGCGCCCGTGGCCGGCATCGCCATGGGCCTGGTCTCCGCCGAGGTGGACGGCCAGACCCAGTACGCGGCCCTGACCGACATCCTCGGCGCCGAGGACGCGTTCGGCGACATGGACTTCAAGGTGGCCGGCACCGCGGAGTTCGTCACCGCGATCCAGCTGGACACCAAGCTGGACGGCATCCCGGCCTCCGTGCTGGCCGCCGCCCTGACGCAGGCCCGCGAGGCGCGCCTGCACATCCTGTCCGTGCTGAACGCCGCCATCGACGCCCCGGACGAGATGGCCCCCACCGCCCCGCGGATCATCTCCGTGCGCATCCCGGTGGACAAGATCGGCGCGGTCATCGGCCCCAAGGGCGCCATGATCAACCAGATCCAGGACGACACGGGCGCGGACATCACCATCGAGGACGACGGCACCGTGCTGATCGGCGCCACCGACGGCGCCTCGGCCGAGGCCGCGCGCTCCGCGGTGAACGCGATCGCCAACCCGCAGGTCCCCGAGGTCGGTGAGCGCTACCTCGGCACCGTGGTGAAGCTGACCACGTTCGGCGGGTTCGTCTCGCTCACCCCGGGCAAGGACGGCCTGTTGCACATCTCCGAGCTGCGAAAGCTCAACGAGGGCAAGCGCGTGGACGACGTCGAGGACGTGCTCGGCGTGGGCCAGAAGGTCCAGGTCGAGATCACCAAGATCGACGACCGCGGCAAGCTGTCCCTCTCCCCGGTGGTGGCGGAGTCCGACGCCCTGGCCGAGACCGCGGACGCGATCGAGTCCTCGCAGATCGAGGCCTGATCCGCCCCGCCCGGCCCGGTGACCACGACGGCGCCGCACCCTCCCCGCGAGTGGTGCGGCGCCGTCGTCGCGCATGGGCGAGAATGGCCGTCATGAGTGTTCACCGTGAGATCCCCCTGGACTTCGACGGCGTGCTGGCGGACGAGGGCAACGGTTCCGTGGTGCGCCGCTCCGTGCTGCCCGGCGGCGTCCGCGTGCTCACCGAGGCCATGCCGGACCAGCGCTCGGTGACCATCGGCTACTGGGTGGCCGTCGGGTCCCGTGACGAGTCGCCCGAGGGCTACGGCGCCACGCACTTCCTCGAGCACCTGCTCTTCAAGGGCACTCCCACGCGCACCGCGATGGACATCGCGGCCGCCTTCGACCGCGTGGGCGGGGAGTCCAACGCCGGCACGGCCAAGGAGTCCACCGTCTACCACGCCCGCGTGCTGGACGAGGACCTGCCGATGGCCGTGGAGGTCCTCACGGACATGCTCACCTCCTCCCTGATCGACCCGGACGAGCTCGAGACCGAGCGCGGCGTGATCCTCGAGGAGCTCGCCATGGACGCGGACGACCCCGTGGACGTGGCCCACGAGAAGCTCGCCGAGGTCATGCTGGACGGCCACCCCCTCGGCCGGCCGATCGGCGGCACGCCCGAGACGATCCGGGCCGTCACCCGCGACCATGTGGTGGGGCACTACACGCACTGGTACCGCCCGGACGAGCTCGTCGTCACCGCCGCCGGCCACCTCGACCACGACGAGGTCTGCCGCCTCGTCCTCGCCGCCCTGCGCGCCTCGGGCTGGGAGCTCACCCAGGGGGCCCTGCCCGCCCCGCGTCGTGCCGTGGACACCGCCGGGGCCGCGGCCTCGCGGGTGCGGACCGGCACGCACACCGTCACCAAGGCGGTCGAGCAGGCCAACGTCCTCGTCGGCGGCCGCTCGCTGTCCACCACGGACCCGGACCGCTTCGCCCTGGGCGTCATGCAGTCCGTCCTGGGCGGGGGCATGTCCTCGCGGCTGTTCCAGGAGATCCGCGAGCGCCGCGGCCTGGCCTACAACACCTACTCGTTCTCCGCCGGGTACTCCGACGCCGGCTACTGGGGCCTGTACGCGGGCTGCCAGCCGGACCGGGTGGACGAGGTGGCCGCGCTGATGGAGGCCGAGCTGGACCGGATGGCCGAGGCCGACGTCACCGGGGAGGAGCTCGCGCGCGCCCACGGGCAGATCTGCGGCGGCACCGTGCTGGGCATGGAGTCCACGGGCGCCCGCATGTCCCGGCTGGGACGGGCCGAGCTGGTCACGGGGGAGTACGTGGACCTGGCGGCCTCCCTCGCCCGGGTCCGCGAGGTCGACGCCGGCCAGGTCCGGGCCGTGGCCGCGCGCCTGGCCGCGGGGGACCGGGCGCGCGTCGTCGTCGCCCCGGCCTGACCTCGGCCACGGCCGCCGGGGCGGGCCGCGTAGGCTGGAGGCCATGACCGAGACCCGCACCCCCTCCGCCGTGTCCGCTCCCGACGACGTCCCGCGCGTCGCGATCCTGGGCGCCCGTGGCCGCATGGGCCGCCACGCGGTGCCCGCGGTGCGAGCGGCCGAGGGGCTGGAGCTCGTGGCCGAGCTCGGCTCGCAGGACCGCCTGGACGCGGTGCTCGACGCCGGCGCCACCCACGTCCTGGACCTCACGGTCCCGGACGCCTCGCCCGAGAACGTGGCCTTCGCCGTGGAGCACGGGCTGCACACGGTCGTCGGCACGTCGGGCTGGGTGCCCGAGCGCCGCGAGCGCCTCGAGGCGCAGCTGGCTGAGCACCCGGGGGTGGGCGTGCTGATCGCCCCGAACTTCTCGGTCGGCTCGGTGCTGGCCTCGGCGTTCGCCGCGCAGGCGGCGCGGTACTTCGAGTCCGTCGAGCTCGTCGAGCTGCACCACCCGGACAAGGTGGATGCCCCGTCGGGCACGGCCGTGCGGACCGCCGAGCTCATCGGCGCGGCCCGGGACGCGGCCGGCGTGCCCGTCTCCCCGGACGCCACCGAGCACGACCCGGACGGCGCGCGCGGCGCCGTCGTCCACGGCGTGCACGTGCACGCGGTGCGCCTGCGCGGCCTGGAGGCGCACCAGGAGGTGCTGCTGGGCGGGCCGGGCGAGCAGCTCGTGGTCCGGCACGACGCGTTCGACCGCGGGGCCTACATGCCCGGCGTCGTCCTCGGCCTGCGGACCGTGGCCTCCCGCCCGGGTCTGACCTATGGACTGGACGGATACCTGGACCTTGGCTGAGCCCTCCCGCACCCCCGACGACGGCGCCGTGGGCCCGCCCGCGCCCGCCGTCCGTGCCCGCCGCTCGACCGTGATGAGCAAGGTGTGGGTCGGCTTCGTGTGCCTGCTCGTGCTGCTGTTCGCCGGGTTCGCCCTCAACGCGTCCGTCGCGCTGGTGCGCGCCCCGCAGCCACTGGCCAAGGCGATCGGCGCGGGCGTCATCCTCGTGGTGCTGGTGACCGTGGCCGTCCTGGCCCGCGAGGTGTGGTTCGGGCGCCAGACCGAACGCCTGGCCGACCAGCTCGAGGCCGAGGGCGGGCTGCCGGAGGACGACCTGCCGCGCTCGCCCGGCGGCCGGATCGACCGGGAGGCCGCCGACGCCCAGTTCGAGCTGTACCGCGTGGAGGCCGAGGCCGCACCGCGCGACTGGCGCGCCCGCTACCGCCTCGCCCTGGCCTACGACGCCTCGGGCGACCGCCGCCGCGCCCGCGAGGCGGCCCGGGAGGCCGTCCGCCTGCACCGCGCCGGCTGACGCGGCCCACGCGTCGCTCAGCGCCCTCCGACGGCCCGTTCCCCACCCGTCCGGGAGAGCCGGGCCATCACGGCTTCGAGCGGACCCCGTCGGCCGCTGAGCTCGGCGGCCAGCCCGGCCGCGAGGCTCAGCACGACGAGGGCGGTGAGCAGCGCCCCGTCGGCCGGATCGAGTCCGGTCGCGTCCACGAGCGCGAGCACCACGAGGTGCCCCACGTAGAGCGTGAGCGGGATGCGCCCCGCACCCACGAGCGGGCGCAGCGCGGCGTGCCCGACCAGCGGCCGGGCCAGCAGGCAGGCGCCCAGCACGGCGCAGGCCCAGCCCGCCGCAAGCACGGCGGCCACCACGGACCCGGAGTGCGGGGTCGGCAGGGCGAGCCACAGCGGATCCGGGATCAGCAGCGCGAGCCGCGGCTCGCCCGTGCGCAGCGTGAGCGCCGTCTCGACCGGGTCCGTGCCGATCGCCGCGGCGACCCGCCCGACCGTGCCCGGGGCCCGCAGCACCGCCGCACCGACGACGCCGGCCGCCGCCCACGCCGTGGCCCCGCCGCCGAGGATCCCGGCGGCCACGCGGCGACGGTCCAGCGGCAGCCGCCCCAGGGCCAGCCCCAGCACGAGGAACGCGCCCCAGGACAGGACGGGGTAGTAGCCCGTGACCGTGAGATCGGCCAGCAGCAGCCCGGGACGCAGCAGGTCCGCGGGGCCGGGGGAGAGCCAGAGCCGCCCGCCCACGAAGAACTCCTGACGCCCCACGGCGGCCTGCGCGGCCGCGACCACCGCGAACACCAGCACCGGCCCGAGCACGAGCCACGCCCCCGCGATCAGGCCCAGGGCGCGGGCGCGCAGGCCCAGCAGGGGCAGCGCGAGCAGGAAGAGCAGGGCGTAGTGGCACAGGATGACGGCCACGGGGACGCCGAGCGTCCCGCACGCGAGCCCGAGCACGAACAGCAGGCCCGCCCGTCGGGCGATCCGGCGGCGCAGCGCCGCGCGCCGGACCCCCGTGGCCGGCGTCGCGCCCCCCGTGGACAGGGCCAGCCCGACTCCGGCCAGCAGGACGAACAGCACCGAGGCGCGTCCGGCGAACCACAGGAACGCCGGGTGCGGCGCCCCGTCCGCCGTCACCGGGTCGAGGACGTGGACGGTGATCATGCCGAGCAGGGCGGGCTCCTCTCGGGTCGCCGCGCGTCGCGGAGGGGCCACGGACGGCGCGGGCCCCCAGTCTCGCAGGTAGGGTGGGGCCCATGAGTGCCGTCCGTTCCGCCGTCATCCCCTCCGAGCTGCTCTTCGGCACGGTCGTGCCCGCCATGGTCACCCCCATGACGGACGAGGGCGCCGTGGACCTCGAGGCGGCCGCCGCGCTGGCCGAGCACCTGGTGGACCGCGGGGCCGACGGCCTCGTGGTCACCGGCACCACCGGCGAGACCTCCACGCTCACGGACGACGAGAACGTGGCGATGTTCCGCACCGTCGTCGAGGCCGTGGGGGACCGCGCCAGGGTCGTGGCCGGCACCGGCACCAACGACACGGCGCACACCCTCGAGCTGTCCCGCCGCGCGGCCGAGACGGGCGTGGACGGGCTGCTGCTCGTCACCCCGTACTACAACAAGCCCAACCAGGCCGGCATCCGCGCGCACTTCGAGACCGTGGCCGACGGCGTGGACCTGCCGATCATGCTCTACGACATCCCGGGCCGCTCCGTGATGCCGATCGAGCCCGAGACGCTGATCGCGCTCGCGCAGCATCCCAACATCCGTGCGCTCAAGGACGCGAAGGGGGACCTGCAGTCCACCACGACCGTCCTGGCGCACACGGACCTCGACCTCTACTCCGGCGACGACGGCGCGACCCTGCCGCTCATGGCGCTCGGCGCCGTGGGGGTCGTCTCGGTGGCCGCGCACGCGGCCCCCGAGCTGTACCGCCAGCTCGTGGACGCCGTCCACGCAGGCGACCTGGCCGGTGCCCGTGATCACCACTTCGCGCTGGACCCCGTCCAGCGCGGCATCATGACCCATGTCCAGGGCGCGGTGGCCGCGAAGGCCGTCCTCGCCGCCCAGGGCGTCATCCCGTCCGCAGCCGTGCGGCTGCCCCTCGTCCAGGCCACGCGGGACGAGCTCTCCGTCATCCGAGCCGACCTCGCGGAGGCCGGCATCACCTTCTAGAAGGGACCCGTTCCATGACCGCAGGCACCCGCCTGTCCACCCCGCCCAAGCTCAAGCGGGGCACCTGCCGCATCGTCCAGCTGGGCGGCCTCGAGGAGGTCGGCCGCAACATGGTCACCTTCGAGATCGACGGCAAGATCCTCATCGTCGACTGCGGCGTCCTCTTCCCCGAGGAGCACCAGCCCGGCGTCGACCTGATCCTGCCGGACTTCGACTACATCCGGGACCGCGTGGACGACGTCGTCGGCATCGTCCTGACCCACGGCCACGAGGACCACATCGGCGCCGTGCCGTACCTGTTGCGCCTGCGCGACGACATCCCCGTGATCGGCTCCAAGCTGACGCTCGCCCTGATCGAGGCCAAGCTCGAGGAGCACCGGATCAAGCCGCGCACCCGCGTGGTCAAGGAAGACGACATCGTCGAGTTCGGCCCGTTCGAGTGCGAGTTCGTGGCCGTGAACCACTCGATCCCGGACGCGCTCGCCGTCGCCATCCACACGGACGCCGGCACCATCCTGCACACCGGCGACTTCAAGATGGACCAGCTGCCGCTCGACGGCCGCATCACGGACCTGCGCGCCTTCGCCCGTCTCGGCGAGGAGGGCGTGGACCTGTTCATGACCGACTCCACGAACGCCGAGGTCCCGGGGTTCACCACCACGGAGGCGGAGATCGGCCCCACCCTCGAGCGCTACTTCGCCACGGCGAAGCGCCGCATCGTGGTGGCCTCGTTCTCCTCCCACGTGCACCGCGTGCAGCAGGTCCTCGACGCCGCCCACAAGCACGGTCGCAAGGTGGCCTTCGGCGGGCGCTCCATGATCCGCAACATGACCATCGCGGCGAAGCTCGGCTACCTCAACGTGCCGAACGGGATCCTCGTGGACATCCGCAAGGTGGACAAGTACCGCGACGACGAGATCGTGCTGATGGTCACCGGCTCCCAGGGCGAGCCGATGGCGGCCCTGTCCCGGATGGCCAACGGCGACCACCAGGTGCAGCTGGAGGAGGGCGACCTCGTCGTGCTGGCCTCCTCGCTGATCCCGGGCAACGAGAACTCCGTGTTCCGCGTGATCAACGGGCTCATGAAGCTCGGCGCGACCGTGGTGCACAAGGGCATGGCCAAGGTGCACGTCTCCGGCCACGCCTCCGAGGGCGAGCTGCTGTACTGCTACAACATCGTCGAGCCCGAGTTCGTGATGCCGGTGCACGGCGAGACCCGCCACCTGATCGCCAACGGCCGGATCGCGGAGAAGACCGGCGTGCCGGCCGAGAACGTCATCCTGGCCGGCAACGGCACCGTGGTGGACATGACCGACGGTCTCGTGAAGGTCGTCGGCGAGGTGGAGTGCGGCTACGTGTACGTGGACGGCTCCTCCGTGGGCGAGATCTCCGACTCGGACCTCAAGGACCGCCGTGTCCTGGGCGAGGAGGGCTTCCTCTCGATCATCACCGTGGTCAACCGGCAGACCGGCGCGATCGTGTCCGGCCCGGACGTCCACGCCCGCGGCGTCGCCGAGGACGAGAAGGTGTTCGAGGAGATCAAGCCGAAGATCGTCCGGGCGCTCGAGGAGGCCGTGCAGTCCAGCAAGGACCACACCGCCCACCAGCTCCAGCAGGTGGTCCGCCGGACCGTCGGCACGTGGGTCAACCGCAAGCTGCGCCGCCGCCCGATGATCATCCCGGTGGTCCTGGAGGCCTGACCCCTCCGGGTCGCCATGCCTGCCGTGTCCGCGGTTCGCGGTAGTTTGGTGGGCATGGCGACCCGTACTTCCCCCACGCGTTCGTCGTCCTCCTCCGCCACGTCCCGCTCCGGCTCCGCCGGACGCCGAGGCTCCGGACGGAAGGGGTCGACCGCGACCGTCCCCGAGGCCGACCGGCCCGCCGCGCCCCTGCGCGCCCTGCACACCCTGTGGATGGGGCTGGCCACGCCGGTCGGCGCCGGCTTCCGCAAGCTCGGCCCGGACGTGCGCATCGACCGCGAGGAACGCCGTGACGGCACCGGCCTGGTCCTGCTGCTGCTCGCCGCGCTGATCGCGGCCGTGGAGTGGTGGGGCCTGCGCGGCACCGCCGTCGGCCGCGTGGTGCACGGGGTGGTGGGCGGCACCGTCGGGTGGTTCGCCCTCCTGGTGCCGATCGCCCTGCTCGTCGTGGCCGTGCGCTGCTTCCGCCACGCCACGGACCATCGCGCCAACGGGCGCATCATCATCGGCCTGCTCATGGCCACGGTCGCGGGCTCCGGCATCGCCCACCTCGTGGGCGGCGTGCCCTCGGCCGCCGACGCCTTCGAGGACATGCTCGGCGCCGGGGGCATGGTCGGCTACCTCGCGACGGCGCCGCTGGCCTCCCTGCTGACACCCGTGCCCGTCTGGGTCCTCATGATCCTGCTGGCCTTCTTCTCGGTGCTCGTGCTCACCGCGACGCCCGTCGGCTCGATCCCGCAGCGGATCGCGGGCGGCTACGACTGGCTCACGGGCCAGCAGGCGCGGGGTGAGCCCGGTGACCTCGCCGTCGGCGCCCACGGTCAGCTCGACGGCGGCCAGGTGGCTGCCGGAGGCGCCCGCCTGGATCACGGGGCGGTGGGCGCCGCCGGCCGTGG
>NZ_JABFBA010000009.1:151299-230222 GCF_017168445.1 Micrococcus sp. KRD026 | reverse complement strand
GCAGACGGCATACGGGATGTAGCTCCGTCTCGTGGGCTCGGAGATTTGTATAAGAGACAGGTCCTGCCCCGGCCCGCCCCCCGGCGAGCCGCTCGCGGGGAGCAGGGCGTGTTCGACTCCGAGCAGGCCGCCGCGGACGCGCGGGACGCGGGCCGGGACGCCTCGGACGACTTCGACCCGTGGGTGGACGAGGACGACGCGCCCGAGGACGCGGACGCCGAGCCGCAGCCGCCCGCCGGAGTGCGCCGGCCCACGGCCGCGGACCGTGCCCTCGAGCAGGTCCGCGAGCACGCCCGCGCCCAGCGCGAGGCCGCCGCCCCGGCCGCCGCAGCCCCGGAGGAGGACGCGGGGGAGGACACCCCGTTCGCCCTGGACGACGCCCCACGTCAGGGCTCCGGGGCCGCCGCACCGTCGTCGTCCTCCGCCGTGCCCGCCAGCACCCCCGCGCCGGTGCCGCCGGTGACCGCCGAGCCGGCCCGCGGCACCCAGTCCGAGCTGGGCGGGGACGTGTCCTACACGCTGCCGCAGTCGGCCCTGCTCCCGGCCGGGCCCCAGCCGAAGGAGCGCTCCGAGGCCAACGACCGGGTCGTCGCCGCGCTGACCACCACGTTCACCGAGTTCAAGGTGGACGCCCAGGTCACCGGGTTCTCCCGCGGGCCGACGGTGACGCGCTACGAGGTCGAGGTCGCCCCCGGCACCAAGGTGGAGAAGGTGACGGCGCTGGAGAAGAACATCGCGTACGCGGTGGCCTCCTCGGACGTGCGGATCCTCAGCCCCATCCCGGGCAAGCGCGCGATCGGCATCGAGATCCCCAACACGGACAAGGAGGTCGTGGCCCTCGGCGACGTCCTGCGCTCGCAGGCCGCCCAGCGCACCGACCACCCGATGGTGATGGGCGTCGGCAAGGACGTGGAGGGCGGCTACGTGGTGGCCAACCTCGCGAAGATGCCCCACATGCTCGTGGCGGGCGCCACCGGCGCCGGCAAGTCCTCGTTCGTGAATTCGATGATCACCTCGATCCTCATGCGCTCCACCCCGGACGAGGTGCGCATGGTGATGGTGGACCCCAAGCGCGTCGAGCTCACCGCGTACGAGGGCGTGCCCCACCTGGTCACCCCGATCATCACGAGCCCGAAGAAGGCGGCCGAGGCGCTGCAGTGGGTCGTCAAGGAGATGGACACCCGCTACGACGACCTCGCGGCGTTCGGCTACAAGCACGTGGACGACTTCAACAAGGCCGTCCGGGCCGGCCAGGTGAAGCTGCCGCCGGACTCCAAGCGCGTGCTGCGCCCGTACCCGTACCTGCTGGTCATCGTGGATGAGCTCGCGGACCTGATGATGGTCGCCCCGCGCGACGTCGAGGACGCGATCGTGCGCATCACCCAGCTGGCCCGTGCGGCCGGCATCCACCTCGTGCTCGCCACGCAGCGGCCGTCCGTGGACGTGGTCACGGGCCTGATCAAGGCCAACGTGCCCTCGCGCATGGCGTTCGCGACGTCGTCGGTCACGGACTCCCGCGTGGTCCTGGACCAGCCCGGCGCGGAGAAGCTGCTCGGCCAGGGCGACGCCCTGTTCCTGCCGATGGGCAAGTCCAAGCCCATGCGCGTGCAGGGGGCGTGGGTCAACGAGTCCGAGATCCACGCCGTCGTGGAGCACGTGAAGTCGCAGATGCAGGTCCAGTACCGCGCGGACGTGATCCCCGAGAAGACCGAGAAGGTCATCGACGAGGACATCGGCGACGACCTGGACCTGCTCCTGCAGGCCGTCGAACTCGTGGTCACCACGCAGTTCGGCTCCACGTCCATGCTGCAGCGCAAGCTGCGGGTGGGCTTCGCGAAGGCCGGCCGCCTCATGGACCTCATGGAGTCCCGCGGCGTCGTGGGCCCCTCCGAGGGCTCCAAGGCCCGCGACGTGCTGGTCAAGCCCGACGACCTCGCGGACGTGCTCGCCACCATCTCCGGAGACACCCCGCCCTCGGCCACCTCCGGCGACGGCGACGCCTCGGCCGGAACCGGCGACGGCGACGCCTCGGCGTCGGCCGCTCCGCGCGACCTGGTGCAGGAGGACCTGGACTCGCGCCCGGCCGCCGTGGACTGGAACGACGAGGACGATGATGAGGGATCGGAGGACGCGTGGCAGCTGACGGGCAGATGAGCGCGGCGGGCGGGGCGCAGCGCGTGTCCGCCTGGAACCTGCCGAACATCCTGACCTCGGTGCGCATCCTGATGGTGCCCTTCTTCGCCTGGGCGCTGTGGGTCGGCGGGCCGTGGGGCGGTGACTCGCTCGTCGCCCGGTGGCTCGCGCTGGCGCTGTTCGCGGCGGCCATGTACACCGACAAGCTCGACGGGGACATCGCCCGCGCCCGCGGGTTGATCACCGACTTCGGCAAGATCGCGGACCCCATCGCGGACAAGCTGCTCACGGGCACGGCCCTCGTGCTGTTCTCCCTGCTGGGGGAGCTGTGGTGGTGGGTGACCATCGTGATCCTGGTGCGCGAATGGGGCATCACCCTGATGCGCTTCGTGGTGATCCGCTACGGCGTGATGCCGGCCGGCCGCGGCGGCAAGCTCAAGACCGTGCTGCAGACCGTGGGCATCGGCCTGCTGCTCCTGCCCTTGGCCCCGGTCGTGGGCGGCTGGTGGCCGTGGGCCGGCTGGGTGGTCATCGGGGCCGCCACCGTGCTGACGGTGCTGACCGGCCTGGAGTACGTCAAGGACGCGTGGGTCCTGCGGCGGGACGCCCTCGCCGCCCAGCGGGGGGCCTGAGGCGATGACCATGGCAGGCGCCCAGGACGTGGTGCACGCGCTCGCGCACGCGGGCCGCACGGTGGCGACGGGGGAGTCCCTCACCGCCGGCCTGCTGGCCGCGCGCCTGGCCGACGTCCCCGGGGCGTCGGCCGTGCTGCACGGTGGCGTGGTGGCCTACCAGAACGCCGTGAAGACCGGCCTGCTGGGTGTGCCCGAGGACCTGCTCACGCGGGTCGGGGCGGTGGACGCGGACGTGGCCCGACGGATGGCCCTCGGCGCCCGGGCGGCCCTGGGCGCCGACGTCGGCGTGGCCACCACGGGCGTCGCCGGGCCCGAGCCCCACCAGGGCCGGCCGGTGGGCACCGTGTGGCTCGGCCTGGCCGTGCCCGACGCGGACGCGAACGCGTTGGACGTGCTCGGCGGCGAGCGCGACGGCGCGGCCACCGCGATCCTCCTCCGGCTCGACGGCGACCGGGCCGCGATCCGGGAGGCCACCGTCGCCGCGGCGCTGCAGGCCCTGACGCACCTGCTCGCCGGCCCCGGCCACTGAGGCTGCATGGGGGCGCCGACCGACCCGCCTCGGCGCCCCGTCCCTGGTGCCGGCCCGCCCCGCCGCGTAGGTTCGGCGCGATGGAGACCGCATCGCCTCCCACCCCGCCCGAGCATGCACCGCAGGACGGCGACGACGCCCCGGGCCCCCGCGTCATCGGCCTCGTGGCCGACCCGGGCACCCCGTGGGCTCTCGTGCGCCGCATCGCCGGGGACGTCGAGGACCGGCTCGACGAACGCCTGCCGCAGCCCGGCGGCTGGCGGGTCGAGACGCGGCAGGAGTCGCTGCCGGTCGGTGCGACCGGGGGCATGGTCCTGGAGGAGCCGGTCCGCTCCCTCGCAGACGGGCAGGGATGGGACACGGTGGTCGCCGTCGTCGACCTGCCCCGGTTCGACGACCGGCGCGGCGTGGTGGCGGACGTCGTGCCGCAGCTGCGGGTCGGCGTCGTGTGCGTCCCGGCGCTGGGGGTCATCACCCCGGCCCGCCGGCTGCGGGAGACGGTGCTGCGGATCGTCGAGCACATCGACACCGCCCCCCACGTGGACCCGCCGGACGGGGAGCTGGACGTGCAGTCCTCCGACGAGTCCGGCGAGGTGGAGGAGGACGACGGCCCGTCCCCGACGGACGAGCCCCCCGAGCCCGACACGGCCGCACTGCGGGGCATCGCCCCCCTGGTCGACGTCGACGCGGACGTGACCACGACCACCCGGATGGGCGGCGGGTCCCGGCGCACGTCCACGGTGTACGTGAAGGGCTGGACGGGCACGCTGCGTCTGCTGGCCGGGATGGTGATGGCCAACCGGCCGCTGCTCATGCCGCGGGACATGACGTTCACGATCGCCTCGGCCAGCGCGGCCGGTGCCTACGGCGTGTTCTTCGGCTCCATCTGGGTGCTCTCCAGCGTGATGTCCCCGGTGCGGCTCGCGGCGGTCAGCGTGCTGTCCGTGGTGCTGCTGGTGGCGTGGCTGGTCACCACGAACGGCCTGTGGACGCACGGTGCGACCCACCGGCACAGCTCGCGGCTGGACAACCTCTCCACCGTGCTCACCGTCGGTCTGGCCTGCACCGTCGTCTACGTGCTGCTCTTCGTCACGCTGCTGCTGGTCGCGCTCATGATCATCCCCGTGGAGTATCTGGAGGAGGAGCTCGACCAGCCCGGCGGCGTGCGCGACTACGTGCGGCTCGTGTGGCTCGCGGCGTCGATGGGCACGATGGCCGGGGCCGTCGGCTCGAGCCTGGACGACTCCGACCGCATCCGGAACGCCACGTACTCCCTGCGGGAACGACATCGGCGCTCGGAGCGGCACGAGGGCGACGGGGCCGCCGAGGGCCCGACGGCGGAGGAGACCATGTCTCGGGAATGAACGCGACCCCGCCCGACGTTGAATGTAACGAGTCAAGAAGAGTGCCCCGGCGGGATCAGGCCCGCGGCCCGGCGCCCTTCAGGAAAAGTCCAGGAGCAGGCGATAGACATGATGCGACATCCCGTCCATTCCCACGGAATCACGCGCTGGGTCGATGACCAGCCCCGTCCCCGCGCGGCCGCCCCCGACATCAAGGAGCGCAGCATGCCCCTCCTCCGCCACGAGATCGGCGACGTCCTGCGCGACGTCCGGCAGCTCCAGGGCCGCACCCTGCGCGAGGTCTCGCACGACGCCCGTGTCTCGCTCGGCTACCTGTCGGAGGTGGAGCGCGGCCAGAAGGAGGCCTCCTCCGAGCTGCTGGCCTCGATCTGCCAGGCGCTGGACATCCCGCTGTCCTACCTGCTGCGGGAGGTCTCGGACCGGCTCGTGGAGCAGGAGGGCATGGTCGTCCCGGACACCCTGCCGGACGACCTCACGGACCCCAGCCTGGGCTCGCTGGCCGGCCGCTGACCCCGCCACACCCACGGCGCGGGCGCCCCGTCTCGGGGCGCCCGCGCCGTCTGCGTCCCCGTCCCTGACCCCGCGACCGACCACAGAGAGGACCGCCCGTGCGCGAGAGCGAGTTCCGCCGGCTGATGGACGAGGAGTTCGGCCCCGCCCGGGCCGGCCTCGTGGCCGACTCCCTGCACCTGCCCGGCCTGGACACCACCGCGACGGCGGCGCTCGCCGCCGGCGTGGACCCGCGGCGGGTCTGGCTGGCGGTCTGCGACCTGCATGAGATCCCCCAGGAGCGGCGTCTCGGTCGGGACGTGCCGCCGAAACGCTGACGCCGCGACGCGCTGGCGGGGCACTGCCCCTGTTCGAACACGTGTTCGAAGAATGCGGTAGAGTCCTGCACAGCAGTGCGACGGGGTGATCTCGTGCACAGGCGGGGCCGGCCACGCTTATCGTGTCCGCCGCCCCCCGTAGATTCACGGACATGACCGAGGCGGGCGCTCCAGCGTCCGCGGCAGCACCACCAGAGCTAGGGGTGAAGGATGAGCAAGGTGACGGATCGCGAGAAGGCCCTCGAGGCCGCTCTCGCCCAGATCGACAAGCAGTTCGGCAAGGGTTCCGTCATGCGGCTGGGGGACCAGACCCAGGCACCCGTCGAGGTCATCCCCACGGGCTCGGTGGCCATGGACGTGGCCCTGGGCATCGGCGGCCTGCCGCGCGGCCGCGTGGTGGAGATCTACGGCCCGGAGTCCTCGGGCAAGACCACCCTGGCCCTGCACGCGGTGGCCAACGCGCAGCGCAACGGCGGCATCGCGGCCTTCATCGACGCGGAGCACGCCCTGGACCCGGTCTACGCCCGCCAGCTCGGGGTGGACACGGACGCCCTGCTGGTCAGCCAGCCGGACACCGGCGAGCAGGCCCTGGAGATCATGGACATGCTCGTCTCCTCGGGCACCCTGGACATCGTCGTCATCGACTCCGTGGCCGCGCTGACCCCGCGCGCCGAGATCGAGGGCGAGATGGGCGACTCCCACGTCGGCCTGCAGGCCCGCCTCATGTCCCAGGCGCTGCGCAAGGTGACCGGCCGCCTGCACCAGACCAAGACCACGGCCATCTTCATCAACCAGCTGCGCGAGAAGATCGGCGTGTTCTTCGGCTCCCCGGAGACCACCACGGGCGGCAAGGCGCTCAAGTTCTATGCGTCCGTGCGCATCGACGTCCGCCGCATCGAGACCCTCAAGGAGGCCGGCAACCCCGTCGGCAACCGCACCCGCGTGAAGATCGTCAAGAACAAGATGGCCCCGCCCTTCAAGCAGGCCGAGTTCGACATCCTCTACGGGGTCGGCATCTCCCGCGAGGGCGGCCTGATCGACATGGGTGTCGAGGAGGGCATCGTCAAGAAGTCCGGCGCGTGGTTCACCTATGACGGGGACCAGCTCGGGCAGGGCAAGGAGAACGCCCGTCGCTTCCTCCGGGACAACCCGGACCTCGCCAACGAGATCGAGGAGCGCATCCTCACGAAGCTCGGCATCGGCGTGGCCCCGGAGGCCGAGGACGACGAGGCCCCGGCCCTGACCGCGGTTCCGGGGGACACCGCGGCCGGATGACCCGATCGCGCAGGAACGTCGGAGGCGGGGCCGCCCACCGGTCGGAGACGACCGGCCGGAGCGGCTCCGCCTCCGGTGCGTCCGCGTTCGACGACGCCCGGGACTCGGACGTGGGCCGGATGTGGCTCGACCTGGCCGGCGCACCGGAGCCGACGTCGTCCGACGCGGACGCCGCGCGGGACGCCGTGCCCGCGCGCGACGCCGGAACCCCCGCGGGGGACGTCCCGGACCCCGCCCCCGGCGCGGCACCGGATCTCGGGGCCCTGCTGACTCGCGCGAGCGACCTGCCCAGTCCCGCGCCCGGCGCCGGGCCCCGTGCGCTGCCCTGGTCCGGGCGCGAGGACACCCGGGCGGACATCGAGCGCCGGGGCCGGAAGCGGGCCACCACGCCCCCGCGGCGTGGCCGTCCTCGCGACGAGGGACGCCCGGCCGTGGATCCCCGCCCCGCCGTCGAGACCCCCCGACGTCGCCCCGGCCCGGCGCCCCTGCCCACCGCACCGCGTGAGCGCGAGGAGGCCGCACGCGAGGTCGTCCTGCGCCAGCTCGCCCTGGGCCCCCGCTCCCGCGGCCAGCTCGAACGCAAGCTCGCCGAGCGCCAGGCCGAGCCCGAGCTGATCGAGCGCGTCCTCGACCGCTTCGAGGAGGTGCGCCTCGTGGACGACGCCGCCTTCGCCGAGGTCTGGGTCCGCAGCCGTCACCGAAGCAAGGGCCTGGCGCGCCGTGCCCTCGGGCACGAGCTCCAGCAGAAGGGCGTGGACCGGGAGATCGCCGCCGAGGCGCTCGAGGCCATCGACGGCGAGGACGAACGGGCCGCCGCCCTCGACCTCGTGCGCCGACGGCTGCGGGGCCGCACCGTCCCCGGCGGTGCCTCGCCGGAGGCCCGGGCCGAGCGGGACAAGGTGACCCGCCGCCTCGTCGGCATGCTGGGACGCAAGGGCTACGGCGGCGGCCTCGCGTTCGCCGTCGTGAAGGAGGTCCTCGCCGAGCACGAGGAGTGAGCGGACCCGGGCCGCGCCCGGAGTTCCTAGAATGGTGCGGTGACTCTGACGGACCCCACCCCCCGCACCACCCCGCTCGCGCAGGACGGCGCCGCCGCGCGCCCGCACGAGGGCCTGACCTATGAGGTCCGCACCTTCGGCTGCCAGATGAACGTGCACGACTCCGAGCGCATCTCCGGCCTGCTCGAGTCCACCGGCTACGCCCCGGTCGCCGAGGACGCCCAGGCCGACCTCGTGGTCTTCAACACGTGCGCGGTCCGCGAGAACGCGGACAACCGCCTGTACGGCAACCTCGGCAACCTGCGTGCGGTGAAGGACGCGCACCCGGGCATGCAGATCGCCGTCGGCGGGTGCCTCGCCCAGAAGGACCAGGCCGCCATCCAGCGCAGGGCCCCGTGGGTGGACGTCGTCTTCGGCACCCACAACATCGGCTCCCTGCCCGTGCTGCTGGAGCGCTCCCGCCACAACGCCGAGGCCGAGATCGAGATCCTCGAGTCGCTCGAGGTGTTCCCCTCCACCCTGCCCACCAAGCGGGACTCCACGCACTCCGGCTGGGTGTCCATCTCCGTGGGCTGCAACAACACGTGCACGTTCTGCATCGTCCCGTCGCTGCGCGGCAAGGAGAAGGACCGCCGCCCCGGGGAGATCCTCGCCGAGGTGCAGGCGCTCGTCGATGCCGGCGCCGTCGAGGTCACGCTGCTGGGCCAGAACGTGAACACCTACGGCGTCGAGTTCGGCGACCGCGGCGCGTTCGCCAAGCTGCTGCGCGCGTGCGGGGAGATCGAGGGACTCGAACGCGTCCGCTTCACCAGCCCCCACCCGGCCGCGTTCACGGACGACGTCATCGACGCGATGGCCGAGACCCCCAACGTCATGCCGCAGCTGCACATGCCCCTGCAGTCGGGCTCGGACAAGGTGCTCAAGGACATGCGCCGCTCCTACCGGTCCGCGAAGTTCCTGCGGATCCTGGAGAAGGTGCGCGAGCGCATCCCGCACGCCGCCATCACCACGGACATCATCGTCGGCTTCCCCGGGGAGACCGAGGAGGACTTCGCCGAGACGATGCGCGTGGTCGAGGCCTCCCGCTTCTCCTCCGCGTTCACCTTCCAGTACTCCATCCGCCCCGGGACCCCCGCCGGGGAGATGGACCACCAGGTGCCCAAGGCCGTCGTCCAGGAGCGCTTCGAGCGCCTCGTGGCCCTGCAGGACCGGATCTCGGCCGAGGAGATGGCCACGCTCGTCGGCACCCGCCAGGAGCTGCTCGTCACCGCCGACTCCGGCTCCAAGGCCGCCGAGCGCGGCCGCCTGTCCGGGCGCGCACCCGACAACCGGCTCGTGCACTTCTCCGTGCCCGCCGGCGCCGAGACCCCCCGCCCCGGCGACTTCGTCACCGTGACGGTCACCGAGGCCCACCCGTTCTTCGCCGTCGCCGACCCGACCGCACAGGACTACGTCCTGCGCCGCTCCCGCGCCGGCGATGCGTGGGACCGCGCCCAGGCCGAATCGTGCGGCGCGCCGGCCCCCGGCACGGCGGGCGGCTCCGGTGCCACGAGCCTCGGCATGCCGACCCTGCGCCCGCGGTCCTGATGCCCGCCGCCGCGGCCCGGCCGCCCGTCGTCGCCGTCGTCGGGGCGACGGCGACGGGCAAGTCCGCCCTCGCCGTCGCCCTGGCGCACGCGCTGGACGGCGAGGTGGTCAACGGGGACGCCCTGCAGTTCTACCGGGGGATGGACGTGGGCACGGCGAAGGTCACCCCGGCTGAACGCGAGGGCGTCCCGCACCATCTGCTGGACGTGCTCGACGTCGGCCAGGAGGCCTCGGTGGCGGCCTTCCAGTCCGCGGCCCGCGACCTGTTCGACCAGATCCGCGCGCGGGGTCGGACCCCGATCCTCGTGGGCGGCTCCGGGCTGTACGTGCGGGCGGCGCTGGACGTGCTCGACTTCCCGCCCACGGACCCGGCGCTGCGGACCGAGCTGGAGGCGCGCGCGCAGCGGGAGGGCCTGGCCGGGCTGAGGGCCGAGCTGGCCGCCCTGGACCCGGTCTCGGCGGAGCGGCTGCAGGACGCCCGCCGCATCGTGCGCGCGCTGGAGGTGTGCCGGCTGACGGGCCGTCCGTTCTCCGCGTTCATGCCGGAGCGCACGTACGCCCCGGAGGTCGCCCCCGTGGTGCAGCTCGGCCTGCGCCTGGACCGGGCCGAGCTGCACCAGCGGATCGCGGCCCGGGTGGAGCGCATGCTGGCCGGGGGCCTGCTGGACGAGGTCCGCCGCCTCGACGTCCCCGGGTCGGAGGGGCTGCGGCAGGGGCCGACCGCGTCCCGCGCGATCGGCTACGCCCAGATGCTCGCCGTCCTCGACGGCGAGCTCACCGAGGCGGAGGCGGCCGAGCAGACCGTCGTGGCCACGCGCCGGTTCGCCCGACGCCAGGAGACCTGGTTCCGGGCCGACCCACGCGTCGTCTGGCTCGACGCGCAGGGCGAGGACATCGTGGCGGAGGCGCTCGCCGTCGTCGCCGGGGACGCCACCTAGACTGGGCCCATGACCGAGCAGCCCGCGGCGCCCGCCGCCCAGGACCCCCTCCACGCGAGCGCGCCACGCGTGCCGTTCACGAAGGGCCATGGCACGGGCAACGACTTCGTGCTGATCGCCGACCCGGACGGCAACACGCAGCTCGACGCCCAGCGCGTCGCACGGCTGGCTGACCGGCACCGGGGGATCGGCGCCGACGGCGTCATCCGCGCCGTGCGGTCCGCGCGTCTGCCGGAGGGTGAGGCGCTGCTCGCCGAGCACCCCGAGGCCGAGTGGTTCATGGACTACCGCAACGGCGACGGCTCGATCGCCGAGATGTGCGGCAACGGGGTGCGCGTCTTCGTGCACTTCCTGGTCGAGAAGGGCCTCGTGGACCTGGCCCCCGGCCGGGCGATCACCATCGGCACGCGCGCCGGTGTGAAGGCCGTGACCCGGCTCGAGCACGGCTACGCGATCGACATGGGCCCCTGGTCGTACCTCGACCCCGAGCTGGCGGAGGAGGCGGCGTCGGACTCGATGGTCCTCGCCCACGGCCTCACCGATCCGCGTCCGGCGCTGAGCATCTCGATGGGCAACCCCCACACCGTGGTCCCGCTGGCCTCCTTCGCCGACCTGCAGGGCCTGGACCTGGGCCGCGCCCCCGAGGTGGACCCCGCCCCGCCGCACGGCACGAACGTCGAGTTCGTGGCCGCGCACGAGCCGCTCGTGCGCGAGGGCGTCGGGCGCGTGCGGATGCGCGTGCACGAGCGCGGGGTGGGCGAGACCCAGTCCTGTGGGACGGGCGCGTGCGCGGCGGCTGTGGCGATGCGCGCGTGGTCGGGCGACCAGGGCTCGGACTCGTGGCTCGTCGAGGTGCCCGGTGGCGTGCTGGCCGTGGATGTCGTGCCGGGTCCGGAGGGGACCGAGCACGTGGTCCTCTCCGGCCCGGCCGAGCTGGTCTTCGACGGCGAACTCACCGCCTGACCGCTGTCGTTCGGGAAACGGCGGGCCACGAACCGCTGTCGTTCGGGAAACGGCGCCTCAGCGCGCCCGCACCACCCGCAGGATCCGGAAGCCCTTGACGCTGTCCGCCCGCTCCGCGGTGAACCGGCCGGGCGCGCGCTCCTCGAGCATCCGGCCGATCCACGGCAGCAGCGAGTCCGCCCCGAGGTTCTTCTGCACCACCAGCCAGGCCTCGCCGCCGGGGGCCAGGCGTGGCAGCCACCGCTCCAGCAGGGCGTGCAGTGCCGGCTTGCCGATCCGGATGGGCGGGTTGGACCAGATGAGGTCGAACTCCGCGTCCTCGGGGACGTCCTCCGGCCGCAGTGCCACGACGTTGTCGAGGCCCAGTGCCGCGGCGTTGTCGCGGGTCAGCTGCAGGGAGCGGTCGTTGACCTCGACGGCGGTCACCTCCGCCTCGGGCGACCGCAGCGCCAGCGTGAGGGCGATCGGTCCCCAGCCCGCGCCGACGTCGAGGAACCGGCCCGTCGCCGGCGGCGCGGGCACGGCCGAGAACAGGGCCGCGGTGCCCTTGTCCAGACCGTCCGGGGAGAAGATCCCGTTGGCCGTCTGGACCTCGACGTCGCGGCCGGCCAGGCGGGTCCGCAGGGTGCGGCGCCGCTCGGGCGCGGAGGGGTCGGCGTCGAAGTAGTGGGATGCGGAGCTCACGGCGACCATGGTAGCCAGCAGGTCGTCGCGGCCCTCAGCCCGACGCCGGCCCGGCCAGGTCCGCGAGGATCGCGCGCACGGCGTCGCGCCCGGCGCGGTTGGCCCCGACCGTGGACTGGGAGGGCCCGTAGCCGAGGAGGAACAGGCGCGGCTCGTCCAGGGCGCGCCCGCCCGCCACGCGGATGCCGCCGGCGGGCGTGCGCAGCCGCAGCGGAGCGAGGTGCCGGATCGCCGGCCGGAAGCCGGTGGCCCAGAGGATCACGTCCGCCGGTTCGAACGAGCCGTCGGGCATCCGCACCCCGTCCGGCTCGACGGCCATGAACATGGGGTGGCGCACCAGCACGCCTCGCGTCTCGGCCTCGCGTACCCAGGACGAGCGGTGCATCCCGGTCGCCCCGACCACGGAGCCCGGCGGCAGGCCCGCACGGGTCCGTTCGTCCACCCCGCGCACCGACTCGGCCAGGGCGCCGGGCGCGGCCGAGTCCTGCCACTGCGGCTCGCGGCGGGTCACCCACAGGGTGTCCGCGACCGTGGAGATCTCGGCCAGCAGCTGCGTCGCCGAGACGCCCATGCCCACGATCACCACCCGCTGCCCGGCGAACTCGTCCTTGGACACGTAGTCACGGGTGTGCAGCTGCCGGCCGCGGAACGAGCGCATCCCGGGCACCGAGGGCCACCGTGGGGACGTCCAGGTGCCGGTCGCGTTGACCACGAAGTCCGCCCGCCACGTGCCCGGCGCCCCGTCCGTGCGGACGAAGAACCCGCGCGCACGTCCCGGCTCGCCGATCCGCTCGACGCGCCTCACACGCACGGGCCGCCGGATCGGCAGGGCGAACCGTGCCTCGTAATCGGCGAAGTAGGCCGGCAGCAGGGTGTTGGCGTGCGCGGCCGGGTCGGCCGGCGGCACCGGGTCGCCGGGCAGCTCGTGGATGTGGTTGACGGTGGCCATCGTGAGCGAGTCCCAGCGGTGCTGCCACGCGCCGCCCGGGGCGGTCTCCGCGTCGAGCACCACGAACGTGCCGGGGGCGTCGTCGGGGACGCCGGCGGCGCCGTCGTCGTTCGGACCCAGCCCCACGAAACCGCGGCGGCGCAGGTGGTAGGCGGCGGACAGCCCCGCCTGGCCCGCGCCGATCACGACGACGGTCGCCCGGCCCGTCCGGCCGGGCCGCGGCGGGGCGGGGGAGGGGGACGCGGTCATGCCCGCAGGATACGTGCGCGTCGTCAGCGGACCGGGCGCCGGGGCCCCTGTCGCCCACACGCGCCGCCCGGTACACTCGACGCCCATGTGGATCTTCCTGCGCTGACGCCCCCGCGTCACTGCCCCCCCCGCCCCCTCGCGCGCCCGCCTCGGATGAGGCCGTCGAGCGCGCCCCGGCACCTGATGGAGATCCCACCATGAACGATGTGGTCCGTCCCTGCACGCCCGCCGACGAGACCTCGTGGCTGCGGTGCCGCGTGCTCACCTTCCCCATGCCGACGGAGCCGCCGCGAGATCGTCGCAGCGCGGCGCCGACCTCCGCCTAACCGGCCGTGCGCGTCACCCGCCACGTCCGCCCCCTGCGGACAGCCGCCTAACGCGTCCGCCGACCCCTCTACCCTGAGACGATCGGGTCGCCCGACCGCGGCGGCCCAGAGGAGACCATGACTGAGAAGAACCAGCACACCCCCGGCCCCCAGGGCGCCCACGGCTCCGAGGACGAGATCCAGGCCGTGATCGACCGCATCCTGGCCGCCGATGACGCTCGCCGCGCCTCCGAGCGCGAGGCGACCGGGCGCGGCTCCGCGGACAGTGTGGTCGCGGACCACGAGGACGCCCCCGACGCCGGCACCCCGGACCGCTCCGGCGCGCTCGCGGGCCGTGCACTCGCCCTGGACGAGGGCGAGGACGGGCACACGGACGCCGACGGTGACCAGGACGAGCTCGCCGCGCGCCACTCCCTCAAGCGCGTGCAGGGTCTGTCCACCGAGCTCGAGGACATGACCGAGGTCGAGTACCGCCAGCTGCGCCTGGAGCGCGTGGTGCTGGCGGGCGTCTGGACCGAGGGCTCCGCGGAGGATGCGGAGAACTCCCTGCGGGAGCTCGCCGCGCTCGCCGAGACCGCGGGCTCGGAGGTGCTCGACGGCGTCATCCAGCGCCGCGCCACCCCGGACCCGGCCACGTTCCTCGGCAAGGGCAAGGCGCAGGAGCTCGCCGAGATCGTGGCGCTCTCCGGTGCGGACACCGTGGTGGTGGACTCCGAGCTCGCCCCGTCTCAGCGTCGCGCGCTGGAGGACGTGGTGCGGGTGAAGGTGATCGACCGGACCGCGCTGATCCTGGACATCTTCGCCCAGCACGCGAGCTCGCGTGAGGGCCGCGCCCAGGTCGAGCTCGCGCAGCTCGAGTACCTGCTGCCGCGCCTGCGCGGCTGGGGCGAGTCCATGTCCCGGCAGGCCGGCGGCCGTGCCGCCGCCGGCGAGGGCATCGGCTCCCGTGGACCCGGTGAGACCAAGATCGAGCTGGACCGCCGCCGCATCCGCACCCGCATGGCGAAGCTGCGCCGGGACATCGCCGGGATGAAGCCGGCCCGGGAGGCCAAGCGCGCCAACCGTCGTCGCAACCGGGTGCCGTCCGTGGCGATCGCCGGGTACACCAACGCCGGGAAGTCGTCCCTGCTCAACCGCCTCACCCACGCCGGGGTGCTCGTGGAGAACGCCCTGTTCGCCACGCTGGACCCCACCGTGCGCAAGGCCATGACGCCGGACGGCATCGGCTACACCCTCTCGGACACGGTCGGCTTCGTGCGGAACCTGCCCACGCAGCTGGTCGAGGCGTTCCGCTCCACCCTCGAGGAGGTCGCGGACGCGGACGTCATCCTGCACGTCGTGGACGGCTCGCACCCGGATCCCGAGGGCCAGATCGCCGCGGTGCGCTCCGTGTTCGCGGAGGTGGACGCGCACCGGATCCCCGAGATCATCGTGCTGAACAAGGCGGACGCCGCGGACCCGGCCGTCGTCGCCCGGATCCGGTCCAAGGAGCCCCACGCCGTGGTGGTCTCCGCGCGCACCGGCGAGGGCATCGACGAGCTCGAGCGCGCCATCGCGGCCACCATCCCGCGGCCGGACGTGCGGCTCGAACTGCTGATCCCGTTCACCCGGGGTGAGCTGGTCTCCCGCCTCCACTCGGCGGACGCGGAGATCCTGGCCGAGGGTTACGAGGAGGGCGGCACCCGCCTGTCCGTGCTGGTCCGTGAGGACATCGCGCCGGACTTCGCCGAGTTCGTCGTGGAGGCGGACGCGTCGTGAGCGAGGAGGAGCAGGAGGCCGGGGCGGGCGGCGCGCAGCCGCGCACGGAGCACGAGCGCGAGGCGCTGCGCCTGCTGGATGCCGCGGTCCAGGCCACCGGCGGCCAGCACCGCGCGGGACAGCGGGAGATGGTGCTGCAGGTGGCGCGCGCCCTCGAGTCGCGCCGCCACCTGCTCGTGCAGGCCGGCACCGGCACCGGCAAGTCCCTGGCCTACCTGATCCCCGCGATCCAGCACGCGATGACGCAGGAGGACCCCGTCGTCGTCGCCACGGCCACGCTCGCGCTGCAGGCCCAGATCATGAAGCGGGACGCCCCCCGGCTGGTCGAGGCGCTCAAGGACGAGCTGCCTCGCGAGCCCGTCGTCGCCCTGGTCAAGGGCCGCTCCAACTACCTGTGCCGGCACAAGGTGGACGGCGGCTACCCCGGGGACGAGGGCGAGGAGGCCCTCTTCACGGTCGCCGACGACGGCGGGATGATCGGCTCCGCCACGGACGGCGCCGCCGGGCCCTCCTCCCTGTTGGGCAAGGAGGTGATGTACCTGCGGGCGTGGGCGGACCAGACCGAGACCGGTGACCGCGACGACCTCGAGGTCCCCGTCACCGACCGCGCGTGGCGGCAGGTCTCCGTCTCCGCAGTCGACTGCCTCGGCGCGTCCCGCTGCCCCCAGGCCGAGGAGTGCTTCTCCGAGCGGGCCCGCGCGGACGCGGCGGACGCGGACGTCGTGGTCACCAACCACGCGATGCTCGCCATCAGCGCCTTCGAGGGGCTCGCGGTGCTGCCGGCGTACTCGGCCGTCGTCGTGGACGAGGCCCACGAGCTGCAGGACCGGGTGACCGGTGCGGTCACCGGGCAGCTGTCTGGGTCGATCGTGCACGGCGCCGCCACCTCGCTGCGCCGTCACACCACCGTGGCCGTGGAGGACCTGATCGAAGCCGGGGCGGCCCTGGACCGCGCGTTCACGGACACCCCGTCCGGCCTGATCGCCGCCGGCCCGGACGAGGTGCAGGAGCAGGCCCTCACCGGCGTCCTCACGGCCGCGCGCCAGTGCCTGTCCGACCTCGGCCAGGACAAGGACAAGGAGGCCGACGCCGACGGCGGACGGCAGATGGCGCGCTCGCGGATCCTCGAGGTCCTCGAGGTGGTGGAGCGCATGCTCGCCGCCCGGCCCGAGGCCGACTTCCCCGAGGTGCTGTGGGCCACCCGCCCCGGCCACTTCGAGCCCGGCGTGGGCTGGCAGCCGGGGGACGAGACCGACCCGCCCCAGCTCTACGTGGCCCCGCTCTCGGTGGCCGGCAAGCTGCGGGAGGGCCTGTTCGGCAAGGCGACGACGGTGCTCACCTCCGCCACGCTCACCGTGGGCTCGGGGGAGCGCCGGTTCGACTCGGTGGCCGGCGACGTGGGCCTGGCCGGTCCGGACGCCCCGAAGTTCGAGGCCCTCGACGTCGGCAGCCCCTTCGACTACCCGCGTCAGGGGGTGCTCTACGTGGCCCGGCACCTGCCCCGGCCCGGCAGGACGGCCTCGCCGGAGTCCCTGGATGAGCTCGAGGCGCTCCTGAGGGCGTCGCGGGGCGGGGCCCTCGGCCTGTTCTCCTCGCGCCGGGCGGCCGAGGACGCCGCCGCCGAGATGCGCCGTCGGCTCGGGCCGAAGACCACGATCCTGTGCCAGGGGGACGCGACCCTCTCCGCCCTCGTGCGCCAGTTCTCCGAGGAGCCGGACACGTCCCTGTTCGGGACCATGAGCCTGTGGCAGGGCGTGGACGTGCCGGGGAACTCGCTGCGGCTCGTGGTGATCGACCGCATCCCGTTCCCGCGGCCGGACGACCCGCTCTCCCAGGCCCGCACCCGGGACGTCGCCCGGCACGGCGGCAACGGGTTCATGCGGATCTCCGCCACGCATGCGGCCGTGCGCATGGCCCAGGGCGCCGGGCGCCTCGTGCGCTCCGTGACGGACCGCGGCGTGGTGGCCGTGCTGGACCCCCGCCTGGCCACCGAGCGGTACGGCGGCTACATCACGAGCGCCCTGCCGGACTTCTGGCGCACCACGGACCGCGACGTCGTCCGCGGGGTGCTGGCACGGCTCGCCTCGGGCGATTGACCTCGCTCGGCCTCGGGCCGTCGGCCCGGCCGGAGGGAGCGGGTCAGAGCGAACGCAGGACCGTGACGACCCGCCCCATCACGGTGGCGTGATCGCCGAGGATGGGCTCGTAGGCCGTGTTCTGGGGGAGGAGCCAGGTGTGCCCGTCGCGGCGGCGGAAGGTCTTCACGGTGGCCTCGTCGTCGAGGAGGGCCGCGACGATGTCGCCATTCTCCGCCGTGTCCTGCCGGCGCACCACCACCCAGTCGCCGTCGCAGATCGCGGCGTCCACCATCGAGTCGCCCGTGACGCGCAGCATGAACAGCTCGCCCTCGCCCGTGAGGCGTCGCGGGATCGCCATGACGTCCTCGACCTGCTGCTCAGCCAGGACCGGGCCGCCCGCCGCGATGCGGCCGACCCAGGGGACCGGCACGCTGTCCGCCTCGTCTGCGCCGGTGTGCCACGCGGGGATCGCGGAGACCCGCGACGACGGCGCAGCGGTGGGGGAGGCGGCCTCGCCCAGCGGGGTGCCGTCCACGTCGAGCAGCACCTCGAGGGCACGCGGGCGTCCGGGGTCGCGCCGGATGTAGCCGTGCCGCTCGAGACGGCCCAGCTGGTGCGTGACGGAGGAGAGCGAGGCCAGGCCCGCGGCGTCGCCGATCTCGCGCATGGAGGGCGGGTAGCCGTGGTCGGCGATCGCGTCCCGGATGGTCTGCACGATCCGCCGCTGGCGGTCGGTGAGCGGCGCGCGCGCCGCCGGCTGATCGTCGGTGGTGCTCATGGCTGCCGTCCGTTCTCCCGGGGTGATGGTGGCCGGACTCGTGTTCCGGCGTCCGGCTGCCGTCCGGACGCTTACCGTGTCCGCCCCCGCTGGTTGCCTGTGTCTTGGCGGTCCCGGGGCGTTCCGGGGCGTCCGTGCATGGCCTCGAGCCTAGAGGAGAGCCGCCTCTCCTTCAAAGATATGTTCGATCTCGTCGTGGCATGTCTCGAACACCTGTGCTAGAAAGGCATTCGAACGGATTCGAACACATGTTCGATCACCTGGAGGGCATCCGCCCCGGAGGAGGACACCATGACGCTCACCACCGCCCAGTTCGCCGGCTCGCCCGCGACGGCGCGGCCGCGTCCGGCCACCATCCGTCTGACCCGCCGCGGCCGCCTCGTGCTGCGGGGGATCCCCGTGATCGCCGCGGCCGTGGCCGCCACGCTGGCGGCCGCCTTCTTCCTGGGTGTGCTGCTGTCGCCCGCCGCGGTGTCCGCGGACACCGCGGGGCCCGCCACCCAGTCCGTCACGGTCATGCCCGGGGACAGCCTGTGGACCATCGCCACCACGGTGGCTCCGGAGGCGGACGTCTACGAGGTGATCGCCACGATCGACGAGCTCAACGGGCTCGAGGGCCGGGCCCCCGCGCCGGGCGAGGAGCTGTTCGTCCCGGCCACGCGGTGACGCACGGCGGGCCTCGCCCTCCACGCTTCCTAGACTGGCGGCCATGACCGACCTCAGCTCTCTGCCCCTGCGTGAGAACCTCCGCGGCCTGAGCCCCTACGGCGCCCCCCAGCTGGACGTGCCGTACATGCTCAACACCAACGAGAACACGCATCCGGTGCCGGAGGAGGTCGCCACCGCCATCGCCGAGCGGGTCGCGGCCGTCGCCGGGGGGCTGAACCGCTACCCGGACCGCGAGTTCACGGGGCTGCGACGTGCGCTCGCCGGCTACCTCGGCCACGGCCTCACGGCGGACCACGTGTGGGCCGGAAACGGCTCCAACGAGATCCTGCAGCAGATCCTCCAGGCCTTCGGCGGCCCCGGGCGGACACTGCTGAGCTTCCTGCCCTCGTACTCCATGTACCCGCTGCTGGCCGGCGGCACGGACACCGTGTTCGTGGACGGCGGCCGTGCCGAAGACCACACCCTCAGCGCCGAGCACGCGGCGGCCATGGTGCGGGAGCACCGTCCGCACGTCGTCTTCCTGGCCTCGCCCAACAACCCGACGGGCACCGCCCTGGACCTGGCGACCATCGAGGCCGTGTACGCCGCGCAGGCGCAGAACGAGGCCGCCGGCGGGCCCGGCGCCATGGTCGTCGTGGACGAGGCCTACGCGGAGTTCGCCCTCGCCGGCACCCGCTCCGCCCTCACCCTCCTGCCCGGCCGTGAGCGGCTGATCGTCACGCGCACCATGTCCAAGGCGTTCGCCCTGGCCGGCGCGCGCCTGGGCTACCTGGCCGCGGACCCCGCCGTCGCCGACGCCCTGCGCCTGGTGCGCCTGCCGTACCACCTCTCCGCGGTCACGCAGGCCACGGCGGAGGCCGCCCTCGATCACGTGGACGCGCTGCTGCGCACCGTGGAGGACATCAAGGCCCAGCGCGACCGCATCGTCTCCACCCTGCGCGGCCTGGGACTGAGGCCCTCGGTGTCCGACTCGAACTTCGTCTTCTTCGGTCACCTCGAGGACGCGTCCGACGTGTGGCGCCGCCTGCTCGACCGCGGCGTCCTCGTGCGGGACGTCGGCATCCCGCACCACCTGCGCGTCACCGCCGGCACCGAGGCGGAGACGACGGCGTTCCTCACCGCTCTCGCGGAGGTCCTCGGCGAGACCGGGGACCGGTCCTGAGGCGTCACCGGAGTCTCGGCGTCCGCCCGGCTCCCTAGGATAGGGACAGCGCGCGCGGCGCCCCGGCCCGCCGGCACCGGCCGCGCGCACCCGCATCCCCCCGCACCCGTCCCGGACCGGTGCGGACCCAGCCCGAGGAGGACCCGTGGCAGCCGAGTTGATCTCCGGACGCCGTGCGCGCATGACGCGCACCACGAGCGAGTCGGACGTGTACGTCGAGATGGATCTGGACGGCACCGGCCGCGCTGAGATCTCCACCACCGTGCCGTTCTACGACCACATGCTCACCGCGCTGTCCCGGCACTCCCAGATCGACCTGACGGTCCGTGCCACCGGGGACACGCACATCGACGTGCACCACACGGTCGAGGACGTCGCCATCACCCTGGGCGAGGTGCTCAAGACCGCGCTCGGGGACAAGTCCGGCATCCGCCGCTTCGGCGAGGCGTCCGTGCCGCTGGACGAGGCGCTGGCGCGCGCCGTCGTCGACGTCTCCGGCCGGCCGTACCTCGTGCACGAGGGCGAGCCCGAGGGCCAGCAGTACCACCTCATCGGCGGGCACTTCACCGGTTCCATGACCCGCCATGTGTTCGAGTCGATCACGTACCACGCGGCGATCTGCCTCCACATGGACGTCGTGCGAGGCCGGGATCCGCACCACATCGTCGAGGCGCAGTTCAAGGCCTTCGCCCGCGCCCTGCGCGCCGCCGTCGAGGACGACCCCCGCATGACCGGCGTGCCCTCCACCAAGGGCGCCCTCTGATGGCCCGCCCCACCACCGTCCCCGGCGTGCGGCCGCGCGTCGCCGTCCTGGACTACGGCTCGGGCAACGTGCACTCGGCGCTGCGTGCCGTGGAGCGGGCCGGCGCGGAGGTCGAGCTCACGCGCGATCCGCAGGCCGTGCAGGAGGCCGACGGGCTGCTCGTGCCCGGCGTCGGGGCGTACGCGTCCGTGATGCGGGCACTGACCGAGGTCGGCGGCACCCGCTGGATCGGCCGCCGCGTGGCCGGGGGCCGACCCGTCCTCGGCATCTGCGTGGGCCACCAGATCCTCTTCGACGCCGGCGTCGAGCACGGCGAGCGCACCGCAGGCATGGGGGAGTGGCCGGGTGTCGTCGCCGAGCTGCCCGCCGAGGTCCTGCCCCACATGGGCTGGAACACCGTCCGGCCGCCCGAGGGCAGCGCCCTCTTCGCGGGCATCGAGGACGAGCGGTTCTACTTCGTCCACTCCTACGGCGTGCTCGAATGGGAGTTCGACCAGACGATCTCCGCCATGCGTCCGCCCCAGGTCACCTGGGCGCACCACGGCGCGGACTTCATCGCCGCCGTGGAGAACGGCCCCCTGTCGGCCACGCAGTTCCACCCCGAGAAGTCCGGGGACGCCGGGCTGCAGCTGCTGCGCAACTGGCTGGAGACCCTCTGATGCCCTACTGGTCCGTCCTCTACCTCGCCCTCGGCGGGCTGCTGCTCGGCGCCGCCTGGTCCATGCGCACGCAGAAGGCGCCGCTGTGGGCCATCGTGATCGTCCTCGTGCTGGCCGGCATGGCCATCGCCGCCTCCTTCCTGACCGTCGGCGCCTGACCGCGCCGGCCGCCCCACCCGAGAGGAACCCCATGACCCCGAACGCCCCCGCCCTCGAGCTGCTGCCCGCCGTCGACGTCCAGGACGGCCAGGCCGTCCGCCTCGTCCAGGGCGAGGCCGGCAGCGCCACCTCGTACGGCGACCCGGTCACCGCCGCCCTGGACTGGCAGCGCGCCGGCGCGGAGTGGATCCACCTCGTGGACCTGGACGCGGCCTTCGGTCGCGGTGACAACCGCGAGGTCATGCGCCGTGTGGTGGAGGAGATCGGCGTGAAGATCGAGCTGTCCGGCGGCATCCGCGACGACGCCTCGCTCGAGAACGCCCTCGAGATGGGTGCGGCGCGCGTGAACCTGGGCACCGCCGCCCTCGAGGACCCGGACTGGACCGCGCGCGTCATCGAGCGCTTCGGCGACCGGGTGGCCGTGGGCCTCGACGTGCGCGGCACCACGCTCGCCGCCCGCGGCTGGACCAAGGAGGGCGGCGACCTCTGGGAGGTGCTCGCCCGCCTCGAGGATGCCGGCTGCGCCCGCTACGTGGTCACCGACGTCACGAAGGACGGCACGCTCAAGGGGCCGAACACGGAGCTGCTCGCCCAGGTCTGCGCGAAGACCGCGAAGCCGGTCGTCGCCTCGGGCGGCATCTCCTCCCTCGAGGACGTTGCCGCGCTCGCGGCCATGACCGGCCAGGGCGTCGAGGGCGCGATCATGGGCAAGGCGCTGTACGCCGGCCGCTTCAGCCTGGAGCAGGCGCTGGCCGTCGCCGGCGGCGCCACGGTGGAGCAGGCGCGCTCCGAGCAGCCCGGCCCGGTCGCCCCGTGACGGGCTCGCACGACGACGGCGGCCTGGCCCGCGACGACGGGCTCGGTCCGATCGACGAGACGGTCGCGGTGCCGCATCCGGCGGCCCGGGAGCTGCCGGGGCACATCCGGGCCGCACTCGACCGCATGCGGGAGAAGACCGCGGGCGAGAACACCGCGGACACCGCGGGCGTCCCGTGGCAGGGCCGTGACCTCTCCGGCCCCGGCGTGGACGGCTCCGCGAACCCGTTGCACGTGTTCGACGAGGACGACGGCACCAGCCCGGCCGAGTGGACCGCCGTCATGTCGGCCCTGACGGACGGCTCCGCCGGTGAGCGGGAGGTGACGGAGGTGCTCGCGCGCATCCGCGTGTTCGCCGCCGTCGTGCCCACCCTCGCCGGGGACGAGGACGACGTCCACGACCACGCCGACCACACCGGTCACGAGCACGACGTCGCGGCGCACGGGGACAAGGCCGCGGACGTGGCCCTCGTGACCATGCGCGCGCCGGACGGCCGGCAGGCGCTGCCGGTGTTCACGAACGTGCCCGCGCTGACGGCATGGAACCCGGTCGCCCGACCCGTGGCCGTGTGGCTGCCGCGTGCCTGCCTGTCCGCCGTGGACGAGGGCTGTGAGCTCGTCGTCATCGACGCCGGCGCCGAGCACACGTACGTGGTGCGACGCCCGGCCGTGTGGTCGCTCGCCCAGCAGAGGGAGTGGACCCCCGCCTATCGGGACCAGGAGATCGCGGACGAGATCGCCGAGGTCGCCGACCTGGTCCCGAACCTGCTCAACCTGGGCCTCGCACCCGGGTCGGGGGTGGCCACGCACACGGGCTCCGGCGCGGTGATGAACGGAGGCGGGGCCGGGCCCGAGCTGCAGATCGTCGCGATGCCCACCCGGGACGCCGACGCGGCCGGGGTGCGCCTGATGACGGCCACGCTCAAGACCCTCCTGGCAGACCTGCCGCTGCTGGCCGAGCGGGCCGACTCCGTGGAGATCACGGTCCGCCGACCCTGATCGGTCGCCCGGCCTGTCCGGTACCGTTGAGGGGGAGGGGAGGGCCCGTGGTGGCCCCACCCCATCCTGGAGGCCGTGCGCCGCGCGCCGGCCCCATGCCTCCCATCCTCCGAGGAGTACCCATGAGAACCAGAACCTTGACCGGCGTCGCCACCGCGGCGCTGGGCGCGGTGGTGGTGGCCGGTGCCGGCCCCGCCCTCGCGCAGACCACGCTCACCCAGGGCTCGGCGATCACCGCGCCGGCCGGGGCGTGCAGTCTGACCATCGTCGACGACGCCACCGCCTACACCGCGGCCCACTGTGGTGCGGGCCAATGGCAGATCGGCTCGACCGTCCGCGACGTCGACGGCACCGCGATCGGCACCGTCTCGGCACTGCCCGGCGATTCGGGCGTGGACGCGGTCCGCGTGGCCCTGGCCGACGACGTCGACGTCGTGGGCGACTGGTCCACGCGGCCGGCCTCGTCCATCGGTGTGGGCGAGACCGTCTACACCCACGGCTCGTCCGTGCCGCTGGGCGCGCCGAACACCGTGTCCCACACGCAGACCTTCGAGGCCGCCACGGTCTGCGACGACGCGTACGCGGATCAGGTTGCCCTCGACACCGCCTCGACCTACGCCGGCGACTCGGGCGGGGCCGTCTATGACGCCCAGCAGCGGGTGGTCGGGGTCATCTCGGGCATCGCCCCGGTGACCTTCGACGCCGAGGGCAACGTGGTGGGCTGCGACGCCCAGGCGATGTCCTCGATCATGGTCCCGGTCGAGTCCCTCGACGCGCTGGACGCCTCCGCGGCGCCCGCCGCCGAGACCGCCGCGGCCGCGGAGACCGCTCCGGCCGCCGAGACCGCCCCGGCGATCGCCGACGTCGCGGGCCCCGTGGCCGACGAGGACCTGCCCACCGGCGGCGAGCCCGCCGTGGACGAGTCCGAGCTGACCGAGTTCACGCCGGCTGAGGAGGAGGCCATCGCGGCCGAGCTCAAGGCCCGCGCCGAGGCCGCCGCGGAGGAGGAGGCCGCCGAGGCGGCCCCCGCTGCTGAGGCCCCGGTCGCCGAGGCCGCTGCGCCGGGCGTGACCGACGTCGTGGCCGCGCCCGCCGAGGGTGTCGCCTACGGCACCCAGGTGGTCGCGCAGACGGATCAGGGCGGCTTCGCCTCCGTCACCGTCACGGCCTACGACGCCGACGGCACGGTCCTCGGCCAGGACGGCCTGGACCTCACCGGCGAGTACCGCGCCTGGCTGCCCGTGCCGGCCGAGGTGCCCGCGGGCGGCTCCGTGGTGGTCACCGTGGTCGACGCCGCCGGCGCCGCCACGGACGCCACCGTGACCCTGGGCGGTCAGCTGGTCGGCTGATCGATTCCGCCCCGAACGACACGACGAGGCCCGGTGATCCCGCACGGATCACCGGGCCTCGTCACGTCCCGGGGCGGCCCCGGCCAGGTGGGGACGCGGTCAGCACAGCCCCTCGAGCCGCCGCCCCAGGCGGGAGAAGATCCGGGTGAGGGACTCCGCCTCGCCCGGCGCCAGGTCGCCGAGGAAGAGCTCGTCCACCTGCCGGGCGTGCTCGATCGCGGCGCGCCGGAAGGCGGACCGGCCCTCGTCGGTGAGGACGGCCTCGAAGCCCCGCCGGTCACAGGCCACCGGGCGGCGGTCGATCAGGCCGCGGGCCACGAGCGTCTTCACCTGGTAGGTGATGCGCGACGGGGAGAAGACCATCCGGGACGCCAGCTCTCCCAGCCGGAGCCGGCCCTCGGGGGACTCGTAGAGGAGCAGCAGCAGGTTGTAGTCGGCCAGCGACATGCCGCAGTCCTGCTTCAGGCGGCGCTCCACCACCTCCGTGAGCATCTGGGTGGCCTCGAAGTAGGCGCGCCAGGCGCGCTTGGGCGGGTCCACCGGGCGGTGCGCCTCCGATGCGGAGCCGAACCAGCCGCCGTCGGGCTCCGCCGGCGCCGCGTCCTGCGCGGCGGGCTCAGGGGCCGGGGTTGAGGAGCTGCTCAAAGGGGGTCACCTCCAGGTCGATGTCCGCGGGCGCGGCGGCGCGTGCCCGCGGGGGGCGGCTCAGGGTGATCTCGGCCAGGTCGCGTCCGGCGGCCCGGATGCGGGACTGCAGCGGGTCGGTCCGCATCGAGGCCTGCACGCCGGCCGCCTCGCCCCAGTCGTCCGAGGCCGCGAAGACCGCGGTCGGCACGATGCGGGCCTTGAGGTAGGCGAACAGCGGCCGCATGGCGGTGTCGATCATGAGCGAGTGGCGGGCGGTGCCGCCGGTGGCGCCGAGGAGCACGGGCACCCCGACGACGGACGTGGGCTCCGCGAGGTCCCAGAAGGACTTGAACAGGCCCGAGTAGGAGGCCTTGTACGTGGGCGAGACCGCGATGACGGCGTCGGCCTGGGCGACCTCGTCCAGGGCGGCGCGCAGGGCCGGGGAGATGGCGAAGGTCACCAGGGCCTGCGCGATGTCCACGGCGAGCTCCCGCAGCGTGATCAGGTGGATCTGCGGGACCACGCCGTGCTCGGAGAGCGCCGCCGAGGCGGACTCCGCCATGCGTTCGGCGAGCATGCGGGTCTGGGACGGGTCCCCGGACCCGCCGGAGACCACGGCGAGGTGCCGGGCCTGCGGCGTGAACGGGGCGGAGGCATCGGGGGCGCCGGGGGTGGTCACTGCGCGGCACCGCCCTTCGCGGCATCGGCGGTGGCGCGCTGCTCGGCGGCCGCCGCGCGGTCGAGCTGGGCCTGCGATCCCTCCTTGCCGCCGGGCACGGGAGCCTCGCCGCGGCGGGCGCGTGCCACGAGGAACTCGTGGGTCGGGGCCGCCGGGACGTCGTCCGGCTTCAGAGCGTCGAACTCCTTGCGCAGCACGGGCAGGACCTCCTCGCCGAAGAGGTCGATCTGCCGCAGGACGGTGTCCGTGGGCAGGCCGGCGTGGTCGATGAGGAACATCTGACGCTGGTAGTCGCCCACCCAGTCGCGGAACGTGAGCGTGCGCTCGATGACCTGCTGCGGCGAGCCGACCGTCAGGGGCGTCATCCTCGAGAAGTCCTCGAGGGACGGGCCGTGGCCGTAGACCGGCGCGTTGTCGAAGTAGGGGCGGAACTCCGCCACGGCGTCCTGCGAGTTCTTCGCCATGTAGGCCTGGCCGCCCAGGGCCACGTACGCCTGATGGGCCTTGCCGTGGCCGTAGTACTCGTAGCGCTGGCGGTACAGGCGCACCATCTGGATGACGTGCTCCTTGTTCCAGAAGATGTTGTTGTGGAAGTAGCCGTCGCCGTAGTAGGCGGCCTGCTCGGCGATCTCGGGGGAGCGGATGGAGCCGTGCCACACGAAGGGGGCGACGCCGTCCAGGGGCTGCGGGGTGAGGGTGAAGTCCTGCAGCGGGGTGCGGTGGTTGCCGCTCCAGTCCACGGTCTCCTCATGCCACAGGCGGTAGAGGAGGTTGTAGTTCTCCACGGCGAGTTGGATGCCCTGGCGGATGTCCTTGCCGAACCACGGGTACACGGGGCCGGTGTTGCCGCGGCCCATCGTCAGGTCCACGCGACCGTCGGCGAGGTGCTGCAGGTACGCGTAGTCCTCGGCCAGACGCACCGGGTCCATGGTGGTGATCAGGGTCGTCGCCGTGGAGAGCTGGAGGGTCTCGGTCTGCGCGGCCAGGTAGGCCAGCAGCGTGGGCGGGTTGCCCGGGGCCACGAAGGGCGGGTTGTGGTGCTGGCCGGTCGCGAACACCTCGAAGCCCGCCTGCTCGGCGTGGCGGGCGATCTTGACGGTGTCCTTGATCCGCTGATGCTCGGTGGGGGCGGTCCCGTTCGTCGGATCGGCGGTGATGTCGCCGATCGTGAAGACGCCGAACTGCATGGTGTGCTCCTCAGTGTGCCCGGGGGCGGGTCTCACGGTGCCGGCCGCGCCGTCGCCGTGTTCTTCAAAAATGAACTATACCGCACAACGAGCCGCCCCGTCCTGAATATTCCGCAGGGCCCGACACGGCAGACTGGTCCCATGAGCCCCGCCTTCGACGCCGGTCGCCTCGCCCACACGGACGTCCTCATCCTGCAGCAGGTGACGAGCTTCCTGTCCAACGACATCCAGGTGACGGACCCGGACGGGCGCACCGTCGTCTCGGTGGTCACTACGGGCGGGGGCCTGGGCCGAATGCTGATGGGGAACCGCAGCTTCGACGTGGTCGACGGTGACGACGGCCGCGTGCTCTTCCGCCTCGCCGACCCGGCCACGTTCGGCCGCGACCGCTTCGCGATCCTGGACGCCGACGGGCTGCCCTTCGCCAACCTCGTCCGCCAGATCGCGTTCCTGCGGACGTCCGTGAACGTCGAGGTCGTGGACGGCACGTGCTTCGCGGTGACCGGCGACCTGTGGGACCACGACTACGCCATGACCGTGGGCCAGCAGCCGATCGCCCGCGTGACCGCGCGGTTCGGAGGCGTCATGAACGCCCTGGCCGGGCGCTCGCGGTACGAGATGCGCCTGGACCCCGGCATGCCGCCCGTGGTGCGCTGCGCCGTGCTCGGCACGGCCATCGCCCTCGACCTGATCCGGGCCAAGGACCGGCGCAGCAACGGCTGAGTCCGCCGAGCGCGCGGCCGTCTCGACGGCGCCTCCGGGGCGTGCCTTGACCCCTCCCGTAGGATTCGACGGTGGACTTCGGAGCGTACGGACGGCTGTTGCAGGACCCTCGGATCCGCCATCTGCTGGCGGTGGGGTTCATCGCCCGCTTCCCGCACACCGCGGCCGGGGTGATCCTCACCCTGCACGTGGCGCTCACGCTGGGCCTGGGCTACGGCCAGGCCGGCCTGGCTGGGGCGGCGATGACGCTGGGCATCGCGGTGGGCTCGCCGTGGCGGGGCCGCGTGGTGGACGCGAAGGGGCTGCGCCGTGCACTGCTGCCCTCCGTGATCGCGGAGGCCGTGATCTGGCCGATCGTCCCGTGGCTGCCGTTCTGGCCGATGCTCCTGGCCGTGTTCCTGGGCGGCGTGTTCTCACTGCCGATCTTCTCCGTCGTCCGGCAGGGACTCGGCGTGCTCACCCACGGCAAGGACCGGCAGACGGCGTTTGCCCTGGACTCCATCGTCACGGAGACGATCTTCATGATGGGCCCGGCGCTGGGCGCCGTCGTCGCGGCCACGTGGTCGAGTGCCCTCGGCCTGACCATCGTCGGCCTCTCCAGCGCGCTGGGCGGCATCCTGCTGATGTGGTTCAACCCGCCGACACGGTCGAGTCAGCTGGCCGTCGTCGGACCGGCGACCGAGGATCCCTACACCGAGGAGCAGGACCGTCAGGAGGCGATCGCCCAGGCGGTGACCGCCGCGCCCATGCACGTGGAGATGGCCGCCCCCAGCCTGGCGACCGGTGCGCTGCCGGCCATCACGGAGGCCATCCCCCTGGTCACCGGGTCGCTGCCCGTCATCGCCGCGGACGGCTCCGGGCCGACGACGGCGCCGCGCCGGGCCCGGGCCGAGCGGCTGCGGCAGTGGCGGCGGACCCACTTCTCCTGGGTCGGGCCGGAGGTGCTCGGTGTGCTCGTGGTGTCGATGGCGGCCGGGATCGTCATGGTCGGCACCGAGGTCTCGATGGTGGCCGAGCTGGAGTCGCAGGGCGCCGCGGCGTCGGTGGGTCTGGTGTACGCGTTCTGGTGCGGCGCCTCCGCCGTGGGCGGGCTGTTCTACGGGGCCTGGGGCCGCCAGGTGCACCCGTACCTGCTGATGGCGCTGTTCGCCGTGGCGACGGTGCCGCTCGCGCTCGTGGACGGGGTGTGGGCGCTCGCGCTGGCCTCGATCCCCTCGGGTCTGCTGACGGCGCCGACCCTGGCCTCGGCCTCGTCCCGGCTCTCGCACCTCGTGGTGGAGGAGCGGCGCGGCGAGGCGATGGGCTTCTACGGCTCGGCCATGACCGCCGGCGCCGCCATGGGCGCCCCGCTGGCCGGCGTGTTCATCGACGGCGTCGCCCCGTCCGCGGGCTACGTGTTCGCGGCGGCCGCGGGCTTCGTGCTCGTGCTGCTGGCCGCCCTGGCGACGGTGATGCGCGGGCGGCGTCCCGCCTGAGCCGGACCCGCTCCGCGCGTCAGGCCAGGAGCTCGTGGATGCGGCGGACCAGCACGGCGGTGAGGTCCGCGTCGAAGTCCGCGGTGGAGGAGTTCATGAACAGGTGCCGGTCCGTGTCGTACTCGAAGAGGTCGGCGGGGCGGTCCGGGTGCTCGGCGGTGGCCGCGTAGGAGCGGGCGGTCGCGAGGTCGCCCTCGAGGGCCCAGGGGTCGCGGGTGCCGAGGTGGATCTGCAGGGCGGTGTGGGGCTGCCAGAGCGGGGCGTAGGCGTCGAGGGCCAGGACGCCGGCCATGGCGATGCACGCGCGGAAGCCGGGGACCACCTGGGCGGCACGCCAGGCGGGCATCACGCCCATGCTGATGCCCGCGACGACGGAGGCCTCCTGGTGCTCGGCACACGCCCGCATGCCGCGTCGGCCGATCTCCTCGAAGCCGAGGTGCTGGGCGTGGGCGACACCCTCGTCCACGGTGGCGAACGTGCGGCCGTCGTAGAGGTCAGGGGTGTGGACGGTGTGACCGCCGCTGGCGATCTGTTCGGCGAGCGCGCGCACGCCGTCTGTGAGACCGAGGGCGTGGTGGAAGAGGACGATCTGCGCCATGGGTCAGAGCGTAGACCGCGGTGAGCGGCTGCCCCAGAGTGCGGGTGGGTGATCGGGGCGAAGAAGTGAGGTGGCTCGCGTCTGTCGCCACGGGTGAGTTGCCGCTCATTGCGTGGAGGGCAAGCGCAGTGTTTCTCCGACCGGTGCCCTGGGTTCTCGTTGCAGCGCTCCTCCCCGGGCGTGCTCTGCTGGGTGGGGGCGAGACTCGGGGACGCATGCTGTCGGTGCGGATGCGGAAAGGAGGCTCCTGCCCACCGGAGACTGCGCGAGCGAGCGGCGAGGAATCTTCTGCATGAGTGCCGAGGCACTCGTGCGAACGGTCACGGGGCTACTCGAGGCAGGACCGGACAGCAGCCTCCTCGCTTCATCCGTCTTGCGACCTTCGGGACGTCTTCGCCGGACGATGCGGCGTCCCCTTTGGACGGACGGCGACGAAGGGGCGCCCTGTCCGACTGCTCCTGGCGACCTCGACCACGGCATCCACGTTCGACGGAGGACGGGAGAACGTCTCGCCGGGTGGACGTCGGAGCTGAGTCCACCGTTCCGCTGCGGTCACACGGGAATCGCCGTCAGTGCGGTCACGCCGGGGCGGGAGACGCGAGCTGGCAGGGCATGCCGGGTTCGGGGACGGCGGGACTGATGTGCACGGCCCGCCCCGGCAGGGGCTCGACCTCGGTCAGCCGTGGCCAGATGAACCGGTGCTCGGCGTTCGTCCCGGCCGGCACGAAGAATCGATGGGGCAGGTGCAGCAGCAGCCGGCCCGTCGCCAGCTCGCGGCCGCCGAACACCGCCAACCGCAGCCCGGCGGCCGCCGGACGGCCGAGCCAGTCGTGCACGTCCTCCTCGACCGTGCGGTAGGTGTCCCCGACGCGCAGGCCGGACCACGCGTTCCAGCCCGTGATCACTGCCGTGCCGCCGGCGGCCGCGAGCTCGCGCAGGCGGGCCAGGACGGCCTCCCCGGCACCCTCGGAGTCCGGGGTCAGCACCGGCCACCCGGACCGTGCGGCCGCCGCGGCCTCCCCGGTGCCGTCCAGCACGGCCACCGGCCGGCCGCTGCGCATCGCCACCTCGACGACGGCGGCCAGCGTCTCCGCGCGACCGCCCGCGGCCTCGACGATCCATGCGGTGCGTCCCTCTGCGCCGGTCGGCCACCGCCAGGGACGGTGCCGGCCGTGGGCCGCGTCGTCGAGCAGGGCCAGGGCCGTGGCCTCCGCCCGGCGAGCGCGGTCCGGCACCCAGCGCTCCGGCAGGGCGGGGGTGACCACGGGCGGGGGTGTGGGCCAGTCACCCGCCGCGTACTTCTCCACCAGGACCGAGACGACGGCCTCCCAGGGGGCGACGCCCGGGGCGGCCGCGGCCTCGCCCAGCCGTCGCCACACGGGCGTGCCGCCGTCGACCGTCCACTGGGATGCGCGGAACGAGACCGTCGGGCGCCCCGCCGTCGAGAGGATCGCGGAGCCGGGGCGACGCGGGTCGAGCCGGGCCGCGGCGGCCGTGCCCACCAGGTCCCACGACTCCTGCTCCGTCGCGGTGCGCAGGGCGATCGTGCTGCCCAGGTTCGAGCGCAGGTCCGAGCCCACCGCACCCGTGGCCCGCTGCGTGGCCAGGATGAGGTGGAAGCCGAGGGAGCGGCCCGTGGCGGCCAGACGCTGCAGGACGGCGGCCGCGTCCGGGTGGTCGTCCACGAGCACGCGCAGTTCGTCGATCGCCACGACGAGCCGAGGCAGCGCCGCGTCCGGATGGCGGCGACGGAAACCGGGATAGTCGCTGACCCCGGCCTCCGCGAAGAGGGCCTCGCGGCGATGCAGCTCCGCCCGGATGGCGCTCAGCGCCCGCAACGAGGCCGTTCCCACGTGGTTGGTCTCCAGGCTCATCGTGTGGGGGAGCGCGCCCAGCGGGCCGAACGACGCGCCGCCCTTGAAGTCCAGCAGCAGGAACGCGACCTCGGCCGGCGGGTGGTGCGCCGCGGCTCCCAGCAGAAGGGACAGCAGGAGATCCGACTTCCCGGATCCCGTGGTGCCCGCGATGAGCAGGTGCGGACCGTCGGCGGCCAGGTCCATCTCGACGACGCCCGTCTCGTCGCCGCCCCGGGCGAGGGTCACGGTGAGCCCGTCGACGGCATCGCGGGCGCCCACCTGCCCCGGGGGTGTGAGCGTGCCGTCCCCGTCGTCGGTGGGCAGCAGGCCGAGGTCCACGACGTCGTCGGCCAGCTCGGTCAGCCAGGCGGTCAGGGTGCCGTCGGCGAGGCCGTCGGCGGCCACGTCCTCGAAGCGCTGCTGTTCGGCCGGGACCACGACGGTGCGCCCGCGCAGGTCGACGACGGCGTCCCCCGGCGCAGGCGGCGGCCCGGTGAAGTCGTACTGCGTCCAGGGCAGATCCGTCTGGGCCGTGGGCGTCGTCCCCGCGTCGTCGCCGATGGCGGCCCGCCACGCTCGCCACGCCGGATCCAGTGCCGCGTCCTCAGGAGCCGACACCAGCAGCCGCGGGCCGGACCCGCCCGACCACCAGGTGCGGCGGACTCCACCGGCCTCCACCACGAACGCGCCGTCGGCGGCCACCGCGTGCCGCAGGAGCTGGAACACCGCCCACCGGCAGGCCCCGGCCACATCGCGCGGCGGCCCGACCACGACGACGCGCGACTCCGGCGGTGACGTCGTCATCACGGTGCGCCGCGACGTGACGGCCTCCACCCATGCCTCGTCCGGGTCGTCCCGCGACAGGGACAGCGCCCCGACGCCGGAACCCCACGAGACCGCCACGGCCTCGTCGGCCCCCGACGTCAGCCCGAAGCGGTCCGTCGCGCCGGAGCGGACGGCGCGGGCCACCGCACCGGGGCTCAGTGCCGCCTGAGCCCGCCGGCGCACGACCGCGTCCGCGCGGGCGGCGAGCAGCCGCGCATGCCGCAGCCGGGTACGGCGCTGCATCGCCAGCATGACCAGCGCCACCGTCACGGACAGCACACCGAACAGCAGGAACATCGGGTTGCCCATCATCAGGACCAGGGCGACCCCGAGCACCAGCGGGCCCAGGGCCGCCACCAGCGGGATCACGACGGACTGCCGGGCCGGTGGGGATCCGAGGTCGACGGCGGGCGGCTCCGGCGTGATCGGCCGCGGCAGGGCGGCCCCGGGCCCGCGGACCAGGCCCAGGGCGGTCCGGCCCACAGGGAGCGGGCTGCGGCCGTCCCACAGGCGTCCGGTGTCCCGAGGACCGTCGTGGACGTGCAGCCCGGTGGGCGCGAGCCGCAGACGCATCGGCCGCGACGGGGCAGAGGGGTCGTCCAGCAGCAACCGCGCCCCACCGCGTCCCGTGCTCAACCCGCCCTCCCCCAGAGGGACGAGGCGGCCGGCGTCGGGTCCGTGCTCGGTGACCACCGCGAGCTCCGGCCCCCGGGCCGGTGCACTTCCGACCCGTTCCGCGTACGTCACGCTGCGCGGCCCGGCAGCGCACCGGTGCAGCGACCGGGCGGGAAAACGTTCCCGCACCGCCCGGTCCTGCTCGTCCGCGTCGGCGGGGAAGTGCTCCACCCGCCATGTCTCGGGAGCGGCCCCGCCCAGGATCCGCACGCTCCAGGCCATCCCCGCCCCTCCCTCCTGAGACCGGCGACCGGCCCGTCCGGCCGCCTGGGGACGACCCTGCCACGGCCTGATGGCGGTTCGGGCGGCCTGTGGACAACTCCCCGTCGAACGGGACCGCCGCCACGTTGTCCACAGTCATGGTGTCCTGGACCACACGCATCGACGGAACGGGGTATCTTCCTGATCGAGACATGTGCGGCGCTGGGGATGGCGCCGAATCGGGCACAGGAGGGACACATGGATGCGGTGCGCATTCTCGAGGACGAGATCCGGGAGATCGTCCGGCGGCAGGGCATCGACCCGCAGCGTGAGCACGCCCGGGTCCTGACGCTCATCCAGGACGCGGCCGCGGACTACGAGTCCCGCGCGATGGTCAGCTCGCTGCCGGACCTGGACGATCCCGTGGCGGCGCGGCAGGACCTGTTCGACCGCATCGCGGGCCTCGGGCCGCTCCAGCGGCTCATGGACGATCCCTCCGTGGAGGAGATCTGGCTGAACGCGCCGGACGCCGTCTACTGCGCGCGGTCCGGCCGCTCCGAGCTGACGGGCATCGTCCTGACCGAGGAGGAGGTGCAGGACCTCGTCGAAGTCATGTTGAAGTCCTCGGGCCGGCGGCTGGACCTGTCGATGCCGTTCGTCGACGCGGCCCTGCCAGACGGTTCGCGCCTGCACGTGGCCATCCCCGACATCACGCGGCGGCACTGGGCCGTGAACATCCGGAAGTTCATCGCCCGGGCGCGCCGGCTGGACGACCTCGTCCGGGGCGGTTCCCTCACTCCGACGGCGGCCCGCTTCCTGGACGCGGCCGTGGACGCGGGCATGAACATCCTCGTCAGCGGGGCCACCCAGGCGGGCAAGACCACCCTGCTCAACTGCCTGGCTTCGGCCATCGGCCCGCGGGAGCGGGTGATCACCGTGGAGGAGATCTTCGAGCTGCAGATCCCGGTGCGCGACGTCGTCGGGCTGCAGTGCCGCCAGCCGAACCTGGAGGGCCACGGCGAGATCCCGCTGCGTCGCCTCGTCAAGGAGGCGCTGCGGATGCGCCCGGACCGCCTGATCGTCGGCGAGGTGCGCGAGGCCGAGGCGCTGGACATGCTCGTCGCTCTGAACTCCGGCCTGGCCGGCATGTGCACGATCCACGCGAACTCGGCCGCGGACGCGCTCACGAAGCTCTGCACGCTGCCGCTGCTGGCCGGGGAGAACATCTCCCGGGACTTCGTCGTCCCGACGGTCGCCACGTGCATCGACGTCGTCGTGCACTGCGAGCGCGACCGTCAGGGCCGCCGGCGGGTGCGGGAGATCCTCACCGTCGGCTCACGGGTGGAGGGCGGGGTCATCGAGACGTCGGCGCTCTTCCAGCGTGACGCCGAGGGCGACCTGCGCCTCAACGAGGGTGCGAACCTGGAGTTCGAGGCGCTCGCCCGTCGCGGCGTGGACGTCCACGAGCTGGTGGGGCTGCGCTGATGGCCGCGCTGCTGGGGCTCGCGCTCGGCTGCGGCCTGTTCCTGCTGTGGTGGTCCCTCTGGTCCCCTCCCACGGAGAAACCCGGGGCCGCCCGCCCCGACTCGCGCCTGCGTGTGCTGATCGCCCAGTCCGGCATCCAGCGTCTCAGCCCGGCCGGCGTCGTGTCCGCCATGGCCGTCGGCGGTCTCGTGGTCGGGCTGCTCGTCCTGTCGCTGACCAGTACGTGGACCATCGCCGCGTGCTTCGCCGTCTTCGGCGCGGCCGTGCCCTGGCTGCTGTTGTCCTGGCAGGCCCGCCGGCGGTCCACGGCACTGCGCGAGCTGTGGCCGGACGCGATCGACCACGCCCGGTCGGCCATCCGCGCGGGCCTGACTCTCCCGGAGGCGCTCATCCAGCTCGGGGAGACCGGGCCGGAGGGGCTGCGCGAGCCGTTCCAGCAGTTCGCCCGGGACTACCGGGCCGGAGCCCGCTTCGTGGACGCACTGGACCGGCTCAAGGCCCGGATGGCCGACCCCGTCGCGGACCGCCTGGTGGTCTCGCTGCGCCTGACCCGCGAGGTCGGCGGCGCCGACATCGGCCGTCTGCTGCAGACCCTCTCCGAGTTCCTCCGGCAGGACGCCCGCATCCGCGCCGAGCTCGAGGCCCGGCAGTCGTGGACCGTGAACGCGGCCCGGTTGGCGGTGTGCGCCCCGTGGCTCGTGCTCCTGCTGCTGGGGACCCAGCCCGCCGCGGTCGCGGCCTACCGGTCCGCCGCCGGCGGGGCCGTGCTCCTCGCCGGCATGGTGGCCTCCGTCGTCTGCTACCGCGTCATGCTCCGCATCGGCGCGCTGCCCCGGGAGAAGCGGGTGTTCGCATGACGTCCGCGCTGATCTGGGCCGCGCTCCTGGGCCTCACCCTCGGGGCGGGACTGCTCCTCATCCTGGTCACCCAGCCGGTGGGCTGGCGCCCCAGCCTCGAGCAACGGGTCGAACCGCAGCTGCGCCACCACATCCCGGCCTCCCGCCTCCTCGAGGAGGAACGTGCGGGCGCCTCACCCTGGGGAGCGTGGGGACGCATCCTCGATCCCGTGGTGCAGGCCGGAGTCGGCTGGGTCCAGCGCATCTCCCCGGGCGGGGTGGCGCTCGACCGCAAGCTGGCCGCCGCGGGGCTCGCGGTCACGTCGACGGACTTCCGTGCCCAGCAGGTCCTGAGCGGAGCCGCGGGGGCCGCCGTGGCGGCCGTCCTCGCGCTCAGCCTCACCGTCACGGGCCGCGTGCCGGTGATCACGGGGGTCGCCCTCGTGATCGCCGGCGGCATGGCCGGGTTCCTGCTCCGGGAGCAGCTGCTCTCCCTGCGGGTGCGACGGCGGCGCGAGGCCATCCTCTCCGAGTTCCCGTCCGTGGCCGAGCTGTTCGCGCTCTCGGTGGGCGCGGGGGAGAGCGCCGCCGGAGCGCTCGAACGCATCGCGGGGACGGCGCGCGGGGAGCTGGCCGGCGAGTTCCGCACCACGCTCGCCGACATGCGTGCCGGGGCGTCGCTGTCCGCGGCGCTCAAGGCCATGGGACGGCGCGTGCAGCTGGCCCCCGTCGAACGGTTCATCGGGGGCGTGCTCATCGCGCTCGACCGCGGCACGCCCCTCGCCGACGTCCTGCGCGCGCAGGCCCAGGACGTGCGTGAGATGGGTCGCCGCGAGCTCATGGAGGCCGCCGGCCGGAAGGAGATACAGATGATGGTGCCCCTCGTGTTCGGCATCCTCCCGCTCACGGTGATCTTCGCCGTCTTCCCCGGCATCTCCCTGATGCGCCTGGGGTTCTGAAGACCCACAACTGAATAGTCCATCCATCCACCCACGATCACCATCCACTCCGGCCGCACGGGCGGCCGGCCACCCGAGGAGGGGACCATGCTCCACCACCACGCCATCACCGTCCTGGCCGCCCTGCGCGCCCTCATCCACGACGACGTCCGCGACGAGCGCGGCGACGTCCCCGGCTGGGTGATGATCACCCTCATGTCCGCCGTGCTCGTGGCCGGCCTGCTGGCCCTCGCCCTGCCGGCGCTCCAGGGACTGTTCAACCAGGCCATCTCCCAGGTGTCCCAGGGCGGCTGAGCATGCCCCGGGGTGCTGCCCACGGCGCGCAGGCGCCCCGTGGCGGCCACACGGGTGTCCGCTGGCGGGACGACCGGGGCGCCGCGGTGGCCGAGTCCACCATGGTGATGACCCTGGTCGTCCTGCTCTTCGCGGCGCTGCTCCAGGCCGGCGTCGTGATCCACACGCGCAACGTGATGATCGACGCCGCCTCCGCCGGCGCCCGGTACGGGGCGCTCGCGGACCGGAGCCCCGAGGACGGCGTCCAGCGGGCTCGGGAGCTGCTCTCGGCCGGCGTGCCCGGCCAGTCCGGGGCCGACGTCGCCGCGGAGCTCACCAGCCAGGACGGGGTCCCGGTCCTGCGCGTCACGGTCTCGAGCTCGCTGCCCGGCCTGGGGTTCCTGCCGGGCCCGATCCCCGTGGAGGTGAGCGGTCATGCGTTCCGTCAATGACGTCCGCGACGAGCGGGGAGCGGCCACGGTCGAATTCCTGGGCCTCACCCTCGTCCTGTTGATCCCCGTGGTGTACCTGATGATCTACGTCTCCCAGGTCCAGGCCGCGGCGTTCGCCTCGGTCGCCGCCGCTGACCAGGCCGTCAAGGCCGTGGTCGCCGAGGCTGATCACCCCAGCGCAGGCGCCGCCCACGCCACCGTCGAGCTCACGCTGGCCGACTACGGCGTGGGCGCCGGCCAGTACGACCTGACCGTCGGCTGCGATCAGGGCGGCTGTGGCACGCTCGAACCGGGCGAGGTCGTCGCCGTGCGGGTGGACGTGGGGGTGCCCGTCCCTCTCACGCCGGCAGCGTGGTCGCTGACCCCCGTGACGGTGGGTTCCGACGCCCGGCAGACTGTGCCGAGGTTCTGATGCGCCGCCGCCTCACCGCTCGCCTGGGTCACGACGACGGGCAGACCACCGTCCTCACCGTCGGCCTGTGCGCCGTGCTCGTGGCCCTCATGCTGGTCATGCTCGCGGTCACCACCGTGCAGTTGCAGCACCGCCGCCTGCAGTCGCTCGCGGACTCGGCCGCCATCGCCGGGGCAGAGGAGCTCGGCTTCCGGCTGGGGGAGGACCCGGGCGTCGTGCTCTCCGACGACGACGTCGCCGCCTCCGCCAGCGCACACCTCGCGGCCGTCGGTGCCCAGGAGGCCGTGCCCGGGCTCGGCGGGATGAACGCCCGCGTGGCCGACGACGGCACCACCGTCGTCGTCACCCTCGACGCCCGGGCCGATCTGTTCGCCATGACCGGCCCGTTCGCGGGGACACTGCCCCTGTCGGTCCCCCTCGAGGCGACGGGCAGCAGTCGCACTAGCCTGGCCCGGTGATCCGCTTCCTCCACGGCATCGGTGGCCGGCCCGCCCACTTCGAGCCCCTTGCTGACGCCCTCGGCGCCGTGGCCGACCTCGCCGCCTCGCCCGCCCTGCCCGGCCACCCGGGCACGGACGCCGGCGGTCAGGGCCGCCCCCGGGCCGCACGGCCGGCGACCGATGCGGACCCCGTCCTCGACGCCGCCCGCACCTGGGCGGCGCAGGCCGGCCCCGTGCCGGGGCTGCTGATCGGCCACAGCACGGGCGGGGTCATCGCGCTGCGCGCCGTCGCCGACGGGCTGGTGCGGCCCCGCGCCCTCGTGGTCATCTACTCGAACGTCCCGGTGACGGACACCGCCCTGGCCGCCCGGGCGGCCAAGGCCCGCCTCGCCGCCCGCCCGGACTGGCGGAGCGTGCTCCGCGCCTCGCTCGCGCGGGACCTCCTCGTCCCGGAGCCGTGGCGCGAGCGGATCCTGACCGACCTGGACGCCACGCCGGACCATCCGATGCGCGAGCTCTGGGCCGCCGTCCTCGCCGCGGACACCCGTGCCCTCTGGGCCGGCATCACCGTCCCGACGCTATACGTGCGCAGCACCCGGGACGTCCACCAACGGGACCTGGACGCGGTCACGCAGCACGCCACCGTCGTCGATGTCAGCACGGGCCACTGGCCGCACGTCACGGAGCCCGAGGCCGTCGCGGCGGCGATCCGCCGCTGGCACGCGACCGTGGCCACCCAGGCTTCCCACCGCTGACCGCGCGCCCGCCGCCGACCGATCATGTGTGCCCCTCCGAAGCGGGCAACGCGTCGAGACGTCCCGCGCGCCGTACACTGATCTGACCGCATCCGGTGTGACGCACGTCTCGAGTGGTCAGTCCGGCGGAAGCCCGTCCTCCCCGCCTGAAAGCCCCGCATGAACCGCTCCATCCTCGGCACGCGCCTCGGCGCCTCCGTCCTCGTCGTCGCCGCCCTGGTCTCCGCGGCCCCGGCCGCCCCGGCGGTCACCTCCACCTCCGGGACGACGACCACCACCGCGACCACAGGGCTCGCGCCGGGCACCTACCTGGCCCAGTCTGGGGACACGTGGGCGTACATCGCCCCACGCGTGGGCGTCGAACTCGCGGACCTGCTCCGTGCCAACGGCGCCACGACCAGCACCGCGATCCGCGCCGGCCAACCCCTCGTCCTTCCGGCCGTTTCGAAGCACCTGCCGGCCACCTCGCGCACCGGCACCCCCTACTCCGGGCCGATGGCCCCCTCCTCGGCCGGTCGCCGGGTGACCGTGATCGGCGACTCCATCGCCCTCGGCGCGGCGTCCCTGATGAACCTCGAAATGCCGGGCCTGACCATCGACGCCCGCGAGGGCCGCACCTTCGCCCAGGGCCTGACACGCCTGGCCGAGCTCAAGCAGGCCGGCCGCCTCGGTGACGTCGTCGTGCTCGGCCTCGGCGTGAACGACGGCGGTGCCACGGCCACCCAGGTCCGCCAGGCGATGAACCTCGTCGGGACCGGACGCACACTCGTGCTGGTCACGGCCTCCGGCCCGGTCGCCTGGGAGACGTCCACCAACACGGCGATGCGCAACCTCGCCGCCACCTACCCCAGCCGCGTGGTGGTGGCGGACTGGAAGCGAGCCTCGGCCTACGTGACGGACTTCCGCGAGGACCGCATCCACCCCCGCGGGCAGGGTGCGAGCGTTTACGCGCGTCTGGTCCGCCTCGCCGTGGACACCGCGCCGGTGCTGCGGTCCACGACACCCCGGACCGTCACGGTCCAGGCCGGCGACACCCTGAGCCTCATCGCCATCCGCTACGGGGTTACCGGCGGCTGGCAGGCGCTGGCCACCCTCAACAAGATCTCCGACCCGTACGTGATCCGCATCGGCCAGACCCTGCTGCTGCCCACCACCTCCACCACGACGACGCCGGCCACCTACACCGTGCTCCCCGGCCAGGGCTGGTACGCGGTGTCCCGCGCCACGGGCGTCCCGGTCACCCAGCTGCTCAGCCTGAACGGCGCCACGTTGACCACCGAGATCCACCCGGGCCAGCGGCTGCGCCTCCGCTGACCAGACGGGGACGGTGGGCCGGCGGCCCTCCGGCGACCCACCTTCCCGAACCCCACCTGCTCCCCACCGCACCGCTGTTCCTGGACGTCGCGCGGGTCTCGGCCCGGGAGGACTCGTCGTCACCGGCCGCGACCGGCGTCCACCCCACGCGGTAGGCTGGCCGAATCATGGCTGACACTGACTTCTCCGCGGAGATCGACTCCCTGCGCCACACCCTGGCCTCCATCGAGCAGGTCTCGGACCTCGACCGCATCAAGGCGGACATCGCCGAACTGGAGCAGCAGGCCTCCGCACCGGACCTCTGGGACGACCCGGAGGAGGCCCAGAAGGTCACCTCCAAGCTCTCCCACCGTCAGACGGACCTCAAGCGCATCACCTCCCTGGAGAGCCGCATCGAGGACCTGGAGACCATGGTCGAGCTCGCCGCGGAGGAGGACGAGCCCTCCCTCCTCGACGACGCGAACCAGGAGCTGACCTCCATCCGCAAGGCCCTGGAGGAACTCGAGGTCGTCACGCTGCTCAGCGGCGAGTACGACCAGCGCGACGCCGTCGTGACCATCCGCGCGGGCGCCGGCGGCGTGGACGCGGCCGACTTCGCCGAGACCCTCATGCGCATGTACCTGCGCTGGGCCGAGCAGCGCGGCTGGTCCACCAAGGTCATGGACACCTCCTACGCGGAGGAGGCCGGCCTGAAGTCCGTAACCTTCGAGGTCAACGCGCCCTACGCGTTCGGCACCCTCTCCGTGGAGGCCGGCACGCACCGCCTCGTGCGCATCAGCCCCTTCGACAACCAGGGCCGCCGCCAGACGTCCTTCGCGGCGGTCGAGGTGGTGCCGCTGATCGAGTCGGACGACTCCATCGAGATCCCCGAGTCCGAGATCAAGGTGGACGTGTTCCGCTCCTCGGGCCCCGGCGGCCAGTCCGTGAACACCACGGACTCCGCCGTCCGCATGACGCACCTGCCCACCGGCATCGTCGTGTCCATGCAGAACGAGAAGTCGCAGATCCAGAACCGTGCCGCCGCCCTGCGCGTGCTCCAGTCCCGTCTGCTGCTGCTGCGCAAGGCCGAGGAGGACGCGAAGAAGAAGGAGATGGCCGGCGACGTCAAGGCGTCCTGGGGCGACCAGATGCGCTCCTACGTGCTGAACCCGTACCAGATGGTCAAGGACCTGCGCACGGGCCACGAGGAGGGCAACCCCTCCTCCGTGTTCGACGGCCACATCGACGATTTCGTGGACGCCGGGATCCGCTGGCGCGCCGAGCAGGTCAAGGCCGCCCAGGAGGACTGAGCCCCACGGCGCGGCCCCGCCGCCCAGGCCACCACGACGCCGGCCCGCACCTCCGCAGTGAGGCGCCGGCCGGCGTCGCCGTTCAAGCCCCCGCAGGGGCCTCGGGCCTGGCCCGGGAGACCGGCCCGGTGGGATGCTCGAAGCACCGGGCAGGCGCCCCCGCGCGCCGGTCCGGCACCAGACTCCATTCCCACCCAGGAGGTCGACCAGCATGACCATGCGCGCCGCCCGTTGGCACGGCAAGAAGGACATCCGCATCGAGGAGATCGACTCGCCCACGGCCGGCCCGGGGCAGGTCCTCGTGGACGTCGCGTGGTGCGGCATCTGCGGCACGGACCTGCACGAGTACCTCGAGGGCCCGATCTTCATCCCGCCGGCCGGGCACCCGCACCCGATCTCCGGCGACGCCGCCCCCGTCACGCTCGGCCACGAGATGTCCGGCACCGTCGCCGCCCTGGGCGAGGGCGTCACGGACCTCGAGGTCGGCCAGAAGGTCGTCGTGGAGCCGTACATCGTGCGCGAGGAGGACCGGGACCGACCGGACTACAACCTCGCGCCGGACATGAACTTCATCGGCCTGGGCGGCGACGGCGGCGGACTGGCCGAGCAGATCGCGGTGCAGCGCCGCTGGGTCCACCCGGTGGCCGACTCCGTGCCTCTCGACCAGGCCGCGCTCATCGAGCCGCTCTCCGTGGCCCACCACGCGTGGGTGCGGGCCGGCTCTCCGACGTCGGGCGTGGCAGTGATCGGTGGCGCCGGCCCCATCGGCGCGCTCACGGCGGCCGTGCTCAAGGGCAAGGGCCTGACGGTGTACGTCTCCGAGCTCTCGGAGCTGCGCCGCCAGAAGGTGCTCGAGGCCGGCGTGGTAGACGAGGCATTCGACCCCCGCGAGGTGGACGTGCCCGCGAAGATCCGCGAGCTGCACGACGGCCAGGGCGCGGACGTGGGCTTCGAGTGCACCTCGGTGGACGTGGTGCTGGACATGCTGCTGGACGCGGTGCGTCCCGGCGGGGTGATCGTCAACGAGTCCATCTGGGGCCACGAGCCCGCCGTGGCCCTGCACAAGCTGGTGATGAAGGAGATCGACCTGCGCGGCACCATCGCGTACGCGAACGACCACGCGGACACCATCCGCATGGTCGAGGACGGCGCCGTGGACCTCGCGCCGTTCATCACCGGCAAGATCGGCCTCGACGACCTGGTCGACCAGGGCTTCGAGACCCTCATCCACCACAACGAGACGGCCGTGAAGATCCTCGTCTCGCCCACCGGCCAGGGCCTCTGAGGCTCCGGCCCGATCCCCGGACGTCCCGACGACGGCCCGCACCCGCGCGCTGCGGGTGCGGGCCGTCGTGGTCCCTGTGCCGCGGCGCGCCGTCACAGACGCGTCGCTCCCTGGCGCGCCTGTGACCGGGGTCATAGACTGCATTTGAGTGAATCGTGATGAACCGAGTTGAACGTCCCAGGAGGACCGCATGACCGCCGAGCTGCCCCAGCCTCAGCCCACCGATGCCGTGATCGTGGGCGGTGCCCGCACGCCCTTCACCCGGCTGCTCTCGCAGCAGGCCGACCTGCGCGCCGTGGACCTGGGCGCCCACGCGATCACGCACGCGCTCGAGCGCGCCGGCGTGGCCCCCGAGGACGTGGACATGGTCTACATGGGCCAGGTCGTGCAGGCCGGCGCGGGCCAGAACCCGGCCCGCCAGTCCGCGCTCGCCGCGGGCATCCCGTGGAACGTCCCGGCCATGACGATCAACAAGGTGTGCCTGTCCGGCCTCACCGCCGTGATCGACGCCGCCCGTCTCATCCGCCTCGGCGAGGCGGACGTGGTGGTGGCCGGCGGTCAGGAGTCCATGACCAACGCCCCGCACCTGCTGCCCGGCGCGCGCAAGGGCTTCAAGTACGGCCCGGCCACCATGCTCGACGCCGTCGCGTGGGACGGCCTCACCGACTCCCTGAGCCACGAGGCCATGGGCGAGCTGACCGAGTCCGGCAACGGCGAGCGGAACATCGCCCGCGCCGAGCAGGACGAGGTCGCCGCGGCCTCGCACCAGCGGGCCGCCCGGGCCCAGTCCGAGGGCGTCTTCGAGGGCGAGATCGCCCCGGTGGAGATCCCGCAGCGCAAGGGCGACCCGCTGGTCGTCTCCCAGGACGAAGGGGTCCGCCCGGACACGACCGCCGAGTCGCTGGGCGCCCTGCGCCCGGCGTTCGCGAAGGACGGCACCATCACGGCCGGCAACTCCTCGCCCCTGTCCGACGGCGCCGCCGCCCTCGTGGTGACCTCGCGGGCCTTCGCCGAGGAGAAGGGCCTGACGATCCTCGCCACGGTGGGCGCACCCGGCCAGACCGCCGGCCCGGACAGCTCGCAGCTGCACTCCCAGCCCTCGGACGCGATCAACGCCGCCGTGCGGAAGCAGGGCTGGGACGTGGCCGACCTTGACTTCATCGAGATCAACGAGGCGTTCGGCGCGGTGGCCGTGCAGTCCCTGCGCGACCTCGGCTACCCGCACGAGAAGACCAACATCCACGGCGGCGCCATCGCCCTGGGCCACCCGATCGGCGCCTCCGGCGCCCGGCTGGCCCTGCACGCCGCCCTCGAGCTCGACCGGCGCGACGGCGGCCGCGCGGCCGTCTCGCTCTGCGGCGGCGGCGGCCAGGGCGAGGCCCTGATCCTCTTCCGCTGACAGACCGCCCCTGACAGAAAGGACCCCGGACATGGCTCTCGACAAGACCGTGGCCACGCCCGCCGAGGCGGTGGCGGACGTGCCGGACGGCGCGTCCCTGGCCGTCGGCGGCTTCGGGCTCTCCGGCAACCCCGTGCAGCTCATCGAGGCCCTGCTCGAGCAGGGCGCCACGGACCTGTCCGTCGTCTCCAACAACTGCGGCGTGGACGGCTGGGGCCTGGGCATCCTGCTCGGCGCGCGCCGGCTGCGGAAGATGACCTCCTCCTATGTGGGGGAGAACAAGGAGTTCGCCCGCCAGTACCTCAAGGGCGAGCTCGAGGTGGAGCTCGTCCCGCAGGGCACCCTCGCGGAGAAGCTCCGCGCCGGCGGCGCCGGCATCCCGGCGTTCTACACCCGCTCCGGCGTCGGCACCCAGGTGGCCGAAGGCGGCCTGCCCATGCGCTACGACGCGGACGGCACCGTGGTGAAGTCCTCGCAGGCCAAGCCCACGGACACGTTCGTGCTCGGCGAGGGCTACCTCAGCCAGACCCCGGACGAGCCCGAGACCTATGTGCTCGAACGCTCCATCGTCACCGACTTCTCCCTCGTGCACGCGTGGAAGGGCGACCGCCACGGCAACCTCGTGTTCCGCAAGGCCACCCGCCAGTTCGGCCCGCCCGCGGCCATGGCCGGCCGCGTGTGCATCGCGCAGGTGGAGGAGCTCGTCGAGCCCGGCGAGATCGACCCGGATGACGTGCACCTGCCCGGTGTCTTCGTGCACCGGATCGTGGAGGTCGGCACGGACATCGAGAAGCGGATCGAGAAGCGCACCGTGCGCGCGTCGGGGGAGGGGCGGGCATGAGCGAGCAGACCACCGGGCGCCCCCGGGGCCTGAGCCGCGACCAGATGGCGGCCCGCGCCGCGCAGGAGCTGCCGGACGGCGCCTACGTCAACCTCGGCATCGGCATGCCCACGCTGATCCCCAACCACATCCCCGCCGGGCGGTCCGTGGTGCTGCAGTCCGAGAACGGCATCCTCGGCACGGGCCCGTACCCCACGGAGGACGCCGTGGACCCGGACCTGATCAACGCGGGCAAGGAGACCGTCACCGTGAACCCGGGGGCGTCCTTCTTCGACTCCGCGCTGAGCTTCGGCATGATCCGCGGCGGCAAGATCGACGTCGCCGTCCTGGGCGGCATGGAGGTCTCCGCCGCGGGCGACCTGGCCAACTGGATGGTGCCCGGCAAGATGGTCAAGGGCATGGGCGGTGCGATGGACCTCGTCCACGGCGCCGGCCGCGTGATCGTCATGATGGACCACGTGTCCAAGGACGGCACCCCCAAGATCGTCGACCAGTGCACCCTGCCGCTGACCGGCCGCGCCGTCGTCGACCGCATCATCACGGACCTGGCCGTGATCGACGTCGTCGGCACCCCGGAACAGCCCCGCCTGGCGCTCGTGGAGACCGCGCCCGGCATCACCGAGGAGCAGGTCCGCGCGCTCACCGGCGCGCCCCTGGACTGAGCCGACGACGCCGCCCCGCGGCCCCGGCGCACCGCCTCGGCGGGCATCGGGCCGGCACGGGATAGACTGGACGGCCGCGCCCTGATCGGGGCGCGGCCGTCGCCGTGGACGCTGGAAGGACGTGAGACCATGGGCAAGAACAGCAAGGGCAAGGCCGCCAAGCAGCCGGCCCCCGGCGAGCGCCAGGTGATCGCCAACAACAAGAAGGCGCGCCACGACTACACCATCCTCGACACGTACGAGGCCGGCATGGTGCTCACCGGCACCGAGGTGAAGTCGCTGCGCGAGGGCAAGGCCTCGCTCGTGGACGGCTTCGCGGTCTTCTACCGGGACGAGCTGTGGCTCGAGCAGGTCTACATCCCGGAGTACCTCAACGGCTCGTGGACCAACCACGCCGCCCGCCGCCGCCGCAAGCTGCTGCTGCACCGCGCCGAGCTGACGAAGATCTCCCGCCAGATCCAGGATCCGGGCCTGACCATCGTGCCGCTGTCCCTGTACTTCCTGAACGGGCGCGTGAAGGTGGAGATCGGCGTCGCGCGCGGCAACCGCGAATACGACAAGCGGCACAAGCTGCGCGAGCAGCAGGACAACCGCGAGGCCCAGCGGGCCATGCGGATGCGCAACCGGCGCGCCGGCGTGGCCTGAGCGCGGTGGACCCCTTGGGAATGCCTCGGGGGCGTGCTACGTTGTATCTCTCGCAGGGCCGGTTTCAGGACCGGCGGGCCTCGCGCCCTCCGCCTGCAGTGGTGATTGACAACCTCATAGAGGAGTCGCCCCCATGGGGCCGATCGGTTTCGACGGTGTGTGTCGCGTCGGGAGAAGCGGGCCGAGGATGCAGAGTCATCTCGTCAAACGCTCTCTGCAAACCAATAAGTGCCGAATCCAAGCGCACTGACTTCGCTCTCGCTGCCTGATCAGTGATCGAGTCCGTCACCCCGAGGTCGCTGTCGCCTCGGATCGTGGCGTCAGCTAGATAGCCACTGGGCGTCACCCTCGCCGGGGGTCGTGACGCCGACATCAATCCGGCTGGGTCCGGGTTGGCCGCCCGTCTGCGGGACGGCCAGGACCGAGCAACACCCACAGCAGACTGCGCCCGGAGAAGACCTGGCAACACCTCATCGGACGCGGGTTCAATTCCCGCCGGCTCCACTCACCACCACGGGAAGGCCCCGGAATCACCCCGATTCCGGGGCCTTCGTCGTGTCCATGCCGGTGTGCGGCGGCCCGCCCCTCAGCCGGCCAGGACGGCGTGCAGGCCCAGGCCGGCGCCCCAGCCGACGACGACGGCCACCAGCCCCAGCCCCAGATGCGCGGTCCACAGGCGGGCGGCTGTGCCCCATCGACGGGCGAGCGCGGCGTCAGCCGCCTCAGCGGCCACGGTGGACCACGTCCCCAGGGCGAGGCAGAACCCGGACACCACGGCGGACACCGCCGCGACGAGCACGAGCCCCTGCCCGTCGCCCCAGCTCTCGGAGGCGTACACCAGCTCCGGCACGGCCAGGCCGACGGTGACGCCGAGGAGCAGGGCCGCCGTCGTGTTGGCGGTGAGCAGACCCCGGGGGCCGAGCCGGTCGGTCAGGCGCCGGCGCACCAGGGCGCCGAGCGCCCCGCCCGCCGCGAGGCAGGCCAGGAGGGCCACCTGGAGGAGAGCGAAGACCTCGTATCCCGCGCCGCTCATGCGTCCTCCGCCGAACGATCCGTCCCGACCGCGCGCGACCCCGGGGCGCCACCGGCGCGCAGGCCGAGCACGGCCGCCGCCGTCGAGAGTGCAGCCATCAGCGCGAGCACCAGCAGCACCGCTACCGCCGCGGCGAGGACGCCACCCGCCCCGGACGCCGCGGCGCCCAGCCGCACCGGCCACAGCACCAGGGCGACGGCGCTGGAGATGGTGGTGAACGCACCGAGGAAGCCGGTTCCCAGCCCCGCCACCAGGCGTGGACGCCAGTCCGGCCCGCGGCGTCGCGAGGCCGCCCACAGCAGGCCGAGCAGGAACGAGCCGAGCACGTTCACCACGAACAGCGGCAGGGCCTGGACCAGCACGTCGACCGCCCCGAACGCGGCGCCGAACGTGCCGCGGAAGTTGGGCGCCCCGGCCAGCGCGGTCACCGCGTTCATCACCCCCGCACCGCACAGCACGCCCGCGGCACCGCCGAGGGCCACCGCACCCGCAGTGCCGGGCCGGCGATCTGTCCCGCGCCCGCCCCTCCGGTCGGCCGTCGTCTCCCCCCGCACTGCTATCAGGCGCCGCCCTCGGTCTCGTCACCCGCGCGGAGGCGGGCGAGGACGTCGTCGTGGAGCAGGCCGTTCGTGGCCAGCGCGTGCCCGCCGAACGGGCCGTCCTCGCCGTCCAGCGAGGTGAAGCGGCCGCCGGCCTCGCGCACGATCGGCACCAGAGCGGCCATGTCATGCAGCTCGAGCTCGGGCTCGGCCGCGATGTCCACGGCGCCCTCGGCGACGAGCATGTAGGACCAGAAGTCGCCGAAGCCGCGCACGCGCCACACGTCCGAGGTGAGCTGCAGGAACGCGCGGATCGAGCCGCGTTCGCGCCAGCCCTCGATCGAGGAGAAGGACAGCGACGCGTCCTCGACCCGGTCCACGCCGGACACGGTGATCCGCTGAGCACGCGTGAGCGAGGTGCCCGCGAAGGCGCCCTGGCCGGCCGCGGCCCACCAGCGACGGTGCAGGGCGGGGGCGGAGACGACGCCGACGACGGGCTCGCCGTCGATCAGCAGCGCGATGAGGGTGGCCCACACGGGCACGCCGCGCACGAAGTTCTTGGTGCCGTCGATGGGGTCGACCACCCACTGCCGGCCGGAGCGGCTCAGAGATCCGCCGAACTCCTCACCCACGATGCCGTCGCGCGCCCGGGCACGGGACAGGGTCGAGCGGATGGACTCCTCGGCGGCGCGGTCCGCATCCGTGACAGGGGTGAGATCCGGCTTGGTGCTGACCTCGAGGTCCTGGGCCTTGAACCGGGACATCGTGATCGAGTCCACGTTGTCCGCCAGCATGTGGGCCAGCCGCAGGTCCTCCGTGAGGTCGCGGCCGCGGGTCGCAGGGTTCTCAGGTCGCTCCATGCCGCCCACGCTATACCGCGCGGGCCGCCTCAGTCCTCGGACGACGCCGCGTCCTCCGCCCCCGAGGGGGCCAGCCGGTTGCCGAGCAGACGCCGCAGCGAGGCCAGGCGTGCCGCTCCCGAGGGGCCGGCGTGGCCCGCGGCCACCCATGCGTCCAGGCCGCAGCCGGGGGAGTCGGCGGTGTGGGTGCAGCCGCGCGGGCAGTCCGCCAGCCCGCCGGCGAGGTCGTCGAACGCCTCCACCACGCGGTCCGGCTCGACCCAGCCCAGCCCGAAGGACCGGATGCCGGGGGTGTCCACCACCCAGGTGTCCGGCAGGGGGGCGCCGTCGTCGCCCGTCAGCGGCAGTGCGAGCGCGGACGAGGAGGTGTGCCGGCCCCGGCCGGTGACGGCGTTGACGTGGCCGGTGGCCCGTTCCGCGCCGGTGAGCGCGTTCAGCAGCGTGGACTTGCCGACGCCGGAGGGCCCCACGAACGCGCTCGTGTGCCCGATCAGCCGCTCGGCCACCCGGGCCACGAGCGAGGCGTCCAGGGCGGTGTCCCCGGTCTCGGCCTCGAAGGTCGCCGCACCGGAGGTCATCACCTCCAGGTCCAGCGCCTCGTAGTGCGCCACCAGCGCGGCCGGATCACGCAGGTCGGTCTTCGTGATGAGGAGCACCGGGTGGATGCCGGCGTCGTAGCAGGCGACGAGGGCGCGGTCGATGAAGCCGGTGCGGGGCTCCGGATTGGCCGCGGCCACCATGATCACCAGCAGGTCGGCGTTGGCCACCACCACCCGCTCGACCTCGTCCGAGTCGTCCGCCGACCGGCGCAGGACCGTGCTGCGCTCCTCGACACGGACGATGCGCGCGAGCGTGCCCTCGTCCCCGGAGAGGTCCCCGACGACGGCCACCCGGTCGCCCGTGGCGATCGGCGTGCGGCGCAGCTCGCGGGCGCGCATCGCCGTGATCCGCTCGTCCAGGCGATCGGGCAGCACCACGGCGTACCGGCCCCGGTCCACCGTGGTCACCATGCCGACCTCGGCGTCCTCGTGCTTGGGCCGCTCCTTGGTGCGCGGGCGGGTGCCACGCTTGGACGGGCGCACCCGGACATCGGACTCGTCCCATGCCGAGGGATCGAGGCGCCGGGCCATCAGCGGGCCTCCTCGGCCGCGTCGCCGGGTGCCACGAGTGCGGTCCACAGTGCGGGGAAGTCCGGCATCGTCTTCGCGGTGGTCGCCACGTCCACGATGCCGGTCCCCGGCACGCGCAGGCCGACGACGGCGGCGAAGGTCGCCATCCGGTGGTCGTGGTAGGTCTCGAGGGCGGCGGGCGACAGCGGCCCCGACGCGGCCGTGCCCGGGAAGCCGAGCGTCGTCTCTCCCTCGTCCACGGTGACCCCCAGGCGGGCGGCCTCGGCGGTGAGCGCGGCGAGCCGGTCCGTCTCATGGCCCCGCAGATGGCCGATCCCCGTCAGGCGGGTGGGCGCGGAGGCCAGCAGTGCGAGCGCGGCCGCGGTGGGGGCGAGCTCGGCCGTGTCCGCGATCTCACCGGCGCCGGTGATGCGGGGCGTGCCGTCGTCGTGGACCGCCCCGGTCACCGTGAGGCGGCCGCGGGAGCGATCCGTGCGGTCGACCGTGAGCGCCACGCTCGCCCCGAACTGCGGCAGGATCCGCCGCCAGCGGTCGCCGATCTGCGTCGTGCGGGTGGGCCAGTCCGGCACCGTCACGGAGCCGCCCGTGGCCACGGCGGCGGCCAGGAAGGGGCCCGCGTTGGACAGGTCCGGCTCGACGGTCGCCTCGTGTGCCGGGACGCGACCCGGGGCCACGGTCCACGCCCCGGGAGACGTCTCGGCGACGTCCACCTCGAGCGCGCGCAGCACCCCGACGGTCATCGCGACGTGCTCCGGACTCGGCACGGTCTCCCCGGTGTGCCGCAGCCGCAGACCGCGCGGCATCCCCGCGGCCGCCAGCAGTGCGGCGGACAGGAACTGGGAGGAGCCGGAGGCGTCGACCGCGACCTCCGGCACGTCGCCGTCGGGGGCCACCGTGGCCGCGTCCGCGCGGGTCGTCATCGTGAAGGGCAGGCGACCGGGCTCGCCCTCCTCGTTGACGGCCACCCCGAGCTGGCGCAGCGCGTCCAGGACCGGGGCCATTGGGCGCAGGCGCGCGCCGGCGTCGCCGTCGAAGCGGACCCGGCCGGGCCGCAGCGCGGCGACGAACGGGACGAAGCGCATGACCGTCCCCGCCAGTCCGCAGTCCACGGCGACATCCCCGGCCAGCGGCTCGCCGGCCGGCATGGGATGCACCCGCAGGCCGCCGTCGGACAGGGCCTCGAACCGGGCCCCGAGCGCTGTGAGCGCCGTGCGCATCAGCGCCGTGTCCCGCGACTCGAGGACGCCGTGCAGGACGCACGGGCCGTCGGCGAGGGCGGCGAGCACGAGGTGCCGGTTCGTCAGCGACTTCGATCCCGGCAGCCGCACCTCTCCGCGCACCGGGCCGTGCGCCACGGGCGCGGGCCAGGTCTCGGCGGCGACGGGACGGGGGGCGGGGGAGTGCGCGGCGGCACGCGTGGGGCGGGTCACCGGGCCAGCCTATCCGGCGGCTGTCGGCCGGGGTCGGCCTGTCTCGGGGGAATACCTGGAACGCTCCTGGCGCTCCACTGGACGACCCCGTACCCGTGTCGGCGCACCGGTCCCGCTCGCCGCGGACCGCAGCCGGAGAGGAGCCCCGCATGAGCGCCGCGCTGCTGACGCATCCCTCCCGGACCGTAGACTGGCCCGCGATGAGCACTGACAACAGCCGGCCGGAATTCGCCCGGCCCGAGGACGCCCCCGAGCACGACCGCGCCGACATCGACGTCGCCGCCGAGTCCGAGCAGCAGCGCCGTGCCCGGTTCGAGCGTGACGCCCTCGAGTTCGTGGACCAGTTGTACTCCGCTGCGCTGCGCATGACGCGCAACCCGCAGGACGCCGAGGACCTGGTCCAGGAGGCGTACACGAAGGCCTACTCCTCGTTCCACCAGTACCGGCCCGGCACCAACCTCAAGGCCTGGCTCTACCGGATCCTCACGAACACGTACATCAACCTCTACCGCAAGCGGCAGCGCCAGCCCCTCGAGGCGGACAACCCTGAGGTGGAGGACTGGCAGATGGCCCGGGCCGCCGAGCACACCTCCGGCGGCCTGCGCTCCGCCGAGACGGAGGCCCTCGACCGGCTCCCCGACTCCCAGGTGAAGGACGCCCTGCAGGCGATCCCGGAGGAGTTCCGGCTCGCCGTCTACTTCGCGGACGTGGAGGGCTTCGCCTACAAGGAGATCGCCGAGATCCTCGACGTGCCGATCGGCACCGTCATGTCGCGGCTGCACCGCGGCCGCAAGCAGCTGCGCGAGCGCCTCGCGGACTACGCGGCCGCGCGCGGCATCAAGGCCCAGCCGAAGAAGAAGACCGGGCGCGGCGGCACGAAGCAGACCGAGACGAGCACGAAGGAGGCCACGCGATGACCGCGGACCAGCACGGCCATGAGTGCCGCGACGCCCAGGACGCCTCCCTGGAGCGGCTGTACCAGTACCTGGACGGCGCCCTGACGCCCGAGGACATCGAGCAGGTGCGCGCCCACGTGGCGGAGTGTCCGGACTGCCGGCACCAGAAGGAGCTCGAAGAGCTCATCCGCTCGGCGGTGCGTCGCAGCTGCCAGGAGAAGGCGCCCGCGCAGCTGCGGGCCACCATCATGACCCGCATCACCCAGATCTCGACGACGACCGTCACCTGGGGCTGACACCGCGGCATGCGCACCGTGGGCACCCGATCGGGCGCCCCGACGATGACGAAGGGCCGTCCCCTGAGGGGACGGCCCTTCGTGGTCTGCGGTCGCCGGGCGGCACCCGGCCGGTCCGCGACGCCGATCAGCGGATCAGGCGTTGGGACGCTTGCCGTGGTTGGCGCCGTTCTTGCGGCGGTCGCGACGCTTGCGTGCACGCTTGCTCATGACGTCTCCCTTCAACGAGTCGGTCGATGGTCCATTCTGTCACATCAGGCCGTGGGCTCAGGCAGACCGAGCCACTGGTACCAGCCCCGGTGCAGCACGAGCCACGCGATGAGCCCGTGGCCCGCCTGGCCCGGCCGGCCCTGGCCGGAGGCGAGGTCCGCGCGCCACTGCTCGTGTCCCACCAGCGGGGTGAACGTGTCCACATACACGTGGTTGCGCCGGTCGGCCACATCCAGGTAGGCGGCGTTGAGCTCGGCGAGCCGGGCGTTGCGCTGCTCGTCCAGGGTGGGCGTGGGGCCCACCACGAGCACCGGGATGTTCCGCTGCGAGGCGGTGTCCAGGACGTTGGCCAGGTTCAGCCGCGAGCGGGCGGTCGAGGTGGCCTCCAGGTCCAGGTCCGCGTCGGACAGGGCCACGACGAGGCGGTTCTCCGTCTCCTCGGAGAAGCGCCGCGAGGCCTCGCCCCACCAGCGCTCGTTGAGGTCCTCGGTGGTCTCGTGCGGCACGGCCAGCACGTAGTTCTCCAGCTCCACGTCGGGGGCCTGGGTGCGGGCGAGCACGCGGCCCCACCAGCCGATGGCGCGGGCGTCGCCCGCACCGGCCAGCAGCTGGTCGCCGACGGCGGCGATCCGGATCCGGCGGTTGTGCACAGTGTGTCCTTTCGTCGGCCGATCCGGCGCCGCCGCCGCACCGGAGGGTGCGGCGGCGGCGCAGGGCCGGTCCGGGTCAGCGGCCGAAGGCGGCGTCCAGCAGCGTGCTGAGCTCCTGGTCGTGGCGGCCCTTGGTGCCCGCGGAGGTCGCGGCCGAGGCCGGGCGGGACACGAGGGTCACGGGGCCGTCGAGCTGCGGCACGAGGTTCAGCGCCATGAACGGCCACGGGCCCTGGTTCGCGGGCTCGTCCTGCACCCACGCGACGTCGGCGTCCGGGTAGGCGCGGAGCGCCTTGCGGATCTCATCGAGGGGCAGCGGGTAGAGCTGCTCCACCCGCACGATCGCGGTGGAGGTGTCACCGGACTTCTCGCGGCGGGCGAGCAGGTCGTAGTACAGCCGGCCGGAGACCAGCAGCACGCGCGTGACGTCCTTGGCGTCCACCCCGGCGTCCGGGATGACCGGCTGGAAGCGGCCCTCGGTGAAGTCCTCCACCGAGTTCGCGGCGGCCTTGAGGCGCAGCAGCTGCTTCGGGGTGAACACGACGAGGGGCCGACGCGGGCGGGCGTAGGCCTGCTCGCGCAGCAGGTGGAAGTGGTTCGCGCCCGTGGAGGGGTTGACCACGCGCATGTTGTCCTCGGCGCACATCTGCAGGAACCGCTCGATGCGGGCGGAGGAGTGGTCCGGCCCCTGCCCCTCGTAGCCGTGGGGGAGGAGCAGGACCACGGACGAGGTCTGCGACCACTTCTGATCGGCCGAGGAGATGAACTCGTCGATGATCGTCTGCGCGCCGTTCACGAAGTCGCCGAACTGGGCCTCCCACAGCACGAGGGCGTCGGAGCGCTCCACGGAGTAGCCGTACTCGAAGCCGAGGGCGGCGTACTCGGACAGCAGCGAGTTGTAGACCCAGAACTTCGCCTGGTCCTCGGAGAGGTGCTTCAGCGGCGCCCACGTCTCGTCGGTGATCCGGTCGTGGAACACCGAGTGACGCTGCGTGAAGGTGCCGCGCTGGGAGTCCTGCCCCGCCAGGCGGACCGGCACGCCCTCCATGAGCAGCGAGCCGAAGGCCGCCAGCTCGGCGAAGCCCCAGTCGATGCCGCCGTCGACGGCCATCTTGGCGCGGCGCTCGAGCAGGGCGGCGAGCTTCGGGTGGACCGTGAAGCCCTCGGGCACGTCGATGTGCGCCTGCCCGATGGCCCGCAGCGTCTCGGCCGAGATGGCCGTGGACGCCGGCGCCTCCGGGGCCGCGTCCCGGTCCTCGGCCGGGCGGAGGCCCTCTCCGCCGGAGGCGGGCGCGTCCTCGTGGGTCTCCGCGAAGACCCGCTCCAGCTGCTGCTGGTAGTCCTTCAGGGCGCTGTCCGCCTCCTCCTGCGTGATGTCGCCGCGGCCCACGAGGGACTCGACGTACAGCTTGCGGGTGGAGCGCTTCTGCTCGATGAGGTTGTACATGCGCGGCTGCGTCATCGACGGGTCGTCGCCCTCGTTGTGGCCGCGGCGGCGGTAGCAGACGAGGTCGATGACGACGTCCTTGTTGAACCGCTGGCGGTACTCGAAGGCGAGCTGGGCCACGTGCACCACGGACTCCGGCTCGTCGCCGTTGACGTGGAAGATCGGGGCCTGGATGGTCTTGGCCACGTCGGTGGAGTACACCGCGGAGCGCGCCTGGGTCGGCGGCGTGGTGAAGCCCACCTGGTTGTTCACGATCACGTGGATCGTGCCGCCGGTGCGGTAGCCGGGCAGCTGCGAGAGCTGCAGGACCTCGGTCACGACGCCCTGGCCGGCGAAGGCCGCGTCGCCGTGCACCAGGATCGGCAGCACGGAGAAGGAGTCCGGGCGCTGGCCGCCCAGATCGAGGCGGTCCTGCTTGGCGCGCACGACGCCCTCGAGGACCGGGTCCACGGCCTCCAGGTGCGAGGGGTTGGCGGCGAGGTACACGCGGGTGCTGTTGCCGGCGTCGGACACGAAGGTGCCCTCGGTGCCCATGTGGTACTTCACGTCGCCCGAGCCCGAGGCGCCGCCCGGGGTGGCCCCCTCGAACTCGCGGAAGACCTGGCTGTAGGTCTTGCCGGCGATGTTCGTCAGCACGTTCAGGCGACCGCGGTGCGCCATGCCGATGGCGACCTCGTCCAGACCGGCGTCGGCGGCGTCGCCGAGGATGCCGTCCAGCAGCGGGATGAGGGACTCGCCGCCCTCGAGGGAGAAGCGCTTCTGGCCGATGTACTTGGTCTGCAGGAACGTCTCGAACGCCTCGGCCGCGTTGAGGCGGCCCAGGATGCGCAGCTGCTCCTCGCGGGTGGGCTTGGCGTACGGCTGCTCGAGCTTCTCCTGGAACCAGGCGCGCTCGGCCGGGTCCTGGATGTGCATGTACTCGACGCCGATGGTGCGGCAGTACGCGTCACGCAGCACGCCGAGGATCTTGCGCAGCGTCAGGCTGCTCGCCCCGCCGAAGCCGCCGGTGGGCCACTCACGGTCCAGGTCCCACAGGGTGAGCCCGTGCTCGCGGATGTCGAGGTCCGGGTGGTAGGCCATCGAGTACTCGAGCGGGTCCACGTTGGCCAGCAGGTGGCCGCGGTCCCGGTACGCGTGGATGAGCTGCTGGATGCGGGCGACCTTGCCGATCTGCTCCTCCGGGTTCACCTGCACGTCCTGGGCCCAGCGGACGGGCTCGTAGGGGATGCGCAGGGAGTGGAAGACCTCGTCGTAGAAGCCGTCCTCGCCCAGCAGGAGGCCGTGCACGATCTTCAGGAACTCGCCCGAGCCGGCACCCTGGATCACGCGGTGGTCGTACGTGGAGGTGAGGGTGATCGTCTTGGAGATCGCCAGGTCGTGCAGCGTGGACTCGGCGGCGCCCTGGAAGGCGGCCGGATAGGTCAGCGCGCCGACGCCGATGATGGCGGCCTGGCCCTGGGACAGGCGGGGCACCGAGTGCACGGTGCCGATGCCGCCCGGGTTGGTCAGGGAGACCGTGGTGCCGGCGTAGTCGTCCATCGTCAGCTTGTTCTTGCGGGCGCGCTGGACGAGGTCGTCGTACGCCTTCCAGAAGCCGCGGAAGTCGAGGGTCTCGGCGGCCTTCACGTTCGGGACCACGAGCGCGCGGGTGCCGTCCGGGCGGGGCAGGTCGATGGCGAGGCCGAAGTTCACGTGGGCCGGCTCCACCATGGTGGGCTTGCCGTCGCGCTCCTCGTAGGTCACGTTCATCGAGGGCATGGCCGCGAGCGCGCGGACCACGGCGTAGCCGATGAGGTGGGTGAAGGAGACCTTGCCGCCGCGGGTGCGGGCCAGGTGGCTGTTGATGACCACGCGGTTGTCGATCAGCACCTTGGCCGGCAGGTCGCGCACGGTGGTGGCGGTGGGCATGGACAGGGAGGCGTCCATGTTCGTGGCCACGGCCTTGGCCATGCCCTTGAGGACGGTGGCCTTCTCCTGCTTCTCGTCCGCGGTGGTGGTGGCGGTGTCGGCGGGCTCGGAGGGCACGGCCTGGGCCGCCGGGGTCTTCTTGGCCTTGGGGCCGGTGCTGACCGAGGTCTCCTTGGGCTGCGCACCCCGGGCCGGGGCGGTCGCCGCCTTCGGCTCGGTCACCTTGGCGGTGGCCTTCGGCTCGGCCCGGGCGGCGGTCTTCGGCTCGGTCTTGGCGGCGGCCTTCGGCTCGGCCTCTGCGGCGGCGGGGGCGCTGGCCTCGAGACGGGCGAAGATCTGTGCCCACTGCCGGTCCACGGAACCGGAGTCCTCGCGGTACTTCCGGTAGATCTCGGCCACGAGCCGTTCGTTCCCCGGGAACTCCTGTGCGAGCCGGTCCGACGTGAGTTCTGGCACTGTGTAACGCCTCTTCCTGAGCCTTGGGATGCGATGTGCTGCGCCGGGCCACCCGCGCGGCGCGCGTGGGGCCGGGAACGCCTCGGGACATCATAGTTCTTCGACGGCCCCGGTCGGAATGCCGCGGCCTCGGCTCGACTCCGCTCCCGGCGGACGCGCGGGGCCCCTCGGCGTCCGCCGCGTCTGGGAGACTGGCGCCATGCGCTTCCTCACCGACCCGGCCGTCGACCTGACGTACAACGACGTCTTCCTCGTGCCCTCGCACTCGGACGTCGCCAGTCGCATGGACGTGGACATCGCCCCGGATGACGGCACGGGCGCCACCATCCCCCTGGTCTCCGCCAACATGACCGCCGTCACCGGGCGCCGGATGGTCGAGACCATGGCCCGGCGCGGTGGTCTGGGGATCCTGCCGCAGGACATCCCGGCGGACGTGATCCGGGACGTCGTGCGTCGGGTGAAGGCGGCCCACCCCGTGGCGGACACCGCCCTGACCGTCGGGCCGCAGGACACGGTGCTGGACCTGCTCCACCTCGTGGACCGCCGCAACCACGGGGCCGTCTGTGTGGTGGACGCGCACGGTGGGCTGCTCGGCGTGGTCCGCCCCCAGGACTGCGAGGGCGTGGACCGCTTCGCCTCGGCCGCCTCCGTCATGCACCCTCCGGCGGTGACCCTCACGCTCGCCGAGCTCGGCGGCACGGACGGGGCCCCGAGCAAGGACGCGCTGCGGGCGGCCTTCGAGCGGCTGCACGCCGCGCACCAGGAGATGGCCCCGGTCGTGGACCCGGCGGTGGGCACCGCCGCCCCCGTGCTGCGCGGGGTCGTCACCGCGGCGGGCCTGTTGCGCTCGTCCCTGTTCACGCCCGGTCTCGACGACGACGGACGGCTCCGCGTCGGCGCCGCCGTCGGCATCAACGGGGCGGTGGGGGAGAAGGCCGCCGTCCTGGTCGAGGCCGGCGTCGACGTGCTCGTCGTGGACACCGCGCACGGTCATCAGCGGACCATGCTGGACGCGCTCGCCGCCGTGCGGGCCCTCGACCCCGGCGTGCCCGTGGTGGCCGGCAACGTCGTCTCCGGCGACGGCGTCCGGGACCTGGTCGCGGCCGGCGCGGACATCGTCAAGGTGGGCGTGGGACCGGGCGCGATGTGCACCACGCGCATGCAGACCGCGGTGGGCCGGCCCCAGTTCTCGGCGGTCCTGGAGTGCGCCGCCGCGGCCCGCGAGCTCGGGGCACGCGTGTGGGCGGACGGCGGGGTGAAGCACCCGCGGGACGTGGCGCTCGCGCTGGCCGCCGGAGCCAGCTCGGTGATGATCGGCTCGTGGTTCGCGGGGACGCTCGAGTCTCCGGGCGATCTCGTGCACGGCCCGGACGGTCGGCGGTACAAGGAGAGCTTCGGCATGGCCTCGGCCCGCGCGGTCCAGCACCGGACCCGCCACGAGGACGCCTTCACCAAGGCCCGCAAGGCGATGTTCGAGGAGGGCATCTCGTCCTCGCGCATGTACGTGGACCCGCGCCGCCCGTCGGTGGAGGACCTGCTGGACACCATCACGTCCGGTGTGCGCTCGTCGCTGACCTACGCCGGCGCCCACGACCTGGCGGAGTTCCGTGAGCGCGCCGTCGTCGGCCTGCAGTCCGCGGCGGGCTACGAGGAGGGCCGGCCGGTCGCCTCGTCGTGGTGAGGCGGCCGCATTCCCCTGCTCGTTCCGCCGGGGCCTGACGCCCCTATACTGGGCGGACTATGGATCACCCTGACACCTGTGTGCCAGACCGCCCGTCCGCCCACGCGGACGCGGCCGGATCGGAGCCTTCCAGTCCCGGTGCCCCGCACCGCCGCCCGGCCCGCCGTCGAGGGGGTGAGGTCGGGTGGAGTGGCTCCTGCTGATCCTCGGCCTGCTCCTGATCGCGGGCACCGGGTTCTTCGTGGCCGTCGAGTTCGCCATGATCGCGATCGACGTGCCGACCGTGCAGCGCATGGTGGACGCGGGTGACCGCGGCGCCGAGCCCCTGCTGCGCTGTCTCAAGTCACTCTCGACCCAGCTCTCCGCGTGCCAGCTGGGCATCACCCTGACCACACTGCTCACCGGCTACGTGATGGACCCGGCGATCAGCCGGCTCATCGATCCGCTGCTGCTCCAGGTGGGGCTGCCGGCCGGCGTGGTGGGCACCGTCTCGCTCGTCGTCGCGATGGTCGTGGCGACCCTGCTCTCGATGCTCCTCGGCGAGCTGATCCCCAAGAACATGTCCATCGCCGAGCCCATGGCGATCGGCCGCGCGCTCGCCCGTCCCCAGCTCGTGTTCAGCACCGTGTTCAAGCCGGCGATCCTGGTCCTGAACGGGTTCTCCAACGGCGTGCTGGCCCGCGTGGGCATCGAGGCCAAGGAGGAGATCTCCGGAGCCCGCAGCCCCGAGGAGCTCTCCTCGCTGGTCCGTCGCTCGGCGCAGCTGGGCACGCTCGACGCGCAGACCGCCACGTTCCTGGACCGGACGCTGCGCTTCGCGGACCGCACCGCGGCGGACGTGATGACCCCGCGCATCCGCGTGGAGACGGTGGGGGAGGACCAGGCTCTGCCCGAGGTCCTGGACCTGGCCCGCAGCACCGGCTACTCCCGGTTCCCCGTGATCGGCGACTCCTCGGACGACATCCGCGGCGTCGTGCACGTGAAGAAGGTCGTGGCCGTGCCGCGGGAGCGCCGCGCCGACCTCGAGGCCGGTGCGCTGATGACCGAGGTCATCCGCGTGCCGGAGACCGTGCACCTGGACCAGCTGCTGGCCGAGCTGCGCGACGCGAACCTGCAGATGGCCGTCGTCGTGGACGAGTACGGGGGCACCGCAGGGGTGGTCACGCTCGAGGACGTGGTGGAGGAGATCGTCGGCGAGGTCGCGGACGAGCACGACCGCGTCACCCCAGGGGTCCTCCAGACGGCCTCCGGCCGCTGGTACTTCCCGGCGGAGCTGCGGCCCGACGAGGTGCGGACCCAGATCCCGGCCCTCGTGGTGCCGGAGGACGGGGCCTACGAGACCGTCGGCGGGTACATCCTGGCCCGACTGGGGCGCCTGGCGGAGGTCGGGGACGTGGTGGACGTGGACGGCGGCACCCTGACGGTCGAGCGGATGGACGGCCGCCGCATCGAGCGCGTGCGCTTCGACCCGGCCGCTGAGGACGAGGAGACGCGCGCATGAACGGGGACGTCGTCGGACTGCTATGGCTGGTGGTCCTGTTGGCCGCCAACGCCTTCTTCGTGGCGGGCGAGTTCGCCGTCATGGGCGCCCGCCGGGCGCAGATCGAGCCGCGGGCCGAGGCCGGCTCCCGCCAGGCCCAGGTGGCGCTCTACGCGATGGAGCACGTCTCCCAGATGCTGGCCGTCTGCCAGCTCGGCATCACGGTGTGCTCCCTGCTCATCCTCAACGTGTCCGAGCCGGCGCTGCACCACCTGCTCGTCGTCCCGATGGGCGCCCTCGGGGTCCCGGCCGCGGCGGCGGACGTCACCGCCTTCGTGCTCGCGCTGCTGGTGGTCACCTTCCTGCACGTGACCCTGGGCGAGATGGTGCCCAAGAACGCCGCCGTCTCGTTCGCGGATCGCGCCGTGATGCTGCTGGCCCAGCCGCTCGTGTGGCTCTCGAAGCTGCTGCATCCGGTCGTGGCCGCGCTGAACTGGACGGCGAACCTCGTGCTGCACGCCCTGCGCATCGAGCCGAAGGACGAGGTGGCCTCCTCCTACACGCTCGAGGAGGTGCAGTCGATCGTGGCCGAGTCCACCCGCTCGGGCACCCTGGAGGACGAGTCCGGAGTGCTGCACTCGGCCCTCGAGTTCTCGGACCACCGGGCCGGGGACGTGATGGTGCCGCTCGAGCGGGTCGTCACCGTCCCCGAGGGGATCACGCCGCACGACTTCGAGTGGACCGTGGGCCGCGTGGGCTTCTCCCGGTTCGTGGTCGAGGACCCCGACGGCGGCTACACCGGCTACCTGCACCTGAAGGACGTCCTCACCGTGGGCCCGTCGGGACACGACGAGCCGATCCCGCTCACGCGCGTGCGCTCGCTGGCCAACGTGCGGCTCGAGGACGAGGTCGAGGACGCACTCGCGCTCATGCAGCGCACGGGCTCCCACCTCGCCCGGGTCATCACGCCCGAGGGTGAGACCGCGGGCATCCTCTTCCTCGAGGACGTGCTCGAGGAGCTCGTCGGGGAGATCAACGACGTGACGCAGTCGCCACGTCGGTTCCGGCCCGCGTGAGCGTCGCGCGGGCGGCGCGGTGCTACTGTTGAGAACCGATTTCACACATCCTCCCGACACGAACGAGGTCGCCCCATGCTCCGCCGCCGTCGTCTGCCCGCCCTGACCGGGGCCCTCACCGCGCTCACCCTGAGCCTCGCCGCGTGCGGCGGGACCAGCGGCGACTCCGCGGGCGAGCAGGCCGCGGGCGCCTCTGCTGCCGCCGGGTCCGGCTCGGCCGCGGGCGCGCCCGTGGCCGTCGCCACGACGACGCAGCTCGGCTCCGTGCTCGACCGCGTGGTCGCGTGCGCCGACGCCCGCAGCGTCACGGTGATGGGCCCGGGGGATGATCCGCACGACTTCTCCGCCTCGTCCGCGCAGGTGAAGGACATGGTCTCCTCCGGCCTCGTGTTCTCCAACGGCCTCGGCCTCGAGGGCGGCATGGAGTCCGCCCTCGCCAACGCCGAGGCGGACGGCGCGACCGTCGTCGAGGTGGCGCCCCAGCTGGATCCGCTGCCCTTCGGCGGCCATGACCACGCCGAGGAGGGGGCGGGCCACGAGGGCCATGACCACGGGTCCGAGGACCCGCACGTCTGGATGGACGTCGCCCGCATGGCGAGGGCCGCCGAGCTGATGGGCGACACGCTCGCCCAGGAGCGGGGTGACGAGAGGTTCGCCGAGTGCGGCGCGACCGTGCGCGGGGAGCTCGAGCAGACGGACACGCAGGTCCGGGAGATCCTCGCCGGGGTCCCGGAGGACCGCCGCACGCTGGTCACGGACCACGACGCCTACGGCTACTTCAGCGAGGCCTACGACTTCACCGTGTCCGGCGTCGTCGTCCCGGGCGGCTCCACCGACGGCGAGCCCTCCTCCCAGGAGATCGCCGAGCTCGCCCGGTCCATCCGCGACGGCGGCGCAGACGCCGTGATCACGTCCGTGGGCGCGCGCAACAGCCTCGTGGACACCGTGGCCGAGGAGGCCGGCGACCTGCCGGTCATCGAGGTCTACGAGGGCGGCGTCGGCCCGAAGGACACCCCGGAGGCGGACTACGCCGAGGCCATGCTCCTCAACGCCCGCACCCTCGCCGACGCGCTGGAGGGCTGAGGATGGACTGGCTGCTCGAGTCCTTCCAGATGGGATTCCAGCAGCGCGCCCTCGTCGGCGGACTCATCGCCGTGGTGATGTGCTCGGTCGTGGGCACGTGGCTGGTGCTGCGCGGGATGAGCTTCTTCGGGGACGCGTTCGTGCACGGTGTCCTGCCGGGCATCGCCCTGGCGGTCGTCACCGGTGGCAGCCCCCACCTCGGTGCGGCGGTGGCCGCCGTCGTCATGATGGCGGGCATCTCGCTGGTGCACCGGGCCACCACCCTCAAGGAGGACACCGCCATCGGCCTGCTCTTCGTGGGGATGATGGCCCTGGGCGTGGTGATCATCTCCAAGTCGGACTCCTACACGGGATCGCTCACGTCGATCCTGTTCGGCGATGTGCTGGGGGTCAGCGTGGACGGCATCGTGACCCAGGCGGTCATCGCCGTCGTGGTGATCGCCCTGGCCCTGCTGCTCTACCGGCCCCTGCTGGCACTGAGCTTCTCCGAGGTCAAGGCGCGCTCGCTGGGCATGCGACCGGGGCTGACGCACACGCTGCTGCTGGTGATGATCGGCGCGGCCGTGATCGGTTCGTTCCAGGCGGTGGGCACGGTGCTCGTGTTCGGCCTCCTCGTGGGACCGCCCGCGACGGCGGCGCTGCTGACGCGCAGCGTCCCCCAGATGATGCTCGTCTCCGTCGTGATCGGCGCGGCGTGCGTCGTCACCGGGCTCACCCTCAGCTACCGGCTGGGCACGGCGGGTTCGGCCACCATGGCGCTCATGCCGATCCTGCTGTTCTTCGTCGTGCTCGCCGTCCGCGCCGCCGTGCTGGCGCTCCTGGGCCGGCACGTGCGCTCGCGCGCGCAGCGTGAGCAGGAGACGCCGGTCGTGGCCCTGCCCGGAGCGGAGGTCGCCCGATGAACGCGTCCTTCCCCGCGGGCGCCGCGGCGGCCACGCCTCCCCTCGCGGTCGCCCGGGCGCTCGAACTGCGCCACGGCTCGCACGTGGCCGTCCGGCCCTCCGACTTCACCCTGCCGGCCCGGCGGCTGATCGCGGTGATCGGGCCCAACGGCTCCGGCAAGTCCACGCTGCTGACCGCCCTGGCGGGCCTGAGCGACCCGGCCTCCGGTGCGCTGGAGGTGCTCGGCGAGAACCCGCGGCGGCGCTCGCAGCGCACCTCCTTCGTGATGCAGTCCATCGGCGTGCCCCAGGGAGTGCCGGTGACGGTGCGCGACGTCGTCGGGATGGGCCGGTACCCCACGCTCGGGTGGTTCCGCCCGTTCCGGAAGCAGGACCGGGACATCGTGCGGGCCGCCATGGAGCGCATGCAGGTCGCGGACCTGGCGCGGCGGCACCTCGACCAGCTCTCCGGCGGCCAGCGCCAGCGCGCCTACGTGGCCCAGGGCCTCGCCCAGGACCACGACGTGCTGCTGCTCGACGAGCCGATGACGGGCCTCGACATCGTCTCCGCCCGCACGATCGACGACCTCCTCCACGAGGAGCCGACGCGCGGGGTGTCCGTGGTCTACACGACCCACGATCTCGACGAGGCTGCGGAGGCGGACCATGTGGTCCTGATGGGCGGGCGTGTCGTGGCCTCCGGCCCGCCGCGGAACGTGCTCACGGTCGAGAACCTGGACATCGCCTACGGCCGGGGCGCCCTGCACGGGCCCTCCAAGGCAGTCGAGGACCCGGCGGACTTCCTGGACGACCCCGCGGGCGGCATCCGCCACTGACCGGGGCCCGGCCCCGGGGTCAGGCCGCGCGGGTGCGCCCCTCGGCCCGGCAGCGGGCACAGACGCCGGTGATCTCCACCGTGTGGTCCGCGTCCGTGAAGCCGTGCTCCGCGGCGACGGCGGTGGCCCACGCCTCGACGTGGGGGGCGGTGACCTCGACGGTGGTCCAGCAGATCCGGCACACCAGGTGGTGATGGTGGCCCTCGTCCTCGCACCGGCGGTACACGGTCTCGCCGTCGTCGCGGCGGAGCATGTCCACGAGGCCGTCGTCGAGCTGCTGCTGCAGGGTCCGGTACACGGTGGCCAGCGAGACGCGTTCGCCCTGGTCCTGGAGGCGGGCATGGAGCTCCTGCGCGCTCACGAAGTCCGGGATGCGGTCCAGGGCTCGGTCGACGGCGGCCTTCTGCCGGGTCGCCCGGGGACGGGCGGCACGGGGGCTGGGCTCGGGGGCGCTCACGGTGCTCACGACTCCTTCTGCGGCGGCTGCCGCCTCCTCCGCGCGGTCCGGAACAGGTCCGCGCGGGCCATCCTCCAGGTTATCAGCGACGCCGAAGGGGGCGTGGAGTAAGGTGTCCGGGTGCACAGCGAGACCCCGGACCCATCCCCTGTCCCGGACCGCGACGGCGCCGCCCCCGATCGACCCGACCCGCTGATCGTCGTCGACGAGGGGCAGGGCCGCGTGGTCCCGGCGCCCACGGCGGCCCCGTCCTCGTCCCATGACGCCGGCGGCGACCCGGACGCGGACATCGACGGCGTCGACCCTGAGGCCGCCGAGCCGCCCACCCTGGTGACGGTGGACGTGCTGGCCGGCTGGCTCGGCCTGGCCCCCGTCGAGGACCTGCCGCCGGTGCCCGGGGGCCCGGCCTACGCCCAGCCGGGCCGATGCCGCCCGAACCGGGTGATCCTGCTCGACGTCCGGTTCCGGGCCACGGGGGGCGGGCCGGACCACGCCGCCTATCTCCAGGGCCATCTGCCGGGCGCCGTCTACGTCTCCCTGCCCAGCCAGCTCGCCGGCCACGCCGGTCCGGCGGCGGGGCGCCACCCCCTGCCGGACGCGCGCCAGTTCGCGGAGACCGTGCGGATGTGGGGGATCGACGAGGGCGACACCATCGTGGTCTACGACGACGACCACGGCCTGTCCGCCGCGCGCGCCTGGTGGCTGCTGCGCCACGCGGGGCTGCGGGACTCCGTGCTCCTGGACGGCGGCCTCGAGGCGTGGCGCGCCGCGGGCCTGCCCCTGCAGCCCGGTGAGGTCATCCCGGTGCCCGGCACCGCCCGGCCGTCGTGGGGCCGCATGCCCGTCGTGGACACGGCCGGCGCCGAGGCGATGGCCTCCGGCGGTCTGCTCCTCGACGCGCGGGCGGCCGAACGCTACCGCGGGGAGGTCGAGCCCTTCGACCCCGTGGCCGGGCACATCCCCGGGGCGCGGAACGTGCCCACGGCGGAGAGCATCGCCGAGGACGGCCGCCTGCGGCCCGCCGCAGAGCTGGCGGAGCGGTTCGACGCCGTCGGCGTGGACGACGCCACTCCCGTGGCCGTGTACTGCGGCTCGGGCATCACCGCGGCGCACGCCGTGCTCACCCTGGCCGTCGCGGGGCGACCCGGAGTGGCGCTCTACCCGGGTTCGTGGTCAGCATGGGTCCAGGACCCGTCCAACGCCGTCGCGGTCGGCCCCGAGCCCGACGGCGCGTCCGGCCGGGACTGACGAGCCCCGGGGCCCTGCCCCGCCGACCCCCAGGAGGACCCTCCATGGCCACCGTCTTCAGCAGGATCATCGCCGGCGAGCTGCCCGCCCGCTTCGTGTGGCAGGACCAGACGTGCGTCGCGTTCCTGTCCGCCGCGCCGCTCCAGCCGGGGCACGCGCTTGTGGTGCCCCGTGCGGAGGTGGACGAATGGGTGGAGGTCGACCCGGCGCTGGTCACGCACCTGACGACGGTCGCCCAGCAGATCGGCAAGGCGCAGGTGGCGGCGTTCTCCGCCCGCCGGGCCGGGCTCATGATCGCCGGCTATGAGATCCCGCACCTGCACGTGCACGTGTGGCCCTCCACCTCGCTCGCCGACTTCGACCTGGCCCGCGTGGACAACGCCCCCGATCCGGCGGACCTGGACGACGCCGCCGCCCGCCTCCGCGCGGCCCTGCGGGACCTGGGCCACGGCGAGGTCGTCCCGCAGGACTGACGGCCCGCGCCGCCCGGGCCCGACTCAGGCGCGCGTGGCCCGGGCGAGCGCCTGACGCACCCGCTTCTCGGAGACAGAGACCGCCGTGCCCAGCTCCTGGGCAAAGAACGAGACGCGCAGCTCCTCGATGAGCCAGCGCACCCGCTCCAGCTCCGCGGGCACGGGCGTGCCCGCGAACCGGGCGCGGTGGGCCGCGACGGCGGCGTCGAACTCGTCCTCGAGCCCCTGCACCACCGCCATGTGCTGCCCGTCGCGCTGCAGGTGGCCGCCGGCGTCCAATCGGTCCAGGCGCGTCAGCATGCCCTGCAGGTAGCGCGGCAGGTGCTGCAGCCGCTCCCAGCCCGTGGCGGCCACGAAGCCGGGGAACACGAGCTGCTCGAGGTGTGCCTTCACGTCCGACAGCGCCGGTGCGAGGGCGAGCGAGACCGAGCCCTTGAGCCGGCGTCGCACCTGCGCGGCCCGGGAGAGCACCTGCTCCACCAGGGACGTGACGGCGAAGACCGTGTCGATCAGGTCGGCCCGCACCCGGTCGAACAGGGCGCGGAACGCGGCCTCGTCGAACGGCAGCTCGTCCCCGACGAGACGGTCCACGGCGGCCTGCGTGCAGTCCGCGACGAGGGAGTCCACCGAGCCGTGCGGGTTCTGGGTGAAGGTGAGCTTCTCCCTGTTGTCCAGGTGGTCCAGCACGTAGCGCTGAGGGCTGGGCAGGGTGGCCAGCAGCAGCCGGATCACCCCGGCCCGGTGCCAGGCCGCCTGGTCGTCCGCGGACCGGGCCACGGTCAGGCCGGCCGCGGGGCCGCCGTCGGGCGTGGTCTCGGGCACGAGGCTCGGGTAGCCCGTGATGGCGGGGCCGCGCGCCCCGGCCGCGGTGGAGACGGTCTTCGGCACCGTGCCGATGCTCCATGAGGTCAGCCCGTGCCGCTCCTCGAAGGCCGGCGTCGCGCCGGACCGCCCGGGGCCCTCCGGGCGACGGCGTCCCTCGGCCCCGGCCCGCCCGTCGGCCTGGGCCCGGCCGCCGCGGCCCGTGCCGCGCGGCCCCGGCCGGGCCGAGGCGGGGTCGTCGGTGCCGGCGAGCCGGGCGGCGATCGCGGAGCGGTTGGCCTGCGCGAGCCGGGCCTGCAGCGCGGGCAGGTCCTGGCCGGCGCCCATCACGGCGCCGCGGGCGTCCACGACGCGGTAGTCCATCCGCAGGTGCAGGGGCACCGCGTCCGGGGCCCACAGTCCGGGCTCCACCACCACGCCGCGCACCCGACGCACGGCCGCGGACAGCGCCTCCGGCAGCTCGTCCCGCAGCGGGTCGGCGTGGGCCTCGAGGTCCGCGACGAGCTGCTGGGCCACGTCCGGGGCGGGCACGAGGTTCTTGCGCACCGCCTTGGGCAACGCCTTGATGAGGGCGGTGACGAGCTCGACCCGCAGGCCGGGGACCAGCCATGCGAAGGGGCCGGGGGAGACCTGGTTGAGCAGCAGGATCGGCACGGCCACGGTCACGCCGTCGGTGCCGGCCGCGCCGGTCGGGTCGAACGTGTACTCGAGGTCGAGCTCCACGTCGCCGCCGGGCATCGGATACGCGAACGTGGTGGGGAACGCGTCGGTGTCCAGGTCCTCGGCGTCGGCGGTGAGCAGGGCGGCGACGTCGAGGTCCAGCAGGTCCGGCTGATCCTGGCGCGCCTTCTTCCACCACGCGTCGAAGTGCCGCTCGGAGACGACGTTTCCCGGGATCCGCGCGTCGTAGAAGGCGAACAGGTCCTCGTCCCCGATCCGCAGGTCGCGGCGGCGCAGGCGCGTCTCGAGGGCGTCGACCTCCTCGAGCGCAGCCCGGTTGCGGGCGAAGAACCGGTGACGCGTGCGCCAGTCGCCCTCCACGAGGGCGTGCCGGATGAACAGCTCGCGGGAGAGCTCCGGGTCGATCCGGCCGTACCGGACCGAGCGGTCCGGGATCAGAGTGACGCCGAACAGCGTCACCTTCTCGCGCGCGACGACGGAACCCGCCCGCCGCGACCAGTGCGGCTCGTTGTAGGTCCGCTTGACGAGGTGGCCGGCGACCTCCTCGGCCCACTCCGGCTCGATCCGGGCCACCGTGCGCGCCCACAGCCGGGAGGTCTCCACGAGCTCGGCGGCCATGACGAACGGGTGGCGCTTCTTGAACAGGGCGGAGCCGGGGAACACGGCGAAGCGGGTGCCGCGGGCGCCCGCGTACTCGCGACGGCGCTCGTCGTAGGCGCCGATCTGCGAGAGCAGGCCGGTGAGCAGGGACTTGTGCACGGCCTCGTGCCGGCCGACCGGGTCCACGGGTCCGGACTCGACGGTGAGGCCCACGTCCTTGGCGAGCTGGCGCAGCTGGCGCACCAGGTCCTGCCACTCCTGCACGCGCAGCCAGTTGATGTGCTCACGGCGGCACAGCTTGCGGAACTGGGAGCTGGAGAGCTCCTTCTGCCGCTCGTGCAGGTAGGCCCAGAGGTTCAGGATCGCGGAGAAGTCCGAGTTCTCGTCCGCGAACCGGCGGTGCAGCTCGTCCGCGGCCTCGCGCTGCTCCGTGGGGCGCTCGCGGGGGTCCTGGATGGTCAGGGCCGCGGCGATCACCATGACCTCCCGGACGCAGCCGCGTTCACCGGCCTCGAGGATCATGCGGCCCAGCCGCGGGTCAACGGGCAGACGGGCCAGGCGGCGTCCGACCCGGGTGATGGTGCCGGCGCGGGCGCCGCCGGCCTCGAGCGCGCCGAGCTCGGTGAGCGTGGTGGCGCCGTCGGTGACCTGTCGGCCGTCCGGGGGCTGGACGAAGGGGAACTCCTTGACGTCGCCCGGGGTGCGGGCCACACCGAGGGACAGCATCTGCAGGATCACCGAGGCCAGGGAGGTGCGCAGGATCTCCGGGTCCGTGAACTCGGGGCGGGAGAGGTAGTCCTCCTCCGAGTACAGGCGGATCGCGATGCCGTCCGAGGTGCGGCCGGACCGGCCCGCGCGCTGGTTCGCGCTGGCCTGGGAGACACGCTCGATCGGCAGGCGCTGCACCTTGGTGCGGTGCGAGTACCGCGAGATGCGCGCGGTGCCCGTGTCGATCACGTACTTGATGCCCGGCACGGTCAGGGAGGTCTCGGCGACGTTCGTGGCCAGCACGATCCGCCGGCGCACCCCGGCCCCGGCGCGGCCGAACACGCGGTGCTGCTCCGCCATGGACAGGCGGCCGAACAGCGGCAGGATCTCCGTGCCGGCCAGGCGCGTGGTGCCGGCGACGACGCCGGTCAGGTGGTCCGCGGCCTCGCGGATCTCCCGCTCGCCCGGCAGGAACACGAGGATGTCACCCGGCGGCTCGGCGGCCAGCTCGAGGACGGCGTCGCCGATCGCGTCGAGGGGGTCGCGGGTCTCGGCGGCGTCGTCCGCATCGTCCTCGGGGTCGTCGGGGGAGGGCTCGTCGGTCAGCGGCCGGTAGCGGATCTCGACGGGGTAGGTGCGCCCCGAGACCTCGATGATCGGCGCCGGGACCACGCGGCCGCCGTCGTCGGCCTCCACCGCGTCCGCATGGTCCTCGCCCGCGGCCAGCGGCCGGCCGAAGTGCCGGGCGAAGCGCTCCGGGTCGATGGTGGCCGAGGTGATGATCACCTTCAGGTCCGGGCGCTGGGGCAGCAGGTTGCGCAGGTAGCCCAGGAGGAAGTCGATGTTGAGGCTGCGCTCGTGGGCCTCGTCCACGATGATCACGGAGTAGCGGCGCAGCTGCGGGTCGTGGGGGATCTCGGCCAGCAGGATGCCGTCCGTCATGACCTTGACCCGGGTGGCCTTCGAGGTCTGCGTCGTGAAGCGGACCTGGTAGCCGACCGTCTGCCCGATCTCCTCGCCCAGCTCCTGCGCGATGCGCTCGGCCACCGAGCGGGCGGCGATGCGCCGGGGCTGGGTGTGGCCGATCGAGCCGGCCTCCCCGAGCCCGAGGGCCAGGCACATCTTCGGCAGCTGCGTGGTCTTGCCCGAGCCGGTCTCGCCCGCGACGATCACCACCTGGTGGTCGCGGATCGCGGCCATGATCTCCTCACGGCGCTCCGCCACCGGCAGGTGTTCGGGGAACGTGATCGCGACGGCGTCGTGGGGCGTCGCCGACGGCTGCGCGGCGGGCGTGGAGGGCGGGGGAGTCTGCGTCATGACGGCCTCCATCCTAGGCGCGCGGGGGCCCGGGCCGACCCGGACGGGGCGAATCCGGGACGGACCTGGGACTGGGGCTGAGAGTCCGGATGTGATTCTCTGGAGCCCATGGACACGAACACCGTCTTCCTGTTGGCGGCGATCGGCCTCTATTTCCTCGCGATGATCGCGATCGGCCTGTACGCCTCCCGCAAGAACACCGACCTCGACGACTACATGCTCGCAGGACGCGACATGAAGCCGTCCGTCGCGGCGCTCTCCGCGGGTGCGTCCGACATGTCCGGCTGGCTCCTGATGGGCCTGCCCGGCGCGATCTACGCCGCGGGCCTGGTCGAGGGCTGGATGGCGGTCGGCCTGACCGTGGGCGCGTGGGTGAACTGGCGCGTGGTCGCCCCCCGCCTGCGCTCCTACACCGAGGTGGCCGGGAACTCGATCACGATCCCGTCCTTCCTCGAGAACCGATTCAAGGACCGCACGCACATCCTGCGGATCGTGGCCGGCCTGATCATCCTCGTGTTCTTCACCTTCTACGTGTCCTCGGGCATGGTGGCCGGCGGCAAGTTCGTCGAGTCCACCTTCGGCCCCGACTCCTTCTACGCCCAGGGCATCAGCATCAACTACCTCACCGGCATGCTCGTGGTCGCGGGCATCACGGTGCTCTACACCCTGTTCGGCGGCTTCCTCGGCGCCTCGCTGACGGACGTGGCCCAGGGCATCCTCATGTTCCTCTCCCTGCTGGCCGTCCCCATCGTCGTGATCCTGACCATGGGCGGCTGGGACGCCGTCGTCGAGGGCATCCGCGCCGCCGACGCCGCCGGCGGCGGAGTGAACCACTTCTCGATGTTCGAGAACGCAACGCTGATCGGCGTCCTGTCCTCCCTCGCCTGGGGCCTGGGCTACTTCGGCCAGCCGCACATCATCGTCCGCTTCATGGCCCTGCGCACCCCGCACGACGCGGCCGTCGCCCGGCGCGTCGGCATCGGCTGGATGGCGCTGTCCGTGTTCGGTGCCGTGATGGTGGCCCTCGTGGGCATCGCCTACTTCCAGGCCAACCCCGGCACCACGCTCGAGGACCCGGAGACCGTGTTCCTGGTGCTGGCCTCGATCATGTTCCACCCGTTCGTGGCCGGCCTGGTGCTGGCCGCCGTCCTCGCCGCGATCATGTCCACGCTCTCCTCGCAGCTGATCGTGTGCTCCTCCGCCCTGGTGGAGGACCTCTACATGCTGCGCGGGCGCACCGGTTCCCCGACGTTCACCCTGTGGCTCGGCCGCATCGGCGTGCTGGTGGTGGCGCTCGTGGCGGGGCTGCTCGCCCTCAACCCGGACTCCTCCGTGCTCGAGCTCGTCTCCTTCGCGTGGGCCGGCTTCGGCGCCGCCTTCGGCCCTGTGATCCTGCTCGCCCTGTACTGGCCGCGGTTCACCTCGTGGGGGGCGATGGCCGCCATGGTCACCGGCGCCGCCGTCGCCTGGGTGTGGTCCGAGGCCAGTGCCGAGACGTGGGAGTGGTTCGGCCTGTACGAGCTGCTGCCGGGCTTCGTCGCCGCCTTCGTGGTGGGTGTGGTGGTGTCCCTCGTGACCCAGCGCTCGCGCCGGGTGCAGCGGCGGATCGACGCCGAGTTCACCGGCGCGATCGACATCGTGGCCGGCCGCGAGCCGGACCCGGACGTGGCCCCGGCCGCCATGACGCGCGACGCCGCCGTGGGCTCGACCGCAGCCGCCGCGGATCCGCGCGCGCAGGCGTGAGGCTCTTCCTCGCGATCCGTCCGCCGAGGGCCGCGCTCGACCACCTCGAGCCGGCCCTCGACGGCGTCCGGGACCGGGCCGGACGCGCGCTGTGCTGGACCGAGCCGGAGCAGCGGCACCTGACGCTGGCGTTCCACCCGGAGGTGCCCGCCGGCGCCGTGGACGACGTCGTCGCCGTCGCCGGCCGCATCGCGGCGGGACATGGCCCGCTGGACCTGCACCTGGCCGGAGCGGGGGAGTTCTCGCACCGCACGCTCTGGGTGGGGGCCCCCACCCAGAGCGTGCGGTGCGAGAACTCCCCCGCTCCGGCCAGGTGCAGGTCCGGGAGCTCGGCGCGCTCCTGGCGGAGCCCTGGCTCGCCGACGACGACGGCCGGGACCGCCGGCGCGCCCACCTCACCGTGGCGCCGGTCTCGGGGGCCGCGCTCCGACCTCGGGGTCGGAGGCGGGGCGAGCCCCGTCCGCCGGCGCCGGCCACCGTCCTGCTGGCCGAGGCCGTGCGCGCGCTCGCCGTGTACCGCGGGCCGGAGTGGACCGCCGACGAGGTCGAGGTCGTGGCGTCCCGGCTCGGCGAGGGCCGGTCCGGCGGGCCGCTGCACGAGGTGCTGGCGACCGTCCCGCTGCGCGGCTGAGGGGCCGACGGGCCGGCCGGAGCGGGAGACCCGCCGGGCCGACCCGGCCCCGGGTCAGCCCTCCAGCGGGCCCTGCACCGCGTACAGGCGCTTGTTGGCGAACTCGTCCACGGCCATGGGGCCGAGCTCGCGGCCGAAGCCCGAGCGCTTCACGCCGCCGAAGGGCAGGTTCGCGCCGGCGGCGGAGGCGAGGTTCACGTTCGCCATGCCCACCTCGAGCTGGTCGGCCACGCGCTTGGCCTCGTCCAGGTCCGTGGAGAAGACGGCGCCGCCGAGACCGTACTGGGAGTCGTTGGCCAGGGCCACGGCCTCCTCGGCCGAGGACACCTTGTACACCACGGCGGCCATGCCGAACAGCTCCTGCGTGTAGGCGGGGTTCTCCTGGTCCACGTCCGTGATCACGGCCGGGGAGACGTAGAAGCCCTCGCCCTCGGGGCCGGAGACGCGCTCGCCGCCCACGTGGACGGTGGCGCCGGCCTCCTTGGCCGCGGCGATCTGCTCGGCGAGCCCGTCGGCCGCGGACTCGGAGGACAGCGGGCCGTAGACGTCGGCGTCACGCGAGGTCGGGTCACCGGGCTTCATCGCCGAGGAGCGCTGGACCAGCTCGTCCACGAAGTCGTCGTAGAGGTCCTCCATGACGATCATGCGCTTGTTCGAGTTGCAGGCCTGGCCCCAGTTGCCCATCCGGGTGGCCAGTGCGTCGCGGGCGGCGGCGCGGGCGTCCGGCGCGGAGAGCACGATGTACGGATCGGAGCCGCCGAGCTCGAGGACGACCTTCTTGAGGTGCCGGCCGGCCTGCTCGGCGACGGCGGCGCCGGCCCGCTCCGAACCGGTGAGGGACACGCCCTGCACGCGCGGATCGGCGATGATCGTGGAGATCTGGTCGTGGGTGGCGAACACGTTCTGGTACACGCCCTCCGGCAGTCCGGCCTCGGTGAAGAGCTCTTCCAGCAGCTGCGCCACCTGGGGGTTGATCTCGGCGTGCTTGAGCAGGATGGTGTTGCCGAGCATGAGGTTCGGCGCCACGAAACGGGCCACCTGGTACACCGGGAAGTTCCACGGCATGATCCCCAGCAGCGGGCCGATCGGCAGCCGCTGGACGAACGCCTCCTGCCCGGAGAACTGCTTGATCGGCTGGTCCGCGAGCAGCTCCTCGGCCTCGTCCGCGTAGTACCCGAAGATCTGGGCGCTGTAGCGCACCTCGCCGACCGCCGCGCCGAGGGACTTGCCCATCTCCGTGGTGATCACCGCGGCGATGTCCTTGGACCGCTCGGCCAGCAGCTCGGAGATCCGCTTCACGACGGCGGCGCGCTCGGCCACCGACTTCCGGGACCACTGCTCGTAGGCGGCCTGCGAGGCGTCGAGGGCGTCGGCGATCTGCTGATCCGTGGCGTTGTCGAAGGACTTCAGCAGCTCCCCGGTGGCCGGGTTGATTGTGCGGTAGCCCTGAGAGGCGGAGGTGGTGGTCATCAGTCGTCACCCTTTCGTGTGGACGTCCTGCGTTGAGTTCCCCATCCTGCCGGAGGCCCCCGCTCACTCCCAGATCCCGGACGCCCCTCTTCGCCACGAGCCGAGAAGGTGGGTGTCCACGATCCCGGCGGCCTCCAGCAGGGCGAAGCAAGTGGTCGGCCCCACGAATCGGCAGCCATGCGCCTTCAGCGCCCTCGCGAGCGCGCGCGACTCGTCCGAGGTCGAGGGGACCTGCGCCACCGTCTCCGGCCGTGGGGTCGCGGCAGGCTGGTGAGCCCAGACCAGCCCCGGCAGGCCGGTGGCGGGACGGTCGCCGTCGCCGTGCCAGGCGGGGCCCGCGCCGGGGGAGCCCGGGTGCAGCGGGGCGAACCGCTCGCCGCGCATCCCGACGACGGCTTGTGCGTTCGCGACCGCGGCCTCGATCTTGCGCCGGTTCCGGATGATGCCGGGGTCCGCCAGCAGTGCCTCGACCTCCGCGTCCCCGAACGCCGCGACGGCGTCCGGGTCGAAGCCCGCGAACACCTCCCGGAACCGCGGCCGCTTGGCCAGGACGGTCCGCCAGCTCAGGCCCGACTGGAACGCCTCGAGCACGAGGCGCTCGAACAGGCCCCGCTCGTCCGTGACGGGCAGGCCCCACTCCGTGTCGTAGTACTCCCGCAGCAGCGGATCCCGTGCCGCCCACGGCGGGCGGGCCCGCCCGTCCTCACCCACGACGACGCCACTCGGCGGCGCCTGTCGCCCGTCGGCCGGTGGATCCTCGGCGAGGGTGGAGACGGGGGCGGGGAGGCCGTCGTCGGCGTGGTGCGCGCTCATGCACCCGAGCCTAAGAGCGGCCCCGGACATCCGGAGCCGGAACGCGACGCCCGGGGACGCAACGCCGTCTGCGGACACCTGTGCAGGAGGCGCGGCCGGACCTCGTCACTCGAGCCGCCCGGCCCGCAGCGGCACGTGCGGCGAGGGGGGGAGATGCTGGGGGCGACCGCGGTCGGGGCCACGCCAGCCGGGAGCGCGCCCAGGGCAGGCCGACCGGCGAGGGCAGGCTCGCGCCGCGCGCGGGGGAGGTGCTCAAGGCCGGCACCCTGGCCCCCGCGCCGCGGCACGGGCCGCTCAGTCCCTCGCGAGCACCGCGTCCCCCTCGGGCCGGCGCAGACTCGGCTCGGGCAGGTACACGGACCCGCCGGCGGCCCGGAACTCCGCGGACTTGGCGGCCATGCCGGCCTCGGCGATCCGCGCCTGCTCGGACGCGCCGCCGAATTCGCTGCGGATGTCCTGGCTGATGCGCATGGAGCAGAACTTCGGCCCGCACATCGAGCAGAAGTGGGCGGTCTTGGCGGGCTCGGCCGGCAGCGTCTCGTCGTGGTACTCCTCGGCGAGCTGCGGGTCCAGGCCGAGGCCGAACTGGTCGCGCCAGCGGAACTCGAAGCGCGCCTTGGACAGGGCGTCGTCGCGGTCGCGGGCGCCGGGGTGGCCCTTGGCGACGTCGGCGGCGTGCGCGGCGATCTTGTAGGTGATCACACCCGTCTTCACGTCGTCCCGGTTCGGCAGGCCCAGGTGCTCCTTGGGCGTGACGTAGCAGAGCATCGCGGTGCCGTAGCGGGCGATCTCGGTGGCGCCGATGGCCGAGGTGATGTGGTCGTACGCCGGGGCGATGTCCGTGACGAGGGGGCCGAGCGTGTAGAACGGGGCGCCCTTGCACAGCTCCTGCTGGCGCTCCACGTTCTCCCGCACCAGGTGCAGCGGGATATGGCCGGGGCCCTCCACCATGACCTGGACGTCGTACGCCCACGCCCGCTCCGTCAGCTCGGCCAGCGTGTCGAGCTCGGCGAACTGGGCGGCGTCGTTGGCGTCGGCCACGGAGCCCGGCCGCAGGCCGTCGCCCAGGGAGAACGCGACGTCGTAGCGCGCGAAGATCTCGCAGAGCTCGTCGTAGTTCTCGTAGAGGAAGTTCTCCTTGTGGTGGCCCAGGCACCAGCCGGCCATGATCGAGCCGCCGCGGGAGACGATGCCGGTCACGCGGTCCGCGGACAGCGGCACGTGGCGCAGCAGCACGCCGGCGTGCACGGTCATGTAGTCCACGCCCTGCTCGCACTGCTCGATCACGGTGTCGCGGAAGATCTCCCAGGTCAGGGCCTGGTGGTCGCCGCCGACCTTCTCGAGGGCCTGGTAGATCGGCACGGTGCCGATCGGCACGGGGGAGTTGCGCAGGATCCACTCGCGGGTGGTGTGGATGTCGTCGCCCGTGGACAGGTCCATCACGGTGTCCGCGCCCCAGCGGGTGGCCCACTGCAGCTTCGAGACCTCCTCGGCGATCGACGACGTCACCGCCGAGTTGCCGATGTTCGCGTTGACCTTCACGGCGAACGCCTTGCCGATGATCATCGGCTCCGACTCGGGGTGGTTCACGTTCGCCGGGATGATGGCGCGGCCGGCCGCGACCTCGGAGCGCACCAGCTCCACGTCCACGCCCTCGCGCAGGGCGACGTAGCGCATCTCCGGGGTGATCTCGCCGCGCCGGGCGTAGTGCATCTGGGTGACGCGCGCGCCCTCCTTGGCGCGCAGCGGGGCGCGGCGCTCGCCGGCCCACTCCTGCGAGGCGGCGCCGCGGCGCACGGCCGAGCGGCCGTCGTCGAGCAGGTCGCGCTCGCGGCCCTCGTACTCCTCGACGTCGCCGCGGGCGCGGATCCACTCGGCGCGCTGGGCGGGCAGGCCGCGCTCGGGCACGGAGCCCGGGCCCATGGTGCGGTAGACGGTCAGGGGCGCGTTGGGCGTGCCGTCGGGGGAGTCGTCCTGGTGGACCTCGGTGACGGGCACGCGGATGCCGTGCTCGGCATCCTCGAGCCAGCCCAGACGGTGCGTGGGGTAGTTCTCCTCGGCGACGACCTCGGCCGTCGACTCGGCTGCGGGCAGGGGGGTGTGCTCGGAAACGGACATGGCCGCGGCTCCTTCTTCCTTCGCCGGAATGACCCGGACAGGTTCAGACGGTCTCCGGGCGGCGTCAGCCCGGTCTCAGCCCCGTGCCGTGGGGCTCCCGTGGGATGCGAGCGACCCTAGCACGTCCCCTGCGGGGCCTCACCGCCGTCGGCAGCGGCCATGCGGCGGGCCGCTCAGGCGCGCGCCGCGCGGGCCGCCCGCCGGCGCACCGTGGTGCGCTCGACGATCCACGTCACGATGAGCATCACGATGATGACGATGCCGGCGTACCCGAGGACGGGGTAGACGGTGCCCACGAGGTCGGAGAAGCCGACGCTCGAGAGCAGGGTGGCGGCCAGGGCAGTGACGACGGCGATGACCCAGCCCGGCACGCGGCGCATCGAGGACAGCAGGGCGATGCGCTCCACCCCGCCGTACAGGCACGAGACCGCCGTCGTGAACTGCGCCAGCAGCAGGACGACCGTGTACAGCAGGGCGGCCCAGCCGCCGATCATCGCGGCCAGCTCGACCATGGGCAGCTCGGCGCGGCCGATGAGCTGGGCGTGGGCGGTCATCGCGGCCATCACCGCGCCGGCCATCACCACGAGGCCCAGTGCCCCGAGCCCGGCCCCGGCGACGAGGGAGCGCCCCGACGAGGAGCTCTCCTCGCCGATCGGGGCGAGCACCGCGTAGGCCAGCTGGATGTTGAACGCCACGTACAGCACACCCGAGAGCCACCACTGGTTGATCAGCGGGGACGAGGTCACGAGCGCGGCGACGTCGTCCACCGCGGCCCCCGGGTTCGCCAACCCCCACACCGCGACGCCGACGGCGACCACGATGATCAGGGGGACCACCACGGCCTGGACGCGCACGAGGCCTGTGATGCCGGCCAGCACCGAGACCACGCAGACGGCCGCCATCACCAGCGAGCCCACGAGCGAGGGCAGCCCGAACGCGGTGTGCACCGCCGCCCCGGCCCCGGCCAGCATGATCACCAGCGTCCCCAGCAGGGACGTGGTGATGCACAGGTCCGCGAACCAGGTGGGCACGCGCGAGGTCGTGGGGTTCACGATCCGGTGGATGTCCGTGGTCCGCAGCTTCTGCGCCAGCCGCAGCACGATCACCGCGAGCAGGAAGAACAGCGCGCCGGCGATCACGAGCGCCCCCGTGCCGCCCCAGAGGCCGAAGCTCACGAAGTACTGCAGGATCTCGTTGCCCGAGGCGTACCCGGCGCCGATGGTGGTGCCGATGAACGTGGCGGCGATCCCGAGCGGGGAGGTCGGCCGCAGCGGCGCCGACTCCTCGGCTCGGCCGGGGTGCGCGGGGGAGCTCTCTGTGACGTGCGACATGCGACTACATTCTCATGGGCGGGATCGGCCCGGCCCGGGCGGCCGATCCGCCCCGACCCGAAGGAGCCCCCGCATGACC
>NZ_JABFBA010000009.1:145958-151199 GCF_017168445.1 Micrococcus sp. KRD026 | reverse complement strand
CGCATGACCCCCGCCGTCCCCCGTGTGCTCAGCATCGCCGGCTCCGACTCCGGCGGCGGCGCCGGTGTCCAGGCCGACCTGAAGACCATCGCCGCGTGGGGCGGCTACGGGATGACCGCGATCACCGCGATCACCGCCCAGAACACGCAGGGCGTGCAGATCGTCCACCCGCTGCCGGTGGACGTGGTGCGCGCCCAGCTCGACTCGGTCGCCGCCGACATCGCCGTGGACGCCGTGAAGATCGGCATGCTCGGCACGGTGGAGCTCATGCGGGCCGTCGCCGGCTGGCTCGAGGAGACCCTGCCCGCCGTCGTCGTGCTGGACCCGGTCATGGTGGCCTCGAGCGGTGACGCCCTCACCGCGGTGGGCGACGACGACGGGCGCGCCGCGTGGTCCCGGCTGCTGCGGGCGGCGCACCTGGTGACCCCCAACCTGCCCGAGCTGGCCCGGCTGACCGGGCGGGACGCGACGGGCTGGGACGCCGCCCTCGACGCGGCCCGGGGCCTGGCCGCCGAGCACGGGGTGACGGTGCTGCTCAAGGGCGGGCACCTGGACGAGACCGAGGCGCCCGAGGCCGCAGCGGCGGAGGTACCGGACGCCGTCGTGCGCGTGGGCGGGGCCGTGCACGAGGTGCGCGGCCCGCGCGTGACGACCCGCGCCTCGCACGGCACCGGCTGCACCCTCTCCTCGGCCCTGGCCACGCTGGCCGGGGCGGGCCTGAGCTGGGAGGACGCACTCGAGCGGGCCAAGCCGTGGCTGGCCGACGCGATGCGGGCGGGGGAGGCGCTCGCGGTCGGGGACGCCTCGCGGCCGACGTGGCACGGGCCCGTCGACCACGGTCATGCGCAGCGGGGCTGAGGGCGGGACCTCCGGGCTTCGACACGTTCGAGGCGGGAAATCCGGCGAATACGCACCTCGGGACGTCCCATGAGGTCGATTTCCCGCCTCGAATGCCGGTGACCCGGACCTCCCGCTCCGCTCGAGCGTCCGGGTCCGCAGAACGCAGAAGAGCCGGACCACCGTGTCGCCACGGGGGTCCGGCTCTGTTCGCTCGTGCCCCCGGCAGGATTCGAACCTGCGGCCTTCTGCTCCGGAGGCAGACGCTCTATCCCCTGAGCTACGGAGGCGGGGGTCGCGACGCGTCGAGCGCGTTGCGGACTCGTCGACTCTACACCATCAGGACGGCCCGTCCGTGACCTCCCCGCGGGGCGCGTCAGCCGGGCAGGCCCGCGCGCAGGGTCCGGGCCGCGGCCTCGGGGTCCTCGGCCTGCGTCACGGCGCGGACCACCACGATCCGTTCCGCCCCGGCCGCGCGGACCTCGGGCAGCCGGTCCGCGTCGACGCCGCCGATGGCGAACCACGGCCGCGCCCCCGCCGGGTCCTCCGCGTCCAGGCGTGCGGCGAGGGTCGGCAGTTCCAGTCCGACGGCGGCCCGGCCCGGCTTCGTGGGCGTCGCCCACACCGGCCCCGTGCAGAAGTAGTCCAGGCCGTCCTCCGCGCGGGCGGTGCGCACCTGCGCCCCGGTGTGGCACGAGCGGCCGAGCACCACGTCCGGGCCCAGCAGGGCGCGGCACTGCGCGGTGGTCAGGTCGGTCTGGCCCGTGTGGAACACGTCCACCCCGGCCAGGGCGGCGACGTCGGCGCGGTCGTTGGCGGCCGAGAGCGCCCCGTGCTCCCGGGCCAGCGGGACGAGCACGGCGAACGCGGCCAGCTCGACCGCCACGTCCACGGCCTTGTCCCGCACCTGGATCAGGTCCACTCCGCCGCGGAACGCCGCCGCGCAGAAGTGAGCGAACGCGGCCGTGTCGAGCGTGTCGTCCGGGCGCAGGAACCGCTGCAGGTCGGTGCAGACGTACAGCCGGGAGACGGCGAGGCGGGCGCGGCGGCGCGCGCCGGGGCCGGTGTCGCCGTCGTCGCGGCCGGCCGCGGTCATCAGGAGCGGATCGGGGGAGTGCATGCGCCCACTGTGGCAGACTGGCCGCTGTTCCATGGGAGCCCGGGCCGCACACGCCGGGCTGAGAGGGCCGCAGGGGCGCACCGCGCCGGCGCGGCCGACCATCACCACTCGATGCGGGTCATGCCGCCGTGAGGAGGACCGGTCCGTGCACGTGGCCGTCGTCGGTGCCGGGATCATCGGCCTCACCGCCGCCGTGCGTCTGCGCGCCGCAGGCCACGCCGTCACCCTGATCGCCCCCGAGCTGGACGCCGCCGGGCGCCCACACGCCGTGGCCGGGGCCACCCACGCCGCGGCGGGGATGCTCGCGCCGCTCGCCGAGACCCAGTTCAGCCAGGACGACCTCGCCCCGCTGCTGCAGGCCGGCTGGGAGGCCTACCCGGCCCTCGTGGACCTGCTCGCCGCCTTCACCGATGTGGAGACGGGCTTCCTCGCACAGGGCGCCTGGATCGTGGCCGCGGACCCCTCGGACGCCCGCGCCTGGGACCACGTGCTCGAGCACGCCTCGATCCTCGGTCGCCGGGTCGAGCCCGTCTCCGTCCGCGCGCTGCGCCGCGCCGAGCCCGCCCTGGCCCCGGGCCTGGCCGCCGGCTTCGACGCCCCGGACGACCATCAGGTGGACCCGCGACGGCTCGCCGCCGCCTGCGTCGCCGCCCTGCGCGCCGAGACCGGACCCGACGGCGGCCCGCTCCCGGTCGGCGCCGGACCCGCCGCCCGGTTCGTGGCCGGACGCGTCACCGCCGCCGGCCCGGAGGGCGAGGGGGTGCGCCTCACGCTGGCCGACGGGGGCGTCCTCACCGCCGACGGCGCGGTCCTCGCCGCGGGCCTGGGCCACCGCGGGATCGGCGGCGCGGCCACCGCCGTCGAGGTCCCGCTGCGCCCCGTCCACGGCGACGTGCTGCGTCTGCGGGTGCGCCCCGAGCAGCTGCTGCCGGGGGAGTCGCACCTGATCACCCGCACCGTCCGCGGCCTCGTCCACGGGCGCCAGGTCTACCTCGTGCCCCGCGCGGACGGCACCCTCGTGGTCGGCGCCTCGGCCCGCGAGGACGGCCTGGCCGGCACCTCCGCCGGGGCCGTGCTGGACCTGCTCGCCGACGCCGCCGCGATCCTGCCCGCCGTCCGCGAGTGCGAGCTGGTCGAGATCACCACCGCCGCCCGCCCCGGCACCCCCGACGACGCCCCGCGCGTGCTCGCCGTGCCCGAGGCTCCGGGCGCCGTCGTCGCCACCGGCTTCCACCGTCACGGGATCCTGCTCGCCCCCTGGGCGGCCGGGCGGATCCTCGAGCTGCTGCACGCCCGCCTGAAGGAGATCGCATGAGCACCCTCCCCCTGACCCTCAACGGAGAGCCCGCCGAGCTGGCCGTGGCCACCGTCCGCGACGTCGTCGCGCACGTCACCGGGCGCGCGATCGGCGAGGACGGCGCCGCCGCGGATGGGCGGCGGCTCGGCGTGGCCGTGGCGGTCGGCGGCGAGGTCGTGCCCCGGTCGGCCTGGGCCACCCGGGAGCTGGCCGCCGGGGACGAGGTCGACGTCGTCACCGCGGTGCAGGGGGGCTGAGCGATGGCCGAGCACCGCACCCCGCCCGCCGCCCCCGCGATCCCGCCGCTGCGGATCGGCGGCTACGACCTGGCCTCCCGGCTCATCATGGGCACGGGCGGCATCACCGACCTGACCGCCCTCGAGGGCGCCCTCGTCGCCTCCGGCACCACGCTCACCACCGTGGCGCTGCGCCGCTGGTCCGCGGACACCCGTGACGGCCTGGTCGCGCTGCTGGACCGCCTCGGCATCGACGTGCTGCCCAACACCGCCGGCTGCTACACCGCCCGGGACGCCGTGCTCACCGCCCGGCTCGGCCGGGAGGCGCTCGAGACCGACCTCGTGAAGGTCGAGGTCATCGCCGATGAGCGCACCCTGCTGCCCGACGTCGTCGAGACCCTCGAGGCCACCGAGCGGCTCGCCGCCGACGGCTTCACCGTCCTGGCCTACACCTCGGACGACCCCGCCATGGCGCTGCGCCTCGAGCAGGCCGGCGCCGCCGCCGTCATGCCGCTGGGCTCGCCGATCGGCTCGGGGCTGGGCATCCTCAACCGCGCACACCTGGAGCTGATCGTCTCCCGCGCCTCCGTGCCGATCGTGCTCGACGCCGGCGTGGGCACCGCCTCGGACGTCGCCCTGGCGATGGAGGCCGGCTGCGACGCCGTGCTCGCCGCCTCGGCGATCACGCGCGCCGCCGAGCCCGCCCGCATGGCCCACGCGTGCCGGCTCGCGCTCGAGGCGGGCTTCCACGCCCGCCGTGCCGGGCGCATCCCGCGCCGCGAGCACGCCCTGGCCTCCTCGCCGATGGCCGGGCGGGTCACGGCCGAGGAGGACGAGCGGTGACCGCCGCCCTGGACCCCGCCGCCCGCGAGCCCCGCGACCTCACCGCGCTGTCCGACACCCAGCTGGAGCGCTTCGCCCGCCACCTGAGCCTGGACGGCTTCGGCCCCGAGGCCCAGCTGGCGCTGCTGCGCTCCCGCGTCCTCGTGGTCGGCGCCGGCGGCCTCGGGGCGCCCGTGCTGACCTACCTCGCCGCCGCGGGCGTGGGGGAGGTCCACGTGATCGACGACGACATGGTGGACCGCTCCAACCTGCACCGCCAGGTGATCCACGCCGAGGCGGACCTCGGCCGCCCCAAGACCGCCTCCGCCGCCGCGACGATGCGCGGCCTGCACCCCGAGGTGCGCGTGGTCGAGCACCGCGAACGCCTGACCGCGGCCAACGCGCTCGAACGGGTCGGCGCCGTGGACCTCGTGCTCGACGGCACGGACAACTACGCGACCCGCTACCTCGTGGCCGACGCGTGCGAGATCGCGGGCGTGCCCGTGGTGTGGGGCGCGATCCTGCGGTTCGCGGGGCAGGTGAGCGTGTTCGCCCCGGGCGGGCCGCTGTACCGGGACGTGTTCCCGGAGCGGCCCGAACCCGGCGAGGTGCCCTCGTGCGCGCAGGCCGGAGTGCTCGGGGTGCTGCCCGGGATCATCGGCTCCCTCATGGCGGCCGAGGCGATCAAGCTGCTCTCCGGGGTGGGTGAGCCCCTGGTCGGGCGGCTGCTCTCCGTGGACGCCCTGACGATGCGCTTCCGTGAGCTGCGGCTCGTGCCCGACCCCGAGCGGACCCCCGTGACGGACCTGTCCGCCCACGCGGACCAGGCCCCCCGCCCGGACGACGCCGGCGCCCCCGGCTCGGCGGAGGCGTGCGGCGCCGCGGGCGGGGAGATCGCCCCCGCCGCGCTGGCCGCCCTGCTCGCCGAC
>NZ_JABFBA010000009.1:95638-145858 GCF_017168445.1 Micrococcus sp. KRD026 | reverse complement strand
TCCATGTTCACGGTGTGCCCGGCCAGGGCGTCGTTGCGGCCGTACTCCGGGCCGGCCTCGACGATCTCGCGGGCCAGGGCGCCGGCCGAGGCCGCGTCCCTCACCCTGCTCGACGTCCGCGAGGACTGGGAGCGCCGCCTGCGCCGGGTCGAGGCCCCCGCGACGGTGGCCGATCGGCACGTCCCGCTCGAGGCCGTCCTCGCGGAGCCGGCGGCCCTCGCGCCCGGGCAGGACCGCGTCCTGGTGGTCTACTGCGCCGCCGGAGCCCGGTCGGCCCGGGCGCGGGACGCCGTCGTCGGGGCCGACCCGAGCGCCGGCGGGCGCGTCCTGTCCCTCGCCGGCGGCCTCGCCGCCTGGCCCGCCTGACCCCCACCCCGACGAACCCTGCGAGATGGCCCCCACCGCGGGCCGGAGGGGCCATCTCGCAGGGTTCGTTCGCACGCGCACGGGCGCGGCGGCCCTTCCGTAGACTTGCGCGGGTGAAGCCCGAAGACCTCTCCGCCCTGCTGTCCGCTGTCCTCACCGACGCCGTCGATGCCGGTGACCTCCCCGCCGCGCTGCGGGAGGAGATCACCCCCGCGCGCGTGAAGGTGGAGCGACCCCGCAGCCGCGAGCACGGCGACTGGGCCACCAACGTCGCCCTCCAGCTGGGCAAGAAGGCCGGGATGGCCCCGCGCGACCTCGCCGGGCTCGTAGCCGAGCGCCTGGCCGACAAGCCGGGCATCGCCGCCGTCGACGTCGCCGGCCCCGGCTTTCTCAACGTCACCCTGGACGCGGCCTCGGCCGGCGCCCTGGCCCGCGAGATCGTCGAGGCCGGCCCGGAGTACGGCCGCAACGACGCCCTGGCCGGGCACACCGTGAACATGGAGTTCGTCTCCGCCAACCCCACCGGCCCGCTGCACATCGGACACACCCGCTGGGCCGCGCTGGGCGACGCGATCGCCCGCCTCCTGCGCGCCTCCGGCGCGGACGTCACCGCCGAGTACTACGTCAACGACGCCGGCAACCAGATGAACGTGTTCGCCGACTCGGTCCTCGCCCGCCTGCACGGCCGCGACGTCCCCGCGGGCGGCTACCCGGGCGCGTACGTGCAGGAGCTGGCCGACGCCGTCGCCCTCGAGCACCCGGACGTGCGCGAGCTGACGGACGAGGCCGCCCGCCCGGTGGTCCGCGAGGCCGCGTACCGGCTCCAGATGCAGGACATTAAAAACACGCTCGCCGCCTTCGACGTGCACTTCGACGTGTTCACCTCGGAGCAGACGCTCCACGACTCCGGCGCGATCGAGCAGGCCGTGCAGCGGCTGCGCGCGCAGGGCCACGTCGAGGACCGCGAGGGCGCGGTGTGGCTCAAGACCACGGACTTCGGCGACGACAAGGACCGCGTGCTCATCCGCGCCAACGGCGAGCCCACCTACTTCGCCGCCGACGCCGCGTACTACCTCCACAAGCGCGACCGCGGCTTCGAGGAGAAGGTGTACCTGCTCGGCGCCGACCACCACGGCTACGTGAACCGCCTCAAGGCGATCGCCGCCGCCGCCGGCGACGACCCGGCGACGAACATCGAGATCCTCATCGGCCAGCTCATCTCGGTCAACGGCGCGAAGCTCTCCAAGCGCGCCGGCAACATCATCGAGCTCAAGGACCTCGTGGAGTGGCTCGGCCGCGACGCCCTGCGCTACGACCTGGCCCGCTACCCCGCGGACTCGCCCCTGACGATCGACCCCGAGCTGCTGCGCTCCACCACGAACGACAACCCCGTCTACTACGTGCAGTACGCCCACGCCCGCGCCTCCGGCGCGGCGCGCACCGCGCAGGCCCACGGCGTGGACCGCTCCGAGTTCGACGCCGCCCTGCTCACCCACGCCACCGAGTCGGAGCTGCTGGCCCAGCTGGCGGAGTTCCCGGCCGTCGTCGGCGCGGCGGCGCGCCTGCGCGAGCCCCACCGCGTGGCCCGACACCTCGAGGTGATCGCCGGGGCCTACCACTCGTGGTACGCCGCCTGCCGCATCGTGCCCATGCCCACCGACGACGGGACGCCGCGTCCCGTCGAGACCCTCAACCGCACCCGCCTGTGGCTCAACGACGCCACCGCCCAGGTGCTGGCCAACGGCCTCGGCCTGCTCGGCGTGACCGCCCCGGAGAAGATGTGAGCGCCCGGATGACGACGCCGCAGCCCGCCTGGCTCCCCGCGCCGGGGGACCCGGACGCGCTCGTGCCCGGCCTGTGGGCCGCCGGCGTGGACCGCGCCGCCGACGGCGAGCTCACCGTCCAGGGCCTGCGCGCGAGCGCGCTCGCCGCGGAGTTCGGCACGCCGCTGCTCGTGGTGGACGAGGACGACTTCCGCGCCCGCGCCCGCGCGTTCCGCGAGGGCTTCGACGCCGCGTTCGCCGACCTGTGCGGGGGAGCGGACGTCTACTACGCCGGCAAGTCCATGCTCACCCTCTCCACCGCCCGCTGGGCGGCCGAGGAGGGCCTGCGCGTGGACACCGCCTCCGGCGGCGAGCTGGCAATCGCGCTGGCCGCCGGCGTCGACCCGGCCCACATCGGCCTGCACGGCAACAACAAGTCGGACGCCGAGCTGCGCACCGCCCTCGAGGCGGGCGTGGGCCGGATCATCGTGGACTCGCTCGACGAGCTCACCCACCTGGCCGCGCTCGCGGCCGAGGCCGGCCGCCGCGCCCCCGTGATGCTCCGGCTGACCCCGGGCGTGCACGCGCACACCCACGACTTCATCGCCACCGCGCACGAGGACCAGAAGTTCGGCCTCTCCCTGGCCCCGGCCTCCACCGACCGGGACGGCAACGTGGCCGGCCGCTCGCCGGCCGCCGTCGCCGTGGCCGCGGCCCTGGCGGCCGAGTCGATCGACCTGCTGGGCGTGCACTGCCACATCGGGTCCCAGATCTTCGAGGCCGAGGGCTTCGGGCTGGCGGCCGGACGCGTGCTCGAGTTCCTCGCCGAGGTCAAGGCCGAGCACGGGGTGGAGCTGGCCGAGCTCGACCTCGGTGGCGGCCACGGCATCGCCTACACGGCGGTGGACGAGCCGCGCCCGGCCGCGGAGATCGCCGACGCCCTCGCCGACGACGTCCAGAAGACCGTCGAGCGCCTCGGCCTGACGTGCCCGCGCGTCTCCCTTGAGCCGGGGCGGGCCATCTCGGGCCCCGCGGGGCTGACCCTCTACACGGTCGGGGTGACCAAGACCGTGGACGCGGACGCCCCCGACGGCGGCACCGCGGCCCGCCGCTACGTCGCCGTGGACGGCGGCATGTCCGACAACCCGCGTCCCGTCCTCTACGACGCCGACTACACCGCCGTCTCCGCGCGCCGCACCTCGGAGGCCGAGCCGGTGCTCTCCCGCGTGGTGGGCAAGCACTGCGAGTCCGGCGACATCCTCGTCCGCGACGTGTACCTGCCGGCCGACCTGGGCCGCGGCGACCTGCTGGCCGTGCCGGCCACGGGCGCGTACACGCACGTGATGTCCTCGAACTACAACGCGCTGGCCCGCCCGGCCGTCGTCGCGGTCTCCGGCGGGCAGGCGCGGGTGATCATCCGTCGCGAGACGCAGGAGGACCTGTTCGCCCGCGAGGCCGATCCGCGCCTCGCCCGCTGAGGACGCGGGCGCGGCGCACCCGGCCGCCGGCCTCGAGCCCGGGTGGGTCCGTCCCGCTCTGCGGACACCGAGTGTCGCGCGGTGGGACGGGCCGGGGCGCCGCGCTAGATTCGAGGCCAGCCGGGCCGCGCGGTCGCGCGGGCCCGACCCACCCTGGATCACGGAGGACCATGCCCCAGCACACCGACGCCCCCACCGCACTCAAGGTCGCCCTGCTGGGCGGCGGGACCGTGGGGTCCCAGACCGCCCGGATCCTCACCGAGGACGCCGACATCCTGCGGGACCGCGTGGGCGCCGACCTCGAGCTCACGGGCATCGCGGTGCGGGACACGGGCGCGACGCGCGACTGGCAAGCGGACCCGGCGCTCTACACGACCGACGCCGAGGCGCTCGTGGACGGCGCGGACGTCGTCATCGAGCTGATGGGCGGCATCGAGCCGGCCCGCACCCTGATCCTGCGCGCCCTGGCCGCCGGCACGTCCGTGGTGACGGGCAACAAGGCGCTGCTGGCCCAGCACGGCGAGGAGCTGTACGCCGCGGCCGCCGCCACCGGCGCGCAGCTCAGCTTCGAGGCCGCCGTCGCCGGCGCCATCCCGATCCTGCGCCCGCTGCGCGACTCCCTGGGCGGCGACCGCGTCACCCGCGTGATGGGCATCGCCAACGGCACCACCAACTTCATCCTCGACCGGATGGACTCCGAGGGGGCGGACTTCGACGACGCCCTCGCCGAGGCCCAGCGGCTCGGCTACGCCGAGGCCGACCCGACCGCCGACGTCGAGGGCCACGACGCCGCCGCGAAGGCCGCGATCCTGGCGACCATCGCGTTCGGGGCGCCGTACACACTGGACCAGGTGGCCGTCGCGGGCATCACCGCGATCACGGCCGAGGACAACGCCGCCGCCGCGGAGGCGGGCTACGTCATCAAGCTGCTGGCGATCGCCGAGCGCGGCCGCGCCGCCGACGGCGCCGAGGGCGCGGTCCTGCGCGTGCACCCCACCCTGCTGCCGCGGGAGCACCCGCTGGCCTCCGTGCGCGGGGCGTTCAACGCCGTCTTCGTGGAGGCCGACAACGCCGGCGAGCTCATGTTCTACGGTCCCGGCGCCGGCGGCGCCCCCACCGCCTCCGCGGTGATGGGCGACGTCGTCTCGATCGCCCAGCGCATCGTGCGCGGCGGCCCGGCGCGCCTGCGCACCCCCGTCACCGCCCTGCCCGCCCTGGACCCGGCCGAGGCCCACACCTCCTTCATGGTCGTGCTGCGCGCGGCGGACCAGCCCGGTGTGCTGCGCCGCGTCGCCGGGGTGTTCGAGGAGCACGGCGTCTCCATCGAGACGCTGCGTCAGGTCCCATCTGAGCGCGAGGACGCCCCCGGCGCGTCCCTGCGGCTGATCACCCACCGTGCGCGGCAGCGCGACCTCGACGCCACCGTCGGGGCGCTCGCCGCCCTGGACGTCGTCCACGAGGTCGCGTCCGTCCTCCGAGTCGAAGGGAACTGACCCATGGCCCACCAGTGGCGCGGCGTCGTCCGCGAGTACGCCGACCGCCTGCCCGTCACCGAGGACACGCGCGTGATCACCCTCGGCGAGGGCGGCACCCCGCTCATCCACGCCCCCCACCTCTCCGAGCTGGTGCAGGGCACCGTGCACGTGAAGTTCGAGGGCATGAACCCGACCGGCTCCTTCAAGGACCGCGGCATGACCATGGCGATCACCGCCGCCGTCGCGGACGGCGCGAAGGCCGTCGTCTGCGCGTCCACCGGCAACACCTCCGCCTCGGCGGCGGCCTACGCCGCGCAGGCCGGGATCACGTGCGCCGTGCTCGTGCCCGAGGGGAAGATCTCGATGGGCAAGATGTCCCAGGCCGTGGCCCACGGCGCGGAGATCCTCCAGGTGCAGGGCAACTTCGACGACTGCCTCGAGGTGGCCCGCAAGCTGGCCGAGAACTACCCCGTGTTCCTCGTGAACTCCGTCAACCCGGCCCGCATCGAGGGGCAGAAGACCGGCGCGTTCGAGGTCGTGGACACCCTCGGCGACGCCCCGGACTACCACCTGCTGCCCGTGGGCAACGCGGGCAACATCACCGCGTACTGGAAGGGCTACCGCGAGTACGCCGCCCCCTACGTGAACCCGCACGAGGGCGCCTCGGACGCCGAGCTGCCCGCGGTGGCCACGAAGACCCCCGTGATGTGGGGCTTCCAGGCCGCGGGCGCCGCCCCGATCGTCCAGGGCCACCCCGTGACCGACCCGGACACGATCGCCACCGCCATCCGGATCGGCAACCCGGCCTCGTGGGAGCAGGCCGAGGCCGCCCGCGACGAGTCCGGCGGGATGATCGACTCCGTCACGGACGAGGAGATCCTCGAGGCCCACCGCTGGCTCTCCGCGAAGGAGGGCGTGTTCGTCGAGCCCGCCTCCGCCGCCGGCGTCGCCGGGCTGCTCAAGCACCACGCCGCCGGGAACGTGCCGGCCGGCAAGAGCTGGGTCATCACCGTCACCGGCCACGGCCTCAAGGACCCGCAGTGGGCCCTGCGCGGCGCCGACGGCGCCGACGTGACCCCGCGCTCGGTGCCGTTCGACGTGGTCACCGTCGCCCAGGCCCTCGGCCTGAGCTGAGCCATGGCCGCACCGCAGCCGCTGGCGCCCGGGACCGCCGCGTCCGTCTCCGTCCCCGCCACCTCCGCCAACCTCGGCCCCGGCTTCGACTCGATGGGCCTGGCCCTGGAGCTGCGCGACGAGGTGACGCTCACGGTCGTGGCGGGCCCCGACGTCGCGGAGGTCGTGGGGGAGGGGGAGGCCACCCTGCCGCGGGACGGCGCGCACCTGATCCTGCGCCTGGCGCACGAGCACCTGCGGGACCGCGGGTTCACCGCGCCGGGGCTGCACCTGCGCGCCGTGAACCGGATCCCGCACGCCCGCGGGCTCGGCTCGTCCGCGGCCGCCGTCGTCGCGGCCTACGCCGCGGCCGAGGCCCTGCTGCCGGCCGCGCTGCGCCGGGCGCCCGCGGACCTGCTCGAGGCGGCCACCCGCTTCGAGGGGCACCCGGACAACGTCGCCCCCGCGCTCGTGGGCGGGGCCACCGTCTCCTGGACCCGTGACGACGTCCCCGGCCCGGCCACGGCGCGGCTGCGGCTGCACGAGCGCGTGGTGCCGGTGGTCGCGATCCCGGACACCGAGCTGTCCACCCACGTCGCCCGGGGCGTGCTGCCCGCCGAGGTGCCCCACGCCGTGGCGGCGGCCCAGGCCGGCCGTGCCGCGCTGCTCGTCCACGCGCTGGCGGAGGACCCCGCGCTGCTGCCGGCCGCCACACGGGACTGGCTGCACCAGGAGCCGCGCGCCGTGACCATGCCGGCCAGCGCCGCACTGGTCGCGGGGCTGCGCGAGCGCGGCCACGCCGCCGTCGTCTCCGGCGCGGGTCCCACGGTGCTCGCGCTGTGCGACGGCGTCCAGGCGGCCGAGCACGCCGCGGAGGCGGCGCGTGCTCTGACGGCGGACGGGGCGGCCGCCTGGCGCGTGCTGGTGCCGTGCGTGGCCGTGGACGGTGTTAGGGTGGAATCACTCCACCACGGCTGACCCCACCGCCTCGCGCGGCCCGGGTCTCCGGTGCCCGGGCCTGCGACGGCCGGACGCACCGTGCGCCGTCGGCCGGAACCCCGCCGCGATCCATCCCGTGCTGCGCACGGCCGAATGCGGGACCCCCTCCGGCTCGGTCGAGTCCGGACGCCTCCGCCCCGTCACGCAGCGACTGCGCACGATCAGGGGAGGCGCCACTGCTGAGTTCACACCATGAAACCCGGTTTTCTGGGGCGCCGCTGCGCGGCCCGACCGGATGCACACCGCAGCCCGACGCGCCACGCGCCGCCGGGCCGCATTCGAGGGAGAAGGAACCTTCGTGACCGAATCCACGGAACAGACCACGCCGACGAACGGCGGTGGCCTGGCCTCGCTCAAGCTCGCCCAGCTCCAGGCCCTGGCCTCCCAGCTCGGCATCGCCGGCGGCTCGCGCATGCGCAAGGCCGACCTGGTGACCGCGATCTCCGACCACCAGCGCGGCGGCTCCGTGGCGGACCGCGACGCCGCCGAGCGCGCGGCCCAGGCCCCCGCGGCCCCCGCCGCCGAGGCCGTCCCGGCGGCCGCGTCCTCTCAGGACGCCGCCCCGGCCGCCGAGCGCCCGGCCCGCCGCCGCTCGCGCCGCGCCGACGCCGACACCTCCGCTCCGGCCGCCGTCGCCCAGGACGGGCAGCCCCAGGCCGAGGCCCGCGAGGCCCAGACCGAGCAGGGCCCCCGGGAGACCGCCTCGGACCAGGATCGGTCCGGGGGGTCCGAGACCCGCGACGAGGGCGAGGACCGCCCGCAGTCCGAGCGCCGTTCCCGCGGCCGCCGCCGCGCCGGCGACGACGACGCCCAGCAGGGTCAGGACCGTCGCTCCGACGGCGCCCAGGGCGAGGACGGCGCCGACGCGGACCGCCGCGGCGACCGGGAGGACCGTGATGACAACGGGCGCGAGAACGGCCGCGGCCGCAACGGCCGCAACGGGCGGGACCGCGACAACGGCCGCGACCGCGACAACGGCCGCGACCGCGAGAACGGCCGTGACGGCTCCCGCGAGCAGCGCGGCGACAAGTCCGAGGACGGCGGCCGGGGCGACGGCGGACGCGGGGACCGCAGCCGCCGCGACGACCGCGACGACGAGGGCGGCCGCAACCGTCGCAACCGCCGCAACCGCAACGAGCGCGGCCGCAACCGCCGTGGCCGCGGCGGCCCCGAGGTCGACGAGACCGAGCTGACCGAGGACGACGTCCTGCAGCCCGTGGCCGGCATCCTCGACGTGCTGGACAACTACGCGTTCGTCCGCACCTCCGGCTACCTGCCGGGCCCGAACGACGTCTACGTCTCCCTGGCCATGGTGAAGAAGTACGGTCTGCGCAAGGGCGACGCCGTCGTCGGCGCGATCCGCGCCCCGCGCGACGGCGAGAAGCAGCAGCACCACGGTGGCGGCTCCAACCGCCAGAAGTTCAACGCCCTGGTGAAGATCTCCTCGGTCAACGGTCAGCCCGCCGTCGAGCACCCGCAGCGCGTGGAGTTCGGCAAGCTCGTGCCCCTGTACCCGCAGGAGCGCCTGCGCCTGGAGACCGATCCCAAGCTGATCGGCCCCCGCGTGATCGATCTGGTCAGCCCCATCGGCAAGGGCCAGCGCGGCCTCATCGTCTCCCCGCCCAAGGCCGGCAAGACGATGATCCTGCAGTCGATCGCCAACGCGATCAAGACGAACAACCCCGAGGTCCACCTCATGATGGTGCTCGTCGACGAGCGCCCCGAGGAGGTCACCGACATGCAGCGGTCGGTGGACGGCGAGGTCATCGCCTCCACGTTCGACCGCCCGGCGGACGACCACACCACTCTCGCCGAGCTGGCCATCGAGCGCGCCAAGCGCCTCGTGGAGATGGGCCGCGACGTCGTCGTGCTGCTCGACTCCATGACCCGCCTGGGCCGCGCCTACAACCTGGCCGCCCCGGCCTCGGGCCGCATCCTCTCCGGCGGTGTGGACTCCTCGGCGCTGTACCCGCCGAAGAAGTTCTTCGGCGCCGCCCGCAACATCGAGAACGGCGGCTCGCTGACCATCCTGGCCACCGCGCTGGTCGAGACCGGCTCGCGCATGGACGAGGTGATCTTCGAGGAGTTCAAGGGCACCGGCAACATGGAGCTGCGCCTGTCCCGCCACCTCGCGGAGCGCCGCATCTTCCCGGCGGTGGACGTCAACGCGTCCGGCACCCGCCGCGAGGAGGCCCTGCTCTCGCAGGAGGAGGTCAAGATCATGTGGAAGCTGCGCCGGGTGCTCTCCGGCCTCGAGCAGCAGCAGGCCCTCGACCTGCTCACCAACAAGATCAAGGACACCGCGTCCAACGCCGAGTTCCTCATGCTGGTCTCCAAGACCACGCTGGGGTCCAAGGGCGACGACTGACCGTCCCGTCGCACGGCCCCGTCCCGCCCGGGGGAGCTCGTCTCCGCCGGACGGGGCGGGGCCGTCCGCGTCGGACAGCCCGGCCCCCTGAGGCCGGAGGAGGAGAGGCACGCACGTGTTCGATTCGGACCAGCGGCGCGAGGCCGTGGATCGGCTCCTGGCGGAGCATCGCGAGCTGACGGCGCGCCTGTCCGACCCGGCGGTGCACCAGGACCCGGCACTCGCCCGGCGGCTGAACCGGCGGTTCGCCGAGCTCGGCGCCGTGGTGACGGCCCACCGCGCCTGGTCGGCGGCCGCGGAGGAGCTGGCCGACGCGCGGGAGCTGGCCGCGGCCGGCGACGACGACGCGGCGGCCTTCGCGGCCGAGGTGCCCGGTCTGGAGGCGGCCGAGGCGGAGGCCGCCGAACGGCTGCGCCGGCTGCTGATCCCGCGCGACCCCGACGACGCCCGCGACGTGATCCTCGAGATCAAGGGCGGCGAGGGCGGCGAGGAGGCGGCCCTGTTCGCCGGCGACCTGCTGCGCATGTACCTGCGCTACGCCGAGTCCCGGGGCTGGAAGACGGAGATCCTCTCCGCCACGCACTCCGACCTGGGCGGCTACAAGGACGTCCACGTGGCGGTGCGGGGGAGCGCGGCCGACCCGGCCGACGGCGTCTACGCCCGGCTCAAGTTCGAGGGCGGCGTGCACCGCGTGCAGCGCGTGCCCGTCACCGAGTCCCAGGGCCGCATCCACACCTCCGCCGCCGGCGTGCTCGTGCTGCCCGAGGTGGACGCCCCGGACGAGGTCCACCTCGATCCGAACGACCTCAAAGTGGACGTCTTCCGCTCCTCCGGGCCGGGCGGCCAGTCCGTCAACACGACCGACTCCGCGGTGCGCCTGACGCACCTGCCCACGGGGATCGTCGTCTCCATGCAGAACGAGAAGTCCCAGATCCAGAACCGCGAGGCCGCGCTGCGCGTGCTGCGGTCGCGGCTGCTCGAGCGGCAGCGGGCGGAACAGGACGCCGAGAACTCCGCGGCGCGCGCCGCGCAGGTGCGCACCATGGACCGCTCGGAACGCATCCGCACCTACAACTTCCCGGAGAACCGGATCGCGGACCACCGCACCGGCTACAAGGCGCACAACCTCGACGCGGTCCTCGACGGCGACCTCGAGGCCGTGATCGCCTCCTGCCTCGCCCTCGACGAGGAGCGGCGGCTCGCCGCGCTGGGCGGGGACGCGTGAGCGCACCGGCCTGGTCCGCGCTGCTGCGCGACGCCGCCGCCCGCCTGACCGCGGTGGGCATCGACTCGCCGCGCGTGGACGCCGAGCTGCTGCTGGCCCACGTGCTCGGCCTCGACCGCGGCGCGCTGCTGGCCCGGGTGTTCGCCGGTGCCGTGGCCGAGCCCGCGCAGGCGGCGGCGTTCGAGGCGCTCGTGGGACGCCGCGCCGCCCGCGAGCCCGTCCAGCACCTGACCGGCGTCGCGCACTTCCACGGGCTCGACCTGGCGGTCGGCCCGGGCGTCTTCATCCCGCGGCCGGAGACCGAGCTGCTCGTGGAGACCGTCGTGGCCGACCTGGCCGCGCGGCCGGCGGCGGGCGTCGTGGTGGACCTGTGCACCGGCTCCGGCGCGATCGCTGCGGCCGTCGCGGCGTGGGGCGAGGCGCGGGGCCGCGCGCTCGCCGTCACCGCCGTCGAGCTCGACCCGGCGGCGGCCGACTGGGCCCGGCGGAACCTCGCCCCGCGCGGGGTCGACCTGCGACAAGGTGATGCCCTTGTCGCGTGCCCCGACCTCGAGGGCCGCGTGGACGTCGTCGTGAGCAACCCGCCCTATGTGCCCGAGGCCGAGGTGCCCGCCCAACCGGAGGCCCGACTGGACCCGGCGCGGGCGCTCTACGGCGGGGACACGCCCGGGCTGCGGATCCCGCGCGCCATCGCGCACCGGGCGGCGGACCTGCTCGCCCCGGGCGGCCTGTTCGCCATGGAGCACCACGAGACGCAGGGCCCGGCCCTCCTGTCCGCCCTCGGCGCGGACCGGCGGTTCACGGGCGAACGAGTCCACCAGGACCTCACCGGGCGAGATCGGTTCTTGACGGCGCGCCGGTCCGGCGAAGCCGCGGCGGGCGCGGAGGTGGAAGAATGACCGACGTGAGTGACTTCATCGACGTCTCGGATCCGGCCGCCCTCGAGAATGCCGTGGCCCGCGCCCGCGAGGTCCTCGCGGACCGCCGCTGCGTGGTCCTGCCCACGGACACCGTCTACGGCATCGGAGCGGACGCGTTCTCCCCGCTGGCCGTGGCCGTGCTGCTGGCCGCCAAGGGCCGTGGCCGCACCATGCCGCCGCCCGTGCTCATCGCGGACCGCCGCGTCATGGCCGGCCTCGCGTACGACGTGCCGGAGGAGGCCGAGGCCCTCGCCGAGCGCTTCTGGCCCGGCGCCCTCACGCTCATCCTCAAGTCCCAGCCCACGCTGACCTGGGACCTCGGCGAGACCCGCGGCACCGTCGCCCTGCGCGTGCCCGACGACGCGGTGGCCCGCGAACTGCTCTACGCCGTCGGCCCCATGGCCGTCTCCAGCGCGAACCGCACCGGCATGGACGCCGCCACCACCGCCGACGCCGCCCGCTCGATGCTGGGGGAGTCCGTGGCCCTCTACCTCGACGCCGGCCCCCGGGAGAGCCGGGATCCCTCGACGATCGTGGACTGCACCGTCACCCCGTTCCGCGTGGCCCGGCAGGGCTCCGTGCCCCTGGAGGAGCTGCGCGCGGTGGTGCCGGACCTGCTCGCCGAGGGCGAGGAGCCGCCGGTCGCCGCCGAGCGGATCGCGGCCGCCGACGACGCCGCCGCGGCGCGTCCCGCCGACCCGGAGGCCTGACCGGCCCCCATGCGCGCGTATCTCGTCCTGGTCGTGGTCACGGCCGTCGCCTGCGGGGCCCTGACGCCCCTCATGCGCCGGCTGGGGCTGCGCGCGCGCGTGTTCACCCCGCTGCGCCAGCGGGACGTGCACCGGCACCCCGTGCCGAAGCTGGGCGGCGTGGCCATGGCCGCAGCCGTGTTGGTGGGATTCGCCGTCGGGGGAGTCGTGCCGTTCCTCCAGGGGATCTACGCGGACGACGCCGCGATGCGCGGGCTCCTGGTCGCCGTCGCCGTCGTGCTCGTCGTGGGCATCGCCGACGACATGTGGGACCTGCGCTGGTGGGTGAAGATGGCCGGCCAGGTGCTGGCCGGACTCGCGGTGGCCCTGGGCGGGATCCGCATCGAGGCGATGCCGGTGGGCTGGATCCCGGTGGGGAACGAGACCACGCAGGTCATCCTCACGGTGTTCGCCGTGGTGCTGACGATGAACGCGATCAACTTCGTGGACGGCCTGGACGGCCTGGCGGCGGGCGTCGCGCTGATCGGCGGCTCGGCCTTCTTCGTCTACTCGTATCTGCTGACGCGGACCATCAACCAGTTCGACTACGCCAACCTCGCCACCCTGCTCATGGCCCTGCTCGTCGGCGCGTGCGTGGGCTTCCTGCCGTGGAACCTGGCCCCGGCCCGCATCTTCATGGGCGAGGTGGGGGCCATGCTCATCGGCCTGCTGATGGCCGCGGCCGCGGTCGCCGTGACCGCCGACGTCAACGCCCTGGACGGGATGCGCTTCCGCAACGTCCCCGCCTACATGCCGATCCTGCTGCCCGTAGCCGTCCTCGCCCTGCCGCTCGCGGACCTCGCCCTGGCCGTGCTGCGACGGACGGCCAAGGGCACCAGCCCCTTCTCGGCGGACCGCGGGCACCTGCACCACAAGCTCGTGGACGGCGGCTACACCCAGGCGCAGGCCGTCGCGCTGCTCTGGCTCTGGGCGTTCCTCGTGGCATGGGGTGCGGTGTCCCTGAACTTCGTGGACCCCATGATCGTCCTGCCCGTGCTCGCCGTGGCCCTGGCCGGAGCCGGCTACCTCACCCTGCATCCGATCGTGGAGCGCCGTCGCGCGGTCCGGAACGACGCCGCGGCCCACCCGGACGAGCGGGGGGACGCGTGACCGGGGCGGGAGGTCGCCGACGCCGGCGCCGCTGGGAGAACCGCCGCGGCTGGTGGGGGATCCTCGGGTGGTCCCTGGCCGCGGCGGGGGTTGCCCTGGCGATCACGTGCGCCGCGTGGCTGCTCTCCGTCGGCGGGGAGGCAGCCGGGAGCGCCCTGCTGGGCGGTGGCGCGGTGCTTGCGCTCTCGGCGCTCACCGGGGTGACGACGGCACTCGTCTGGGACCGGGCGCGCGAGGCGGCGCTGCCGGTCAGCGTGGGGCTGTTCGTGCTCAAGATCGCGGTGTTCGCGGTGCTGCTGGGGGTCCTGCCCCGCCCCGGCTGGGTCCGGGCGGACGCGGCGGCGATCGCCGCCCTCGTGACGATCCTCGTCTGGCAGGCCGCGGAGGTCCTCGTCTTCGCCCGGACCCGCCGCGGGATCTACGCCGACTGACCCGCCCGAGGGGCGAAGACACGGAGCCGCGGGCCATGCCGTGGGCCCCTTCTGCGGTACGGAGCACGGGTCACCGTTTGGTATCGTTGGCGGCGAACACTTCGACGGCGCCCATCTGCCGCCATCCGTGTCTCGCATCGCACCGGTACCCCCGCAATGTCGCGGCGCCCGCCTGTGGTCCGGGGACGAGGCTGCGGTCCCGTCGACTGCATCACTTCGGAGAGGAACCGCGTGCTGACCCTCGTGCTGGCCAACGCATCATTCGTGCCCCCCACCATCTCTGATGGTCACCTCCCGGAGATCTTCCCCTGGGGTGCGGAGTACGGCACCGGCTTCGGCAAGCAGATGCTGCTCGTCCTGCTCTCCGTGGTGCTCATCACCGCCTTCTTCGCGTGGGCCATGCGCCGTCCCCGGCTCGTGCCCGGCAAGGCCCAGTGGCTCGCCGAGTCCGGCTACTCCTTCGTCCGGAACGACATTGCGAAGGACATCCTGGGCGAGAAGAACTTCAAGCAGTGGGTCCCGCTGCTCTTCGCCATCTTCTTCTTCGTGCTGCTGAACAACCTGTTCGGCGCCATCCCGGTGCTGCAGCTGCCGACCTTCTCCCACGCGGGCGCCGCCTACGGCCTGGCCCTCATCGTCTACGCGATCTGGATCGGCGTCGGCATCAAGCGCCACGGCGTGCGCTACCTGAAGCTGGCCGTCGTGCCCTCCGGTGTGCCCGGTTGGATCCTGCCGCTGCTCGTGCCGCTGGAGATCATCTCCAACTTCATCGTGCGCCCGCTGACCCACTCCCTGCGTCTGATGGCCACCATGCTCTCCGGCCACATGATCGTGATGCTCGCCGGCGCCGGCGCCGCCTACCTGATCACGCAGACCGGCAGCCTGGCCCTGCAGGGCACCGGCATCCTGGTCATCCTCGGCTCGGTGGCCCTGTACTTCCTCGAGCTGCTGATCATGTACCTGCAGGCCTTCGTCTTCACGCTGCTGACCGCGATCTACATCCAGGGCGCGATCGACGCGAACGACCACTGATCTTCCGGGGCCGCCTCGGGCACGACCCAGGCGGCTGCGGTACGGCGGGAGAGCCCGCCACCAGTCTTCCCGGCCCTCCGCAGGAGGACCACCCGGGAGGCCGACCCTCCACAACCCGGCCGGACACCTCGGCCTCGTGAAAGGAACACCATGGAACTGCACGGTTCGCTCAACATGATCGGCTACGGCCTCGCCGCCATCGGCTCCGCCATCGGCGTGGGCCTGATCTTCGCCGCCTACATCAACGGCGTCGCCCGTCAGCCGGAGGCCCAGCGCATCCTGCAGCCGATCGCCCTCCTGGGCTTCGCGCTCGCCGAGGCCCTCGCCATCCTGGGCCTCGTCTTCGCCTTCGTCATCGGCGCCTGACGCGCCGCGTCCACGGAGCGCCCGCACGGTGAGACCGTCGGTGCTCCATCTCCACAGGACTCTTGACCGAAGGATGGTTGAAACATGATCAGCAACGGACTGATCCTCGCGGCGGCTGAGGGGGCCAACCCCCTGATCCCCAACCCGTGGGAGATCCTCGTCGTCGTGGTGGGCTTCGCCCTGCTCATGTTCATCGTCATCAAGTTCATCGTCCCGACCCTCGAGAAGTCCTACCAGGACCGTGTCGAGGCGATCGAGGGCGGTCTGGCCAAGGCTGAGAAGGCCCAGGCCGAGGCGAACGCGATGATGGCGGACTACGAGTCGCAGCTGGCGGACGCCCGCACCGAGGCGAACCGCATCCGCGAGGATGCCCGCACCGAGGCCGCCGAGATCGTGGCCGAGGCGCGCGAGCGCGCGACCGCCGAGGCGACGCGCATCTCCGAGCAGGCGCAGGCGCAGATCGCCGCCGAGCGTCAGCAGGCCGCCGCGCAGCTCAAGGGCGAGGTCGGTTCGCTGGCCACGACCCTGGCCAGCAAGATCGTGGGCGAGTCCCTCGAGGACGACGCCCGCTCGCAGCGCGTGGTCGACCGCTTCCTGGCTGACCTGGACCGTCACCAGAGCGCAGGTGTCGCCGAATGATGACGGGCGCATCGAGGGACTCCCTGGCCGCCTCCCTGGAGGCCGTCGGTCCGGTGCTGGACGAGGGCGGCGTGGCCCTGGCACGCGAGCTGTTCGGCGCGCTGGACGTGGTGGACGAGCACGGCGCCCTGCGCCGCGCCCTGACCGACCCCGCCTGGACCACCGAGCGCCGTCACGGCCTCGTCGACTCGCTGTTCGGCGCCCGGGTGACCCCCGGTGCACTGCAGGTCCTCAAGGACCTGGCCGGCCGCCGCTGGTCGGCGGAGCGCGATCTCGGGGACGCCCTCGAGACGGTGGCTGTGCACGCGGCCGCCGCGGAGGCCGCACGCGGCGGACACGCGGGCCTGGCCGCCCTCTTGGGCGAGCTGTTGGCCTTCAACCGCACGGTGGAGGACTCGCACGAGGTGCAGCGGGCGCTCACCGATCAGCACGCACCCCTCGAGGCACGGGCCGCTCTGGCCGGTCGTCTCCTGGGCGCGTCGGCCAGTCCGGCCGGCCGACTGCTGGTCGAGCGCGCCGTCTCGGCCCCGCGCGGCCTGAAGCCGTCCGCCGCTATCTGCAAGGCCGCGGACGTCGTCGCCGAGCGGCAGCGCCAGTGGATCGCCGAGGTGACCGTGGCCCGGCCGCTCGAGGCCGAGCAGCAGGAGCGGCTGGCCCTGGGCCTGCGCCGCGCCTTCGGCCGCGATCTCGTCATGGACGTGACGGTGGACCCCCACGTGGTGGGCGGCGTCCGCGTCCAGGTCGGCGACGACGTCGTCGACGGGTCCATGGCCTCGCGCCTCCACGACCTCCAGCGGCGGATGGCCGGCTGACGCCGGCTCCCGCCCGCATCCGGAACACCCACGAACGTAAGCATCATCGTCACGTCGATGATCACCAAGCACAGAGAGCAGGGACTGCAGATGGCCGAATTGACCATCAACGCTGACGATGTCCGCAATGCCTTGAACGATTTCGCGGCATCGTACGAACCGTCGGGCACCGATCGCACCGAGGTCGGCCGTGTCATCTCCGCGGCGGACGGCATCGCTCGTGTGGAGGGTCTGCCCTCCGTCATGGCGAACGAGCTGCTGCGCTTCGAGAACGGCATCCAGGGCCTGGCCCAGAACCTCGACACCCGCGAGATCGGTGTCGTCGTCCTCGGCGAGTTCCAGGAGATCCGCGAGGGCATGGAGGTGCAGCGCACCGGCGAGATCCTCTCCGTCCCGGTGGGCGACGCCTTCCTGGGCCGCGTGGTGGACCCGCTGGGCCAGCCCATCGACGACCTGGGCCCGATCGAGGCCGAGGGCCGCCGTGCCCTCGAGCTGCAGGCGCCGACCGTGACCGAGCGCAAGTCGGTCCACGAGCCGCTGCAGACCGGCATGAAGGCCATCGACGCCATGATCCCGATCGGCCGTGGCCAGCGTCAGCTGATCATCGGTGACCGCCAGACCGGCAAGACCGCGATCGCCGTCGACACGATCCTCAACCAGAAGGCCAACTGGGAGTCGGGCGACGTCGAGAAGCAGGTCCGCTGCGTCTACGTGGCCGTGGGCCAGAAGGCCTCCACCATCGCCGGCGTCCGCGCCACGCTGGAGGAGCACGGCGCCCTGGAGTACACCACCATCGTGGCCTCCCCGGCGTCCGACCCGGCCGGCTTCAAGTACCTCGCCCCCTACGCCGGCTCGGCCATCGGCCAGCACTGGATGTACGGCGGCAAGCACGTGCTGATCATCTTCGACGACCTGTCGAAGCAGGCCGAGGCCTACCGTGCCGTCTCCCTGCTGCTGCGCCGCCCGCCGGGCCGCGAGGCCTACCCGGGCGACGTCTTCTACCTGCACTCCCGGCTCCTCGAGCGCTGCGCCAAGCTCTCGGACGAGATGGGCGCGGGCTCGATGACCGGCCTGCCGATCATCGAGACCAAGGCGAACGACGTCTCGGCCTACATCCCGACCAACGTCATCTCCATCACCGACGGCCAGATCTTCCTGCAGTCGGACCTGTTCAACGCCAACCAGCGTCCCGCCGTGGACGTGGGCATCTCGGTGTCCCGCGTGGGCGGCGCCGCCCAGGTCAAGGCCATGAAGAAGGTCTCCGGCACGTTGAAGCTGGACCTGGCGCAGTACCGCGACCAGCAGGCGTTCTCCATGTTCGCCTCGGACCTGGACCCGGCCACCCGCCGCCAGCTCGCCCGCGGTGAGCGTCTCATGGAGCTGCTCAAGCAGCCGCAGTACTCGCCCTACCCGGTCGAGGAGCAGGTCGTGTCCATCTGGGCCGGCTCCAAGGGCCACCTCGACGAGGTGCCGGTGCAGGACGTGCTGCGCTTCGAGCGCGAGTTCATCGACCACCTGCGTCGCCACACCTCCGTCCTGACCGACATCGCCTCCACCGGCAAGCTCGAGGACGGCACCGTGTCCGCGCTCGAGTCGGCCGTCGCCGAGTTCTCCAAGGGCTTCCAGTCCTCCGAGGACGGCGGCGTGCAGGCCGGCCACGAGGAGCACCGCGCGATCGAGCAGGACCAGGTCGCGCAGGAGCAGATCACCAAGCAGAAGCGCTGACCGCCGGTCGGTGAGGGAGCGGTCCGGCGTCGGACCCCACGGGGACGACGCCGGGCCGCCCTCCCGCCAGGGAAAGGACCACCATGGGAGCCCAGATCCGGGTCTACCGTCAGAAGATCGCGTCGACGTCGTCGATGAAGAAGATCTTCAAGGCGATGGAGCTGATCGCCACGTCTCGCATCACCAAGGCACGTGAGCGCGTCAGCGCGTCGCTGCCCTACGCGAACGCGATCACCCGCGCCGTCTCGGCCGTGTCGAGCCAGCACGACATCGATCATGTCCTCACCACGGAGCCCGAGAACCCGACCCGGGCGGCCGTGCTCATCATGTCCTCGGACCGCGGCCTCGCCGGCGCGTACTCCGCGAACGTGCTGCGCAAGGCCGAGCAGCTCCTCACCCGCCTCGGCGAGGAGGGCAAGGACGTGGACGTGTACGTCGTCGGCCGCAAGGCGCAGACGTACTTCGACTTCCGCGGCCGCGGCTACAAGCAGCTGTGGACCGGTCAGACGGACGCCCCCGTCGCCGAGCGCGCCACCGAGATCGGCGAGGTGCTCGTGGACGCGTTCCTCACGGACACGGCGGACGGCGGCGTGGACGAGATCCACGTCGTGTTCACCGAGTTCGTCTCGCTCGTGAAGCAGAACCCCCACGTGGTGCGCCTGCTGCCCCTCGAGGTCGTCGAGGAGGAGGCCGCCACCGCCGAGGATGTGCTGCCGCTCTACGAGTACGAGCCGGACGCGGAGGAGGTCCTCGACGCGCTGCTGCCCAAGTACATCGAGTCGCGCATCTTCAACGCGATGCTGCAGTCGGCGGCCTCGGAGCTCGCCAACCGTCAGCGCGCCATGAAGTCGGCGGGCGACAACGCCACGAGCCTCATCAAGGACTACACGCTCCTGATGAACAACGCCCGTCAGGCCGAGATCACCCAGGAGCTCACCGAGCTCATCGCGGGCGCGGACGCGCTCAACAACTCCTGAGCCCGTTCGGGACTCACCAGACTCGCCATCCACACACGATAGAAGTGAGAGAGATGACTGCCACCATCACTGACCAGGGCACCGGGACCCCCACCGGCGGTGCCACCGGACGCGTGTCCCGCGTCATCGGCCCCGTGATCGACGCCGAGTTCCCGGCCAACGCGATGCCGGAGATCTACAACGCGCTGACCACCGAGATCGACCTCAACGGCCAGCGCCGCACGGTCACCTTCGAGGTCGCCCAGCACCTCGGCGACAACATGGTCCGCGCCATCTCCCTGCAGTCCACCGACGGCCTGGTGCGCGGCACCGACGTCGTGGACACCGGTGCCCCCATCTCGGTGCCGGTCGGTGACGCCGTGAAGGGCCACATCTTCAACGTGCTCGGCGAGACCCTGGACATGCCGACCTCGCAGCTGCAGGCCGAGGACCGCTGGCCGATCCACCGCCCGGCCCCGAACTTCGCGTCCCTCGAGGGCTCCACCGAGATGCTGGAGACCGGCATCAAGGTCATCGACCTGCTGACCCCCTACATCAAGGGCGGCAAGATCGGCCTGTTCGGCGGCGCCGGCGTGGGCAAGACCGTGCTCATCCAGGAGATGATCACCCGTGTGGCCCGCAACTTCGGCGGCACCTCCGTGTTCGCCGGCGTCGGCGAGCGCACCCGTGAGGGCAACGACCTCTGGGTCGAGATGGAGGAGGCGGACGTCCTCAAGGACACCGCCCTCGTGTTCGGCCAGATGGACGAGCCGCCGGGCACGCGTCTGCGCGTGGCCCTGTCCGCGCTGACCATGGCGGAGTACTTCCGCGATGTGCAGAACCAGGACGTGCTGCTGTTCATCGACAACATCTTCCGCTTCTCGCAGGCCGGTTCCGAGGTCTCCACGCTGCTGGGCCGCATGCCCTCCGCCGTGGGCTACCAGCCGAACCTGGCGGACGAGATGGGTGTGCTCCAGGAGCGCATCACCTCGACCCGCGGCCACTCCATCACCTCGATGCAGGCCGTGTACGTCCCCGCGGACGACTACACCGACCCGGCCCCGGCCAACGTGTTCGCGCACCTGGACGCGACCACCAACCTGACCCGTGACCTCGCGTCCCGTGGCCTGTACCCGGCCGTGGACCCGCTGGCCTCGACCTCGCGCATCCTCGACCCGCAGTACGTGGGCCAGGACCACTACGACGTGGCCATCCGCGTGAAGCAGATCCTGCAGAAGAACAAGGAGCTGCAGGACATCATCGCGATCCTCGGTGTGGACGAGCTCTCCGAGGAGGACAAGATCACCGTGGGCCGCGCCCGCAAGATCGAGCAGTTCCTCTCGCAGAACACCTACACCGCCAAGCAGTTCACCGGCGTCGAGGGCTCCACCGTGCCGGTCAAGGACACCGTCGAGGGCTTCAAGGCCATCGCCGACGGCGACCTGGACCACGTCGCGGAGCAGGCCTTCTACAACGTGGGCGGCCTGGACGACGTCGAGCGCGAGTGGGCCAAGATCCAGGCCGAGGGCTGATCGATCATGGCTGAGCTCAACGTCGAGATCGTCTCCGAGGAGCGGTCCATCTGGTCGGGCGCCGCGTCGGCCGTGTCGGCGCGCACCGTCAACGGTGAGATCGGCATCCTCCCGGGCCACACCCCGATGCTGGCCGTCCTCGGCGACGGCGAGGTCGTGGTGCGGACCACGGACGGCGGCACCGTGACCGCGCAGGCCCGCGGCGGCTTCTTCTCCGTGGACCACGACCGTGTCGTGATCGCCGCGACGTCCGCCCGGCTGGGCGACGCCGCGGCGGCCTGACGCGGCGCGGCAGGACCTGACGGTGGAGGGCCCGGTGCTCATCGCCTCGGCGACCGTGGTGGCAGTCATCGTGCTGTCGGCACTCGCCCTGGTGATGCGGCGCCGGGCCCTCGCCCGTGTCACGGCCGCCTTCCCGGCGGTCCTGGAGCGGGAGGGCCCGGGGCGTGAGCGCGTGATCGGCGTCTACGACGAGTCCCGCCTGCGCCTCACCGGGGGCTGGCGCCTCTCGCGGGAGCGCTGGAGCGCGGACCGGAGCCGCCTGCAGATCGACCGCCTCCCGGCGGACGAGGCCGGCCGGGCCGTCCTGGAGCTGAGCGCCGGCGCACGTCCGGTGCGCGTCGTCGTCGACCCCGACGACGCCGGCGCCCTGCGCGCCTGGAGCGAGGCGGGGCCGTCCGCGGCGTCGTCCTTCTGGCGTCGCTGAGCCCGCCCGGCGCCTCAGAACAGGCGGGACTCGGCGTCGTCCACGCCGCGCATCGCGTCGTAGTCGAGGGTGACGCAGCGGATGCCGCGGTCCTCGGCGAGGGTGCGGGCCTGGGGCTTGATCTGCTGGGCCGCGAACACGCCGCGCACGGGCGCCAGGAGCGGGTCCCGGTTCATCAGCTCGAGGTAGCGGGTGAGCTGCTCGACCCCGTCGATGTCCCCGCGGCGCTTGAGCTCGACCGCCACGGTGCCGCCGTCGGCGTCGCGGGCCAGGATGTCGACGGGGCCGATCGCCGTCATGTACTCGCGGCGCACGAGGGTGTGGCCGTCGCCGAGCAGGCTGATCTGCTCGGCCAGCAGACGCTGCAGATCCGCCTCCACGCCGTCCTTGACGAGGCCGGGGTCCACGCCGAGCTCGTGGGAGTCGTCCGCCAGGACCTCCTCGATGAGCACGATGAGTCGGTCGTCGGACTTCTTGGCCTGTACGCGCCAGACCTGCGTCACCCCCTGGTCGGCCTGATCGGGGGAGGGCTCCTCCACGTGCAGGGTCGCGGGCGGCGACATCCAGTTGAGGGGCTTGTAGGAACCGCCGTCGGAGTGCACCAGCACCGAGCCGTCCGCCTTCACCATGAGCAGGCGGGTGGCGGTGGGCAGGTGGGCGTTCAGGCGGCCCTCATAGGTCACGGAGCAGCGGGCAATGACGAGTCGCACCGGTCCATCCTAGGCGGACCGTGCCCACCCGCTCGTGTGTCAGCATGGGGACATGCCCCGTTCGAACCGTCCCCGCCGCTCGTCCGCGCCTCGGCGGAGCGAGCGCGGGGCCTCCGGCGTCTCCCGGCGGTCCCGGCCGTCGCCGGGGCGGTCCGACCCGCTCGAGGAGCTCCTCGGCCTGGACGCGGGCTACTCGCGCCAGTCCGGGTCCGACGGCGGATGGCACGTCCGGCAGATCCCCGCGTGGCGCGCGGTGAAGGACTACATGTGCCCTGGCTGCGGTCGGGTGATCCGGCAGGGCCAGGCGCACCTCGTGGCCTGGCGCGCGGACTGGATCATGGGGGACGAGGACGCGGGGGCGGACCGGCGGCACTGGCACCCGGTGTGCTGGCGCACCCGCCCGGGCCGCTGACCGCGACGGTCCGGGCCGCGCCGCCGTCGTGGGCCTACCGGGCGTCCTGGCGGGGGATGAAGACCTCGCGGACCAGCAGCAGCAGCGCGGCGGCGAGCGGGATCGCCATGAGGGCGCCGAGGACGCCGAGCAGCGCGCCTCCGGCGATCACCGCGATCACGGCCACGGCCGCCGGCACGGACACCGCGCGTGCCATGACGCGCGGCGAGATGACGTAGGCCTCGATCTGCAGGTAGACGAAGTAGATGGCCGCGAACACGGCGGCGGTCTGCCACGAGGTCAGCAGGCTCACGAGGGTCAGCAGCGTGCCGCCGATCGCGGCGCCCACCAGCGGGATGAACGCCATGAAGGCGGCGATCGCGGCGAGCAGGACGGCGAAGGGGGCGCCGGCGATGGCCAGCGCCGTGAACGCCACCGCGCCGTTGAGGGCGGCCACGAAGGACTGGCCCATCACGTAGTGGCCGACCGAGGAGGTGATCTGCTCGGACAGCGCCTCGATCCGGGGCCGGCGCGAACGCGGTGCGAGCCGGTAGGCCCAGTACTTCATGTGCGGCAGGGAGGAGAGGAAGTACAGCGTCAGCACGACCACCACGAGCACCGAGAAGACGGCGTTCAGCACGGTCTGGCCGAAGCCGAGGAGCCCGCCGAACAGGTCGGTGACGGCGACGCCGTCGGCGGCGAGGCGCTCGGTCTGGGCGCGAACGGCCTCCTGGAGGTGGAACTCCTCGTCGAGCTGCACGAACCACTCGGCGGTCATCACCCCGTCGATGATGGCCGGCAGGTCCTGGACCAGCTGCGTGGACTGCTCGATCACCGTGGGGACCAGGAGGGCGACGAACGCCCCGGCCACGGCGGCCAGGCCGAGCGCGGCCGTGAGCACGCCGACCCACCGGGGCGCGCCCCAGGACTCGACCCGGCGCACCAGCGGATCCAGGCCCAGGGCGATGAACAGGGCCGCGGCGATCCACACGATGAGCTGTCCGTTCGTGCGCAGCACCGAGACGACGCCGATGGCCAGGGCCACGCCCACCGCGAGCAGGAAGCCGGTCAGCACGGGGGACTCGAGAGCCACGGCCGCGACCGCCGGATCCTCGGCGCCGTCGACGGGGACCGACTCGGGGTCCACCCGGTCCTCCTCGAGGAAGGGTCGGCGCCGCCGCAGGACGGAGCCCAGGCGGGGCAGTCGACGACGCCCGGCGGGCGTCGGCCCGTGCGACGGCGGCGCGGCGGCCACCCCGACCGGCTCCACGGGGACGCCGGCCACGGGCGGCTGCTCGGCGCCCTCGGGCTCGGCCGGGCCACGGACGTCGGCGACGCCGGTGGCATCCGGGCCGGATGCGGTCTCCTTCTCCTCCACGCGCTCAGCGTACGTCAGGGCCCCGGCCTGACCGCGCCGCGCCCGGGAGGCTACCGTGGGGCCCAGTGACAACGCCCCTCGCCCCGGCGACGGGGCGGCCCCGGACCGGAAGGATCGTGACCGACGTGACCGCCCAGCCCCCCTCCGACGCCCCGTCCCACCTGCGCGGCGCCGTCGACCTGTCCTCGCTCGGCACCCCGGCCCCGGCCGGGCGCACCGCGCCGGGGGCCGACGCCGGCGCCGGCGGCGGCTCGTGGGTGATCGCGGACGCCGACCAGGGTCTGCTGCAGCAGCTGGTCCAGCTCTCCGCCCAGGTGCCGGTGCTGCTGCACCTGCACGTGCCCGGGGACGCGGCGAGCGAGGCGCTCTACCGGCAGTTCGCGGACGCGGTCGACGCCCAGGCGGGACGGCTCGTGCTCGCGCGTCTGGACGTGGCGAAGGAGCCCGCCGTGCTGCAGGCGCTGGGCCTGGGGGCCGGCCCCGCGGTCATGGCCGTGGTGGCGGGGCAGCCGGTGCCGCTGGTCAATCAGGAGGTGCCGGAGGAGACGCTGCGCCAGCTCATGGGGGAGATCCTCGAGGTGGCCCGTCAGAACGGCGTCGCCGGCACCGTGCCCCCCGTCGCCCCGGCGCGCCAGGACGCCGACGCCGCGGCTGCGGAGGCTCCGCCCGTGCCGCCGCTGCACCGGGCCGCCCATGAGGCCCTCGCCGCCGACGACCTGCCCGGGGCCGTCTCGGCGTGGGAGGCGGCGCTGGCCGACAGCCCCGCGGACGCCGTGGCCCAGCAGGGCCTGTCCGCGGCCCGCCTCATGCTGCGCACCCGTGACGCCGACGCTGCGGCGGTGCGCGCGGCCGCCGCGGACGGCCCGGACGACGTCGCCGCCCAGCTCGCCGTCGCCGACCTGGACGTGCTCGGTGGCCACGTGGAGGACGCCTTCGCCCGGCTCGTGCGGTTCATCGCCCTCCACCCCGGCGACGACCGGGAGACGGCGCGCGCCCACCTCGTGGACCTCTACACCGTGGTGGGCACGGACGACCCCCGTGTGCAGGCCTCGCGGCGTCGGCTGGCCGCAGCGCTGTTCTGAGGGACCCTCAGTTCATCCCTGAGGAGGACGCCGTGTCCGCCTGACGGTGGGTAAGGTCCCAGGCATGTCTCCGCATGCGCCCGAGCCTGCCCCCGCCCACCTGGCGGCCGCCGCCCGTCGGCGCGCGGCCGACGCCCCCGATCCGGACCTCGCCCTCGTCACGCGCGGGCTGACCCAGCGGTTCGGGGACAAGCTGGCGCTGGACGCGCTGGACCTGGACGTCCCGGCCGGATCGTTCTTCGGGGTGGTCGGGCCCAACGGGGCGGGCAAGACCACGGCCCTGTCGATGGCCACCGGGCTGCTGCGCCCGGACCACGGCCGCGCCTGGATCCACGGCGTCGACGTGTGGGAGCAGCCCCTCGAGGCCAAGCGACGGGTCGGCGTGCTCGCCGACGGCGTGCGCACCTTCGACCGCCTCACGGGCACGCAGCTCATGACCTACGCCGGGCTGCTGCATGGCCTCGACGCGGACACCGTGGCCGAGCGGACCGCGGACCTGCTGCGGGTGATGGACCTGGAGGACGCCGGCCGCAAGCTCGTGGCCGACTACTCCGCCGGCATGACCAAGAAGGTGTCCCTGGCGGCCGCCATGGTCCACGCCCCGGACCTGCTCGTCCTGGACGAGCCGTTCGAGGCCGTGGACCCGGTCTCCGCCGCGAACATCCGGGACATCCTGCACTCGTACGTGGAGCGGGGCGGCACCGTGATCGTCTCGAGCCACGTGATGGACCTCGTCCAGCGCATGTGCACCCACGTCGCCGTGATCGCGGCCGGGACGCTGCGGGCCGCCGGCACGCTCGAGGAGGTCCGGGACGGGCACGACCTCGAGGACCGCTTCGTGGACCTCGTCGGCGGCCGCCACGGCTCGGAGGGGCTGGCATGGCTCTGACGCTCGTCCGACTGCGCTGGACGCTGACCCTGAACCAGTGGCGGCGGTCCCCGTTCACCCTGGTGATGAGCGTGCTCGGCGCGCTGTACGTGCTCGGCATGGCCGCCGTGGCGGTGACGCTGCTCGTCACGGGCCTGCCCGCCCTGCCGGACGAGGCCCGCGGCGCCACGACCGTGCTGGCCGCCGCCGTCGTGGTGCTCGCCTGGCTCGTCATCCCGCCGTTCGTCACGGGCGTGGACGCCACCCTCGACCCGCACAGCTTCGTGCTCTTCCCCGTCCCGGCCCGCACCCTCATCGCCGGGCTGGTCCTGAGCGCCTTCACGACGCCGGTCGGGCTCGCCACGCTGACCGTGCTGGTGGGCCTGGGGGCCAGCTGGTGGGACCGGCCGGCCGCGCTGGCGGCAGGCCTGGCCGGGGGCGCGCTCACCGCGGTGACCGCCGTGGCGATCGGCTCCGGCCTCGCCGGCCTCCTGGCCGCCTACGCGAGCCGGCGTCGGGTGCGGGACGTCGTCTCCGTCCTGCTGTTCATCCCGCTCATGCTCGGCGGCGTCGCCCTCTCGCAGGCCATCGCATCGTTCGAGGACTTCCTGGCGATCGCGCCCCAGATCGCCCGCGGCGCGGCGTGGACCCCGTTCGGGGCGGGCCCCGCCGCGGCGTGGGCGGCCGCCGAGGGCCGCGGCGCCGCCGTCGCGCTCCACCTCGCGGTGGCGGCCGCCTGGTGCCTGGCCGCCCTGGCCCTGTGGCACCTGGCCGTGCGCCGCACCGTGGAGCCGGTGGCCGTGGGCGGCGGTCGGTCCCGCCGCGTCGCCGCGGGCGCGGACCCGACGCCGCTGCGCTGGCTGGGCCGACCGGCCACGGGCCCGCGCACCGCGATCGCGGCCCGCGCCCAGCGCTACTGGCTGGCCGACCCGCGGTACGCGGCCGGGCTCATCATCATCCCGCTCATGGCCGTCCTGCTGTGGTTCACCGGGGGCATGGCCGCGGAGGGGGGTCCCGGACTGGGCCTGCTGCTGATCCTCGGGCCGATCACCGCCTGGTCCCTGGCCTACTCGATCTCCGCGGACATCGCCTACGACCACACGGCGTTCCACCTGCACGTCGTCTCAGGCGTGCGGGGCGTGGACGACCGCTGGGGCCGGGTCCTGGGCCTGGCGGGCTGGGGCGTGCCGATGATCCTGCTCGTGACGACGGCGACGGTGGCGGCGGCGGGTGACTGGTCCCTGCTGGCGCCGATGCTGGGCCTGGCCCTCGGCCTGTTCGGGACGACCGCCGGGCTGTCCGCGTTCGTCTCCGCCCGCTTCGTCTACCCGGTCCCGAAGCCGGGGGACAGCCCGTTCGCGACGCCGCAGGGCGCGGCCATGCGCACGATGCTCGTCCAGGGCGCCGCGATGCTGGTCAGCCTGGCGCTCGCGGTGCCGTTCCTGGTGCCCTTCGTCGTCCGGCTCGTCACCGGGGCCGCCGTGTGGGGGTGGGTGACGGTGGCGCTCGGGCTCGCGTGGGGCGCCGTCGCGCTGTGGCTGGGTGTGCGCCTGGGGGCGCGCTGGTACGACCGCGCGCAGGCTGAGACCTACCAGGCCGTGGCCGCCTTCTGAGGGGCGCGGCTAGACTGGCCCGCATGAGTGTGACCGGCGAACCCGACCTGAACGACCCCTTCGCGCCCGCCGGCGGCGGCACGTCCGTCCTCGAGCGTGAGGAGCTGCGCCAGGAGATCGAGCCGGGCGACCACGAGCGCTTCGCCCACTACGTCCGCAAGGAGAAGATCACGGAGTCCGCCGTCACCGGTGCCCCCGTGATCGCCCTGTGCGGCAAGGTGTGGGTGCCGGGCCGGGACCCGAACAAGTTCCCCGTGTGCCCCACGTGCAAGGAGATCTACGAGGGCCTGCGCGAGCCGCAGGACGGCGGCGACGGCGACGGCGGCGGCAAGCGCGGTGGCTGGTTCGGAGGCCGCGGCCGTGGCTGACGGCCGCTCCCTGACGAGCGGCACCCCGGACGGCAGCGTCCAGCACGACCTGTTCCACATCGGCGAGGACCTTCCCCCCGCCATGCCCGAGCGCGCGGCGTGGGGGACGGCCCCCAAGCTGCGCCAGTGGCAGCAGGAGGCGCTGGAGCGCTACCTCCAGACCGCCCCGCAGGACTTCCTGACGGTCGCGACCCCCGGCGCGGGCAAGACCACGTTCGCGCTGCGCGTGGCCAAGATCCTGATGGACTCCGGCGTCGTGCAGCGGCTGACCGTCGTCGCGCCCACGGACCACCTCAAGCGCCAGTGGGCGGACAACGCCGCGCGCGTCGGCATCGCCATCGACCCGAACTTCAAGAACGCCGACGGGCGGCACGGCGCCGAGTACCGCGGGGTGGCGCTGACGTACGCCCAGGTGGCGAACAAGCCCGTCCTGCACCGCAACCGCACCGAGGCCGCCAAGACGCTGGTGATCCTGGACGAGATCCACCACGGCGGCGACGCCCTGAGCTGGGGCGAGGGCATCCGTGAGGCGTTCGAGCCGGCCACGCGGCGTCTGTCCCTGACCGGCACGCCGTTCCGCTCCGACACCGCCTCCATCCCCTTCGTCCGCTACGAACTCGGTGCGGACGGCATCGAGCGGTCGAAGGCGGACTACACGTACGGCTACGGGCCGGCGCTGCGGGACCACGTGGTGCGCCCGGTGATCTTCATGGCCTACTCCGGGCAGATGCGCTGGAAGACCTCCACCGGCGAGGTCATGGAGGCTCAGCTCGGCGAGGCCGCCACGAAGGACATCACCGCCTCCGCCTGGCGCACCGCGCTGGACCCGGCGGGCGAGTGGATCCCGTCCGTGCTGCGCGCGGCCGACCGGCGGCTCAGCGAGGTGCGCCGCAACGTGCCCGACGCCGGCGGCCTCGTGATCGCCTCGGACCACCAGGACGCGCGCGCGTACGCCGCGCAGCTCGAGGCGCTGACCGGCCAGCGGCCGGCCGTGATCCTCTCGGACGACAAGGGCGCCTCGGATCGCATCGAGGAGTTCGCCGCGTCGGACGAGCGGTGGATGGTGGCGGTGCGCATGGTGTCCGAGGGCGTGGACGTGCCCCGCCTGTGCGTGGGCGTGTACGCCACGTCCACGTCCACGCCCCTGTTCTTCGCCCAGGCCGTGGGCCGCTTCGTGCGCTCCCGCCGGCGTGGGGAGACCGCCTCGGTGTTCCTGCCGTCCGTGCCCGCGCTCATGCTGCTGGCCAACGAGATGGAGCTCGAGCGGGACCACGCGCTGGACCGCAAGGAGGGCGCCGTCGACGTCGAGGACCTCGAGGACGCCCCCGAGGAGGACCTCATCGCGGAGGCCAACCGGGCCGAGAGCGGCTCGGACGCGCTGACGCGGGAGAAGTTCGAGGCCCTCGAGTCCCGGGCGAGCTTCGACAAGGTGCTCTTCGACGGCGGCGAGTTCGGCCTCGGCGGTGCCGTCGGCTCGGAGGAGGAGCAGGACTTCCTCGGCATCCCGGGCCTGCTGGACGCCGAGCAGGTCTCCGCCCTGCTGCGGCAGCGGCAGGCCGAGCAGATCCAGCGCCGGCCGCGTGCGCAGGCGGCCGAGCCCGCCGACGTCGTGGACCACCGGCGGATGAAGGAGCTGCGCTCCGAGCTGTCCAAGACGGTGTCCGCCTGGGCGGCCCGTTCCGGCCAGCCGCACGGGGTGATCCACAACCGCCTGCGGGAGATCTCCGGCGGCCCCGCCGTGGCCCAGGCCTCCCGCGAGCAGCTGGAGAAGCGGCTGAGCACCCTGCGCGGGTGGTTCGTCGGCCGGACCTGAGGTCCGTCGGGAGCGCGGCGGGCGCCCGCGGGCCGTGCCGACCTGAGCGCCGGGTTCAGCCGTCCCGGGACTGGAAGCGCACGAAGGCGCGCAGCTCGTCGCCCTCCACGTCACGGGACTCACGGAATCCATGGGCCTCGTAGAAGGCGCGCTGGCGCTCCTCGGTGTCCGTGAGCAGCACGTGCTGACGCACATGGCCGAACCGGGCGAAGATGCGGCGCAGCAGCTCGGAGGCGATGCCGCGGCGCTGGTGCCCCGGATCCACGAGGATGTCCTGCAGGTAGGCGATGGTGTGGCCGTCGGAGACCACGCGGGCCAGACCGACCAGACGGCCGCCGTCGGCGGCGGGGATCACCCCGGAGAGGTAGCGGATGCCGTCCCGGTCTGCGGCGATGGGGGAGTCGGTCATGGCTGCTCTCCTCGTCTGCGTCGGGCACCGGCTCCGGCACGCCCGCCGGGGCCGCGTGCCTCCATCATGCCGCATCGAGTGACATTCGTCACTGTCTCGGCGTGCGGCGCCTCAGAGGCGACGCCGGTGCCGCTCGGGGCCGAACCCGCTCACGAGGTCGCCAGGATGGCCCCGGCGGCCTCCATCTCGTGGAGCGCGGCCTGGGCGGCCGCCTCGTCGACGCCGGCCACCAGGTCGGTCAGCACGGTGACCTCGTAGCCGGCGTCGAGGGCGTCGAGCACGGTGGCGCGCACGCAGTGGTCCGTGGCGATGCCCACCACGGTGATCGCGTCCACGCCCTGCTCGCGGAGCCACTCGTCGAGGCCGGGGGCGCCGGACTCGACGGCGGCCGCGGCCACGGCGGTGGCCCCGTACGGGCCGACGGTCCCGGAGGGGCGCTCGCCCGCGGCCCCGGTCGGGACGGCGTCGGGCTCGCCGAGGGCGCCGTCGAAGCCGGAGTAGGCGTCCGTGTGCAGGCCCTTGAGGAACTCGGCGTCGAGGTGCTCGGCGTCCAGGTCGGGATGCAGCTCGGCGCCGGCGGTGCCGGCCACACAGTGCACCGGCCAGGTGGTGCGGAAATCCGGCTCGGCGCCGGTGGCCGCGGCGAAGTGCGTGCCCGGGTCGACGTGCCAGTCGCGCGTGGCGGCCACGGCCGCGTAGGCGTCCGCGTGCTCGGCCAGGTGCTCGCTGACCCCGGCCGCGACGGCGGCGCCGCCGGTCACGCCGAGGGCGCCGCCCTCGCAGAAGTCGTTCTGCACGTCCACGATCACCAGGGCGCGGTTCAGGTTCTCCATGGGTCAGTCCTCCAGGAAGATGGTCGGGATGGCGGGGTCGCCCGGCTGCAGGCGGCCCACCGAGGCGGGCAGCTCGCGCAGGGAGGCGGCGTGCCGCTCGGCGGCGCGGGTGACGGCCTCGGGGCCGGTCCAGCCCTCGGCCAGCTCGCCGGTGTGCACGAAACGGTGCAGCAGGGGACGGTCGTCGGCGTCGGGCGCGGCGCTGCGGTTGACGCCGATCACCTCGGCGGTGGCCCGGCCCCGCGGGTCGCGGCGGCGCGCGGCCTCCTTGCGGCCGCCCCGGCTGGCCTTGCCGGAACTGGCCTTGGCCACGTCCACCCACGTGCCGTCGTCGTCCTGGCGGGCCACGAGCTTGTAGACCATGGAGGCGGTGGGCGCGCCGGACCCGGTGACCAGGCGCGTGCCCACGCCGTACGAGCTGACGGGGGCGGAGCGCAGGGCGGCGATCGCGTACTCGTCCAGGTCCGAGGTGACCATGATCCCGGTCTCGGTGTTGCCCAGCTCGTCGAGCAGCTCGCGCACGCGGTGGGCCTGGATCACGAGGTCGCCGGAGTCGACCCGGACGTTCCGCAGGGCCGGGCCGGCCACCTCGACCGCGGTGCGCACGCCCTGCTCCACGTCATACGTGTCCACGAGGAGGGTGGTGTCCGCCCCGAGCGCGGCGACCTGGGCCTCGAAGGCGGCGCGCTCCGAGTCGTGCAGCAGGGTGAAGGAGTGGGCGGCGGTGCCGACGGTCGGGATGCCGTACCGGCGGCCCGCCTCGAGGTTCGAGGTGGCGGTGAAGCCCGCGATGGCCGCGGCGCGGGCGGCGGCCACGGCGGACTCCTCGTGCGTGCGGCGCGAGCCCATCTCGGCGCACGGGCGGCCGTCCGCGACGGCCGTCATGCGGGAGGCGGCGGAGGCCACGGCGGAGTCGTAGTTGTAGATGGAGAGCAGGTAGGTCTCCAGGATGCACGCCTCGGCGAACGTCGACTCCACCTGCAGGAGGGGGGAGTGCGGGAAGTAGGCCTCGCCCTCGGCGTAGCCCACGATGTCGCCCGTGAACTCGTAGTCGGCGAGCCAGGCCAGCGTGGCGTCGTCGAGGGCGGTGGTGTCCGCGAGGAAGTCGAGCTCGGGCGTGTCGAACCGGAAGCGGGACAGGCCCTCCAGCGCGCGGCCCACGCCGGCCACCACGCCGTAGCGGCGGCCGCTGGGCAGGCGTCGGGTGAACAGCTCGAAGCGGGAGCGGCGGTGCGCGGTGCCGGCCTTCAGCGCGGCCTGGAGCATGGTCAGCTCGTAGTGGTCGGTCATCAGCGCCGTGGGGATCTGCCAGTCGTCGGCGGTCCGCGGGGCGCTGGGCACGGGGTTCTGGCTCACGCGCCCACCCTAGTGGACCGTGGCGGGGCCGGTCCTGGCCCGCCCGCCTCGTACACTGGGGCGCATGTCCGTGCTGACCCGCCACGATCCGTCCGCGCCGCGCGCCGTGCGTCCGGCGCCGGGTGAGTCCGTCCCCGCCGGCGCCACCGACACCGCCCTGCTGGAGCGGCCTCACGAGGACACGGCCCGGGACCGGCCGTGGAACGTCGTGGTGTGGAACGATCCGGTGAACCTGATGAGCTACGTCGCCTACGTGTTCCGCACCCACTTCGGCTACTCCGCCGCCAAGGCGCAGCGGCTCATGCTCGAGGTCCACGAGCGGGGCCGGTCCGTGGTGGCGACGGGCACCAAGGAGAAGGCCGAGCTGCACGTGGGCGCGATGCACGGCTACGGTCTGTGGGCCACGCTGGAGCAGGCGGAGGACTGAGGAGGGGCATGGCAGAACGGTTCCGCTGGACGCGGCGGGGGTACACGGCGCAGCTGGAGCTGCCGGAGGTGCGCCTGCTGCGCGGGCTGGTCAGGGACGTCGTCGCCCTGCTCGAGGGCCGACGCGCGGACGTGCGCCCCGCCGAGGCGGACCCCGCCGAGGCCCCGGCCGCCGAGGACGGCGTCGACACGCCCGAAGATCCCCCGGCGGCGCCGCCGTCCGTGTCCGCCGCGCAGGACGCGGGCCCCGTGGCCGGGCTGGACGCGTCCGACGCCGCGTTCTGGGGGCTGGTCTCCGGCCTGCACCTGAGCCAGGACCCGGAGCCGCAGCGCTCGGCCCCCACCGACCCGGCCGTCGCACGCCTCCTGCCGGATGCGATGCCCCAGGCCGGCGCCGCCGAACAGGGCGCCCACCGGGCCCTGACCGAGGACGCCCTGTCGGAGGGGAAGCTCGCGGACGCGCGCCTGGCCCTCGAGCTGCTGCGCTCGACGCGCGTGGAGGTGCCGCACGACCAGGCGCCGGCCTTCGGCCGCGCGCTCAACGACGTGCGCCTCGTCCTGGCCGCCCGCCTGGGCGTCGAGACCGAGGAGGACGCCGCCCGCGTGCACGCCGTGGACGACTGGCGCAGCGCGGAGGACGTCGAGTCCACCATGGCCCTGCTCTACAACTTCACCTCGTGGCTGCTGGAGACGCTCATGACGGAGATGCTCAGCGAGCTGCCCGAGGGCTCGGACGAGTCCGCGCCGGGCGCCGGGGACGCGGAGGGCGAGCAGTGAGCGGCCAGCGCGCCGCCGTGGACGCCGCGGCGCCGATCGGCGTGTTCGACTCGGGCGTGGGCGGGCTGACCGTGGCCCGGGCGATCATGGACCAGCTGCCCCACGAGTCCATCCTCTACGTGGGCGACACGGAGCACTCGCCGTACGGCCCGCGGCCCATCGCCGAGGTACGGGCCCTCGCCCTGGCGATCATGGACGAGCTCGTCGCGCGCGGCGTCAAGGCGCTCGTGATCGCGTGCAACTCCGCGTCGGCCGCCGTGCTGCGCGACGCCCGCGAGCGCTACACGGGAGGCCACGGCATCCCCGTGATCGAGGTGATCCAGCCCGCCGTGCGCCGCGCCGTGGCCGCCACCCGCACGGGCCGGATCGGCGTGATCGGCACCGAGGCGACCGTCGGGTCCCGCGCCTACGAGGACTCGTTCTCGGCCGCCCCGCACCTCGAGATCACCTCGGTCGCGTGCCCGCGGTTCGTGGAGTTCGTGGAGGCCGGCATCACCACCGGCCCCGAACTGCTGGAGACCGCCCGGGAGTACACGGCCCCGCTGCGCGCGGCGGGCGTGGACACCCTCGTGCTGGGATGCACCCACTACCCGCTGCTGACCGGCGCCCTCTCGCTCGTGATGGGGGAGGACGTCACGCTCGTCTCCTCCGCGGAGGAGACCGCCAAGGACCTCTACCGGGAACTGGTCCGCCTCGGCCTCGAGCACCCCCACTCGGCCGCGGGCTCCGGCCAGGCCACCCGCCACCGCTTCGCCGCCACCGGCGACCCCGACCACTTCCAGGCCCTCGCGCGCCGCTTCCTCGGACCCGAGGTCGAGTCCGTGCGCCGCCTGGAGACGATCGGCGCGCCCCGCCCCGCGGCCGCGCCGGTCCCGACGCGCTCGACGGCCTTCGTGCGGCTGGGCGCCGAGCAGGAGGGTGTGACGTGAAGCTGACCATCATCGGGGCCTCCGGGTCCTTCCCCGGCCCGGGCTCACCCGCCTCGTGCTACCTCCTCACCGCCGAGGGCGTGGCCGAGGACGGCGTCACCCCGCGCACATGGCGGATCCTGCTGGACCTCGGCAACGGCGCCCTCGGCGTGCTGCAGCGCTACGTCGAGCTCGAGGACCTGGACGGCATCCTGCTCTCCCACCTGCACCCGGACCACTTCATGGACCTGTGCGGGATGCACGTGGCCATCCGCTGGAACCCGGCCGGCTGGGACCGCGGCCGGCTGCCCGTCTACGGACCCGCCGGCACCGCCGACCGCATCGCCGAGGCGTACGGGATGGACCCCGAGCCGGGGATGCACCAGGACTTCGAGTTCCGGTGCTGGGCCGCCGGCCGCACCGAGCGGCTCGGTCCGTTCCGGTTCACCCCGGTCCCCGTGCGCCATCCCATCGACGAGGCCTACGCGATCCGGGTCGAGGTGGACCGCGTCGACGACGACGGCGACGTCACCACCCGCGTGCTCACCTACTCCGGGGACACCGACGCGTGTGAGGGGCTCGTCGAGGCCGCGCGGGACGCGGACGTGTTCCTGTGCGAGGCCGCCTTCCACGAGGGCCGGGACGACGGCATCGACGGCGTCCACCTGACCGGCCGACGGGCCGGCGAGACGGCGGCGCAGGCCGGGGCGCGGAAGCTGCTGCTCACGCACCTGCCGGTGTGGAACGATCCGCAGCGCGCCGTCCAGGAGGCCCGCGCGGTGTACGACGGCCCGCTGGCCGTCGCCGTCTCGGGGCTGAGCTACGGCGTCTGAGGGCGTGCCTAGACTGGAGGCCATGAGCTCTCCCGCCCCCACCGCCCCCCCCCCCGCCCGGACGGCCGCGCCGTCGACGAGCTGCGCCCCATCACCATCACCCGGGGCTGGTCCCGGCAGGCGGAGGGCTCGGCCCTGATCGAGTTCGGGAACACCCGCGTGCTGTGCACCGCCTCCTTCACCGAGGGCGTGCCGCGCTGGCTCAAGGGCGAGGGGACCGGCTGGGTCACCGCCGAGTACGCGATGCTCCCGCGGGCCACCAACGAGCGCAGCCAGCGCGAGTCCGTCAAGGGCCGGATCGGCGGGCGCACCCACGAGATCTCCCGCCTGATCGGCCGGTCCCTGCGCGCCGTCATCGACCTGTCCGCCCTGGGGGAGAACACCATCGTCCTGGACTGCGACGTCCTCGACGCCGACGGCGGCACCCGCACCGCCGCCATCACGGGCGCCTACGTCGCCCTCGCCGAGGCGGTGGCCTGGGCGCGGCGCGAGGGGATCCTCGCCAAGGGCGCCGCCGTCCTCAAGGACTCCGTCGCCGCGGTGTCCGTGGGCATCGTGGACGGGGTGCCCGTCCTCGACCTGCCGTACGTGGAGGACGTGAAGGCGGAGACGGACATGAACGTGGTCGTCACCGGGGCCGGGGAGTTCGTGGAGGTGCAGGGCACCGCCGAGGGCGCGCCGTTCACCCGCGCCGAGCTGGACACCCTGCTGGACCTGGCCCTGATCGGCACGGGTGAGCTGGCCCGCATCCAGGCCGAGACCCTGGCCGCCGCCACGGAGGACCGGGCGTGAGCGCGCCCGCCTCCTCGTCGGCGGGCCTGCCGGAGGGCGCCCGCATCGTGCTCGCCACGCACAACGCGGGCAAGGTGCGCGAGCTGCGGCAGCTGCTCGCCGGCGCCGTGCCCGGCCTCGACGTGGAGGCCGCGGTGGTGGACGCGGGCGCCGTGGGCGCCCCGGACGTCGTCGAGGACGGCGTCACGTTCGCCCAGAACGCGCTGAAGAAGGCCCGCGCCGTGGCCGCGCACACGGGGCTGATCGCCGTCGCGGACGACTCCGGTCTGGCCGTGGACGTGCTGCACGGCGCCCCCGGGATCTTCTCGGCCCGCTGGGCCGGGCGCCACGGGGACGACCGTGCCAACCTCGAGCTGCTGCTGGCCCAGCTGGCCGACGTGCCGGACGAGCATCGGGGTGCCCAGTTCGTGTGCGCCGCCGCGCTCGCGGTCCCCAGCGGCCCGGACGCCGCGGGCGCCCGGGCCATCCACGTCGAGCACGTCGAGCACGGCCGCCTGCCCGGCACCCTGCTGCGCGAGCCCGTGGGGGACGGCGGCTTCGGCTACGACCCGATCCTGCGCCCCGAGGGCCGGGACGTGTCCACCGCGCAGCTGAGCCCCGAGGACAAGAACGCGATCAGCCACCGGGGGCACGCCTTCCGCGCCCTGCTGCCCTACCTGGTGGACGCGCTCGACGCGCGCCCGTGAGCGGCGGGCGCGCCCCCGTGCCGGGGCTGGACTTCACCGCGATCGACTTCGAGACCGCCAACGGCTTCCGCGGCTCCCCGTGTGCCGTGGGCGCCGTCCGGGTGCGGGACGGGGTCATGGTGGACCGTGCGGAGTGGCTGATCCGTCCGCCCGTCGGCTTCGACCGGTTCGATCCCCGCAACGTGCGCATCCACGGCATCACCGAGGACCGCGTCCTGGACGCCCCCCGGTTCGCGCAGGTGTACGACGAGCTCGCGGACTTCGTGGGGACGGACGTGCTCGCGGCGCACAACGCGGGCTTCGACGTCGGCGTCATCGAGTCCGGCCTCGAGGTCTCCGGCCGGGACGTGCCGGGCCTGGAGTTCGTGTGCACCCTGGTGCTGGCGCGCCGCGTCTACGACCTGCCCTCGTACGCCCTGCCCTCCGCGGCGCGCGAGGCCGGGTTCACCCCGGGACGCCACCACGACGCACTGGCCGACGCCGAGGCCTGCGCGGCCATCCTCGTGGACATCGGCCGGCGCGTGCTGGGGGCGCCGCCGGCCGACGCGGAGATTCTGCCCGGGCTGACCGACGCGCCGGCCGGCCGCGGCGTCGACCGCCTGATGCGGGCCCAGGGGCTGGGCGTCAGCGTCCTCGCCCCCCGGGCGGCGGGATCGGGCGCCGAGTCGAAGGCCACCCGCCAGGCCCGGCGCACTGAGGGCGTCTTCGACGCGCGGGTCCCGCTGCGGGACGAACGCGCCATGCCCGACTTCATGCGCTGGCCGGACGAGGGCGTCAATCCGCCCCCGAACCCGACCGCCGACCCGGGTCACCCCCTGTTCGGCCAGACCGTGGTGTTCACGGGCGGCATCGGCATGTCGCGTCAGAGTGCCAAGACGCGCGCGGCCGCGCACGGCGCGCAGACCGCGAACCGGGTGGGCGCGGCCACCACGATGCTCGTCGTGGGGGACGGCTTCGAGGCCGCGGACCTGCACCGCCCGCGCGCCGAGGACGGGGCACCGCAGGCCGTGACCACGGCGCTGGCGCACCGCAAGACGCGGGACGCCCTGCGCCGGCGGGACCGTGGGCAGGCCATCGCCCTGGTCTCCGAGGGGGAGTTCCTGCAGATGCTCGACGGGAACTGGCCGGACGCCGCGCGCTGAACCGCTCAGGTGGTCGCGGCGCTCCAGCGCCGGGCCGCCTCCAGGACGACCTCGCGCTCGGCGATCCACCCCGGGACGGAGGCCTCGGCCGCGGCGCGGTCCGCGGGGTCGTGCGCATCGAACACGGCGGTGCCGTGCGCCGCGCCGAGCACCTGCCCGGCCAGCGAGGCCGTGGAGTCGGAGTCGCCGTCGTGGTTCACGCCGATCCGCAGCGCCAGGGCGAGCGCCGCCGCCGGATCGGCCGGGTGCGCCGCCTGCGCGGTGAGCGCGGCATACAGCGCGATGGCCAGGGCCTCCTCCGCGACCCAGCCCTCGCCGAGCGCGGTGGGGAGGGCGCCGGGGGCGCCGGGGTCGGCGTCGACGGTGCCGGCCAGGTCGACCGCCGCGGTGACGGCGGCGCGGGTCTCCTCGGCCTCCTCGCCCAGGGTGTCGAGCCACGCGCGGGCGTGCGCGACCGCGGCGGCCAGGTCCAGGCCGCGCAGCAGGGCCGCGATGACGAGGGCGTACGCGGCCGCCGCGACCCACGCGGTGGGGTGGCCGTGCGTGAGGACGGCCCCCTGGCGGGCAAGGGACACGACGTGCGGGTCCTCGAGCCCCGGCACCATTCCGTACGGGGCCGAGCGCATGACCGTCCCGCAGCCCTTCGAACCCGGGTTGTGCGGGTCGCCCGGCAGGCCCATCCCCGGTTCGGCGAGCCCGCTCAGGCACGCGGTGCCCGGCGCGCGGCGCACCTTCAGCTCCGCGTGCGCGTCGATCCAGCGGGGCGGGGCCGGGGGAGCGCCCTCGGGCAGCGCGCCGTCCTGCGTGGCGAACCAGCGCAGGCACGCGAGCCACACGCACGCCGCAGGATCGGCCGGGACGCCGTCGTTCTGCCACTCGATCCACTCGAGCAGGCCGTCGAGCACGTACAGGGTCAGCTGCGTGTCGTCGGTGATCGGCAGGGCGTGGGCGCCCTGCTGGGCGAGCAGGTCCGCGGCGTCGGTGACGCCGGCGGGGCCGTGCACCGCCGCGATCCCCGACGCGGGGGTGAACTCGACGACGCCGCCCAGCGCGTCCCCGGCGGCACCGGCCGCGAGGAGGGCCAGGACCCGGTCGGCGTGCTCGGGGCCGGGCAGGGGCGTGGACGAGGAGGCGGTGGGCTCGGGCGCGGTGGCGGACATGCCGCCATCGTACGAGCTGCACCGCGTCGTGCTTATCCCGTCCACACCCTCCCTAGAGTGGGCCGCATGATCCTGCTGCACACCTCGGACTGGCATCTGGGCCGGTCGTTCCACGGCACCGGGCTGCTCGAGGCCCAGGAGGAGGTCCTGGACGCCCTCGTCGCGACCGTGACGGAGCGCGGCGTGGACGCCGTCCTGCTGGCCGGGGACGTGTACGACCGCGCGCTGCCGCCGGCGGACGCCGTCCGGCTGCTGGACCGGACGCTCACCCGGCTGCACGCGGCCGGCGCCCAGGTGGTGCTCACGAGCGGCAACCACGACTCGGCGGTGCGCCTCGGCTTCGGCGGCGGACTCCTGGCGGCCGCGGGCGTGCACGTGCGCGCGGACGCGGCGGAGCTGGACCGCCCCGTGCTGCTCACCGAGCCCGGGGTCGACGGCGGCGCGGGCCAGACCGTGGCCGTCTACGGCATCCCCTACCTCGAACCGCGCCACCAGGGACCGGCCTGGGGCGTGGAGCCCCACCACACGGCCGTGCTGACGGAGGCGGTCCGCCGCGTCCACGCCGATCTGGCCGCCCGCCGCGCCGAGACGCCGGAGCCGGTGGCCGCCGTCGTGCTGGCCCACCTGTTCGCGGCCGGGGGCCACGGCTCCGAGTCCGAACGGGACATCGGCGAGGGCGAGCACGTCGAGCCGGACGCCCCGCCCGAGATGCTGGTGGGCACGCTGGGGCAGGTGCCGGTCTCCGTGTTCGACGGGCTCGACTACGCGGCCCTGGGCCACCTGCACGGCCGCCAGCGGCTGGCAGAGCACGTGCGGTACTCCGGCTCACCGCTGCCGTACTCCTTCTCCGAGGCGGGCCACCGCAAGGGCGGCTGGCTCGTCCACGTCACGGGCGGGGCCGTCACCGACGTCGAGGCCGTGGACTGGGACGCCGGACGGCGCCTGGCGGTGCTGTCCGGGCCGATCGAGGACCTGCTGGAGTCCCCGGAGTTCGCGTGGGCGGAGCAGTGCTGGGTGCAGGTCACCGTCACCGACGACGAACGCCCCGAGCGGGCCCTGGAGCGCCTGAAGACCCGGTTCCCCTCCGTGCTCGTCTTCCGCCACGAACCGGCCGGCGGGAGGCGGGCCCGGGAGCGGACCTACGCCCAGGTCCTGCGGCAGGCACCCTCGGACCACGCGCTCGCGGTCGGTTTCGTGGACCACGTCCGGCAGCGGCCGGCCAGCGGGGCCGAGCAGGACCTGCTGCGGGACGCCCTCGAGGCCGCTCGCGCGGGGGAGGTGCGCGCATGAGGATCCATCGGATGCGCCTGGAGGGGCTCGGGCCCTACGCCCAGGCGCAGGACGTCGACTTCGACCGGCTCAACGCGGGCGGCCTGTTCCTGCTGGACGGGCCCACCGGCGCGGGCAAGTCCACGGTGCTGGCCGCGCTGTGCTTCGCCCTCTACGGGACCGTGCCGGGCGGACGGTCGGCCGAGTCGCTCGTGACCACGCTGCGCGAGCCCGGCGCGGTGATCCCCGAGGTGCAGGTCGAGTTCACCGTGCAGGGCCGGCGCTTCGAGGTGGTCCGCTCGCCCAAGCACGAGCGGCCCCGCCGGAGACGCAGCGCGGCGGGCGGCGCCACCGTCACCACGCAGGCCACGGTCTCCCTGCGGGAACGCGTGGACGGGGAATGGACGGCGCCGCTCACCCGGGCGGACGAGGTCGGCCAGCAGATCGCGGCCGTCCTGCACCTGGACGCCGAGCAGTTCATGCAGGTGGTCCTGCTGCCTCAGGGACAGTTCGCCCAGTTCCTCACCGCGAAGTCGGATGAGCGCCGCGTCCTGCTGCGGCGGCTCTTCGGCACGCAGCGCTTCGACGGCGTCGAGGAGCACCTGCGCGTCGAGACGGCCCGGCTGGACACCGCGGTGGCCGTGGACGCGGACGTGGCCCGGACCGCGCGGGCACAGCTGGCCGAGGCGCTCCACGAGGCGCTCGGCCCGGACTGGCATGCGCCGGAGCCGTCACCGGACACGGACGACCGGCTGCTCGCCCTCGCCGCCGAGCGCGCAGGTCGCGCCCACGAGGACGCGCGGGCCGACCTCGCCACGGCCCGCGCCGCCGAGCAGCAGGCTCGGGTGACGGCGCGTGAGCTGGAGACCCGCGGGCGGGACCTGGCCGCGGCCGAGGCGTGGGGGCGCCGTCGACGCGACCACGACGCCGAGGCCGAGACCGCCGCCGCGCGGCGCCGCGCCGTCGACGCCCATGAGCGCGCCGGGCGGGTGCTCACCGCCGCGCAGCGGGCCACCGCGGCGGCGGACGCCGCCGGCACCGCGTCGGAGACGGTGACGGAGGCCCTGGCGCACGTCGAGGACGAGCCGACCGCGGCGGCGTGGCTCGCCGCCGCCCGGGCGGACGGGGCCGCCGACACGCCCGCCTCCCGCCAGGCGCTGGGGGAGGCCGAGCGCGCCGCGGAGGCGGTGGCACGCGCCGTCCAGGACCGTGCCCGGATGGGCGAGCTGGAGCAGGAGGCGGCCGCCGCGGCGGAGCGTCGGGCCGAGATCGGCCGCGACCGCGCCGCCCTGGTCGAGTCCCGCCCCGAGCGTGAGGCGGCCGTCGCGGCACACCGCGCGGCCGTCGAACGCGGCACCGAGCGTCTCGGCGCCCGGGAGGCCGTGGACCGCGCCGTGTCCGAGGCCGCCGCTCGCCGCACGGCCGCCGAGGCCGCGGCCGCCCGCGCCGTCGAGGCAGAGACCGCGGCCCGGGCCCACCGGGAGGCACAGGAGCGGCGACGCGAGGCCGCCGAACGGCACGTCGGTCTGCTGCGTGCCCGGTACGAGCAGGCCGCCTCCGAACTGGCGGAGCGGCTCGTGCCCGGCGAGCCGTGCGCCGTGTGCGGCTCGCCCGAGCACCCGGCCCCGGCCGCCACCGCGGACACCACGGTGACCGAGGCGGACGTGCGGGACGCCGAGCAGGCCCGGACCGCGGCCGACCGGGCCGCGACCGACGCCGAGACCGCCCTGCGCGCCGCCGAGCAGACCCTCCGCACGGCGCGCGAGGCCGCCGCCGGGCTCGCACCCGAGGCCGCGCGAGAGGCGCTCGAGCGCGCCGAGGCCGAACGGGCCGCGCTGGACCAGGCGGCGAAGGACCTCGCCGCGGACCGCCGGCGGCTGACCGCCGCCGAGAAGACGCTCGCCGGGGCCGACGAGACCGCCGCCGCGCTCGCGGCCGAGGACGGTCGGCTCGCCGAGGCCGCCGCCCACCGTGCCGCCCGGCTGACCGAGCTGCGGGACGCCGTCGAGGCCGCCCGCGGTGACGCCGAGACCCTCGACGCCCGCCGCGACCAGGTCACCGCCGCACGCCGGGTCCTGGCCGCCCTCGCTGCGGCGCAGGACGAGGACGCGCGCGCCCGGGCGGTCGCCGACGAGACCGACCAGGCGCTCACCGCCGCGCTGGCCGAACAGCACTTCGACGACGTCGACGCGGCGCGCGCGGCCCGCCTCGAGGAGACGGAGGCCGCCGCGCGCACGGCCGCCGTGCAGGAGTGGCACGCCGAACGGGCCCGCCTCGCCGAGCTCGAGGCGAGCGAGCCCGTCCGCCGGGGCCGCGCCCTCGCCGAGGCGGGCGTCGAGCCGCCGACCGAGGAGCAGACCCGCGCCGCCGCCGAGGCGCTCGCCGCGGCCGAGGCCGCGAGCTCGTCCCGGGCGACGGCGGTCGGGCGACTCGATTCACTCGTCGCCACGGTGCGCCGCCAGTCAGCCGCCCTGACCGAGGTCCTGGAGCGGTCCGCCGGGCTCATCGCCGAGCACACGCGGGTGCGGGGGCTGCTCGACCTCGTCCGCGGCGGCGGGGAGAACCTGCTCAAGATGCCCCTGACGAGCTACGTCCTCGCCGGGCGGCTCGAGGAGGTCGCCGCCGCGGCCACCGAGCGTCTGCTCGCCATGACGGACCAGCGGTATTCGATCGAGTACTCCGACGCCGTGGGCGGGCGCGGGAACAAGGGCCTCGAACTCGTCATCCGGGACCACTACGTGGACGAGACGCGCCACCCGGCCACGCTCTCGGGCGGCGAGACCTTCATGGCCTCCCTCGCCCTCGCCCTGGGGCTCGCGGACACCGTGCAGGCCGAAGCCGGCGGCATCGAACTGGACACGCTCTTCGTGGACGAGGGCTTCGGCTCGCTCGACGCGGACACCCTCGACGACGTCCTGGACGTCGTGGACACCCTGCGGACCGGTGGCCGGACCGTGGGCCTCGTCTCCCACGTCGAACGGATGAGGCAGGAGATCGGCGTGCGCCTCGAGGTGCGCAAGGACCGGCGCGGCTCGAGCCTCGCGGTGCACGACGGCGCCTGAGCGACGGGGGTGCGCCCCGCCGCCCCGGCCCGCGCCACGCGTGAGGTCAGGCCCGGCGCCACCGCCGGCGGAGGCGCTGCCGGAGTCGGCCGAGGCGTCCGGCGTCGAGCTCGGACGGGGCCGCCCAACGCTCCTCAGCCCGGCGCGCCTGCTCGGCCGCGCGCTCGGCCGCGACGCGCTGCGCCTCCCGCTCGGCCGCGACACGGCGCTCCTCCTGCAGGCGGCGCTCCCCGCGGACCTCGGTGAGCCGGTACAGCACGGGCACGAGCACGAGCGTGAGCAGGGTGGAGGACACCAGGCCGCCCACCACGGCCACCGCGAGGGGCTGGGAGATGAACCCCGCGTGTCCCGTGACGCCCAGGGCCATCGGGGTCATGGCCAGGACGGTGGCCAGGGCCGTCATCACCACCGGGCGCACGCGGTTGAGCGCGCCCACCTCGATCGCCTCGTCCAAGGTCATGCCGCGGTCGCGGCGGTACTGGTTGATCAGGTCGATCAGCACGATCGCGTTCGTCACCACGATGCCCACCAGCATGAGCAGCCCGATCATCGTGGACAGTCCCAGCGGCGTGCCGGTGGCCAGCAGCGCCAGGAACACGCCCGTGGCGGCGAAGGGGATCGACACGAGCAGCACGAGCGGCTGGCGCAGCGAGTTGAACGTCGCCACCATCACGACGTACACGGTCGCCACGGCGGCCAGCAGCGCCAGCCCGAGGTCCCGGAACGTCTGCGCCTGCTGCTCCGCCGCGCCGCCCACGGCCGCGGTGACGCCCTCGGGCAGGTCCAGCTCCGCCACGGCCTGCGTGACCCGGCGCGAGACGGCCCCGAGGTCCTCGTCGTCCGGGGTCACCGTGACGACGGCGGTCCGCTCGCCGTTCGAGGACGTCACCCGGGCAGGTACGGACACCCGCGAGACCTCGGCGAGGTCCCCCAGCGGCACGGACCCCTCGGCCGTCTCCACGGGCACCTGGCGCAGGGCGTCGAGGGACTCGACCGGCTCCGGGTCACCCAGCTGCACCGCGAAGCTCTCGAACCCGAAGCGGACGTCGCCCACGGGCGCGGCCTGCAGGGCGGCGGCGGCCTGGCCGGCCACCGCCTCCTCGGTCAGGCCGAGCCGGGCGGCGGCGACGGTGTCCACGTCCACCTGGAACGTCGGGCGCAGGTCCGAGGCCGGCGTCGTCACCTCGCGGGCACCCTCGACGGGCCGCAGCGCCTCGGCGACCTGATCGGCGGCCGCGGTGAGGGCCTGCGGGTCGGGGGCGGAGACGGACACCTCGATGTCCTGGCCGCCGCTCGGCCCCTGCTGCGTGGAGACGGACACGTCGCCCACGCCGTCGAGACCGGTGAGCTCGGCGCGCACCCCGTCCTGAAGGGCCACCTGGTCCGCATCCGGGTCGGTCACCACCGTGAACCGCGCCCGGTCCGCCGAGGAGCCGCCGAAGGCCCCCATCGGACCGGCGGCGGTGCCGGCCGTCCACTGGACCGTCTCGACGCCGTCGGTGTCCAGCAGCACCCGCTCGATGCGCTCGGCGGCGGCGGCCGTGGTCTCCAGCGACGTCCCCGGCTCCTGCTCCGCCGTGACGACGAACGAGTTCTGTCCCGAGTCGCCCAGGAGGTTCGTGGGGATCAGCGGGACCAGCGCGGCCGTGCCGGCCAGCAGCGCCAGGGCGGCAGCGAGGGTGACCACGGTGTGCCGCTGCGTCCAGCGCAGCACCGGGCGGTAGGCCCGGGTGAGCCATCCGCCGGCCGCCACGGGCCGGTCGCCGGGGACGGCGGGCGCGGCCGTGGTCTCGGCCCCGCGCCGCGGGGCGCGCAGGAACCACCAGCACAGCACCGGCACGATCGTCAGGGCGACGACGAGGGAGGCCAGCAGGGCGACCGTGGCGGTCACGGCGAAGGGCCGGAACAGCTCGCCGGCCAGGCCGCCCACGAAGGCGATGGGCAGGAACACGGCCACGGAGACCAGGGTGGAGGCGGTGATCGCGGTGGCGACCTCGCGCGTGCCGTCCAGGATCGCGGAGCGCCGGTCGGCGCCCAGGCCGAGGTGCCGGCGGATGTTCTCCACCACCACGATCGCGTCGTCCACGACCCGGCCGATCGAGATCGTCAGCGCCCCGAGCGTCAGCGTGTTGAGGGAGTAGCCGAAGGCCGCCACCCCGATGAGGGCGGCCAGCAGGGACAGCGGAATGGACACGGCGGTGACGAGGGTGGAGCGCACCGAGAGCAGGAACACGGCGATCACCAGCACGGCGAACGCCAGGCCCAGCAGGCCCTCCTGGAACAGCGTGTCGATGGACTGCTGGATGAACGGGGCCTGGTCGAACACCACGGTCAGGTCCGCGCCGCCGCCCACCAGGGACGCCAGCTCCGGCAGGGCGTCGCGCACGGCCTGAGAGACCGCCACGAGGTCGGCGTCCGGGGTCGCGGTCACGGAGACGGACAGCGTCGGCACCCCGTCGGTGCGGGTCAGGGAGGTGGGGGCCGCGGCCACGAGGGTGACGTCGGCGACCTCGTCCAGGGTGCGCGGTTCGCCGTCGCCGGAGGGAGCGACGACGATCCCGCGCAGGCCCTCGAGGTCCTCGACGGCGGCGCCCGCCTGGACGGGATAGGTGGTCGCGCCCTCGGTGACCTGGCCGACGGGGAAGAGGCCGGCGTTCTCCTCGAGCGCGTCGGTGATGTCGGAGGTGGTCAGCCCGGCGGCGGCGAGCGCGGCCGGGTCCGGGACCACGGAGACGTTCTCGTCCGTGCCGCCGAGCACGTCGGCGCCGCGGACGCCGTCGATCTTCTGCAGCCGCGGGGCCAGGACGTCCTCGGCGCGGCGGCGCAGGGTGTTGAGGTCCTCGTCCCCGGACAGGGCGAGGAAGACCACCGGGAAGTCGGAGACGGAGCCCGCGAAGGACGAGGTCTCCGCCTCCTCCGGCAGCTGCGGCCCGAGGTTGGCGACCACCCGGTCCACCTGGGACCGGGCCCGGTTCAGGTCTGTGCCGTAGGCGAACTCCAGCTGGACCGCGTTGAAGCCGGACTGCGACGTGGACCGCGAGGATTCGAGCCCCTCCACGGCCTGCAGGGCCGTCTCGAGGGGCTCTCCCACCTGCGCGTCCACGACCTCGGGGGACGCCCCCGGGTAGAGCGTCGACACGGAGATGACGGGCAGCTCGAGCGGGGGGATCAGCTCCCGCTTGAGCTGCCCGGCGGAGAGGACGCCGAACACCGCGATGAACACGGTGACGAGCGCCACGAGCGCCCGCCGGCCGAGTGAGAACCGTGCGAGCGCTCCCATCGCGGCGTCAGGCCAGCTTCAGTGCGGCGTCGGTGACGGTGCGGACCTCGTCCAGCAGCGCCGGGTCGTCGTTGAGCGTGTGGCCCAGGGACGGGATGAGCTCCTTGAGCGTGCCGTCCCAGCCGGCCATCTTCGCGGGGAAGCAGCGCTCGAGCAGCTTCACCATGATGGGGGCCGCGGTGGAGGCGCCCGGGGAGGCGCCGAGCAGGCCGCCGAGCGAGCCGTCCGCGTGCGTGACGACCTCGGTGCCGAACTGCAGGACGCCGCCGAAGCGGCCCTTGCGCTTCATCACCTGCACGCGCTGGCCCGCGGTGATCAGCTCCCACTCGCCGCCGTCGGCCTCCGGGTAGAACTCGTGCAGCGCGTCGATCTTCTTGTCCCGGGACTTCAGCACCTCGGTCACGAGGTACTTGGTCAGGTCCATGTTGTCCTTGGCCACGTCCAGCATCGTGCTGAGGTTGTGCGGGCGCACGGACAGCGGCAGGTCCAGGTAGGAACCGGTCTTGAGGAAGTTCGTGGAGAACCCGGCGTAGGGGCCGAACAGCAGGGACCGCTTGCCGTTCACGAAGCGGGTGTCCAGGTGGGGCACGGACATCGGCGGGGCGCCGACGGCGGCCTGGCCGTACACCTTGGCCATGTGCTGGTTGACCACGGACTCGTCCGTGCAGCGCAGGAACTGGCCGGAGACGGGGAAGCCGCCGAAGCCCTTGGCCTCGGGGATGCCGGACTTCTGCAGCAGGGGCAGGGCGCCGCCGCCGGCACCGACGAAGACGAAGCGGGCGCGGTCCACGAGCTCGGAGCCGGCGGCCTTGTTCTTGACCTTGACCTCCCAGCGGCCGTCCGTGCCGCGGGTGAGGCCGGTGACCTTGTGACCGAAGCGCACCTCGGCGCCGGCGCCGGCCATGGCCGTGATGAGCTGGCGGGTGAGGGAGCCGAAGTCCACGTCGGTGCCGCCGGTGTTGCGGGACGCCGCCAGGCGCTGGCCCGGCTCACGGCCCTCGATCAGCAGCGGGGCCCAGGCGCGGATCTGCTCCGGGTCCTCGCTGTGCTCCATGCCGGCGAACAGCGGCTGGGCGGACATGGCCTCGTAGCGGGCGCGGAGGTAGTCCGCGTGGTCGTCACCCCACACGAAGGACATGTGCGGCAGCGGGTTGATGAAGGACTTGGGGTCCTTGAGCGTGCCGTCCGCCACCAGGGAGGACCAGAACTGGCGGGTGGTCCAGAACTGCTCGTTGATGCCCAGCGCCTTGGTGACGTCCACCCGGCCGTTCTTGTCCATGGGCGAGTAGTTCAGCTCGCAGAGGGCGGCGTGGCCGGTGCCCGCGTTGTTCCACGGGTCGGAGGACTCCAGGCCGGCCTGGTCGAGGCTCTCGTACAGGGCGATGGACCAGGTGGGCTCGAGCTTCTGCAGCAGCACGCCCAGGGTGGCGCTCATGATGCCGCCGCCGATCAGGACGACGTCGTGGGTGGCGGTGGACGAGGTGGTGGGCACGGTCAACTCCTGAAGCAGAACGACGGCGGGTGGGCGCAGTGGAACCGGGCCGAGCAGAGGCGGTCGGGCCGAGCGCCGTGATCTCCCACTGTACTACCGGTGGGTTCAGCCTTCGGTCAGCCTGACGCGCGAGAAGGGCTCGTCCAGCTGCGGCGACGTCGGGTAGGAGGCCACGCGCGGGCCGGTGGCCAGGGCGGAGATCGGGTAGACCAGCGGCAGCGCCGGCAGGTCGAGGGCCATGGCCCGGACGACACGGCGGAACAGGCCGCGGCGCGCGTCGTCGTCGTTCTCGGCCGCCGCCGCGTCCACGTCCTCGACGACGCGCGGGTTGCGGTAGCCGGTCTCGGCGCGGCCCGAGCGCGCGAAGGGCTCGAGGAACGCGTGCGGGTCGCGGTAGTCGCCGGTGCGGCCCATCAGGTGCAGGGCTCGGGTGGGCCGGGAGACGACGGCGTGCAGGTAGTCCTGGTCCTCCGGCACGGGCACGGGCACGATGTGCATCCCCACCGCGCCGAGGTCGTGGGCGACCATCGCGTAGACCCGCTCCGGCTCGGGCAGGGAGGGGCGGGCCGTGCCGGCCGGGTAGAGGAACTCCAACGGCTCCCCGTCGTATCCCGCCAGGCCGAGGAACTCGCGGGCCCGGCCCGGGTTGACGTCGTAGCGCCGCGCCTCCTCGTCGCCGACGCCGAGGGAGGGGGGGACGAGGTCGTGGGCCAGGCGGGTGCCCTCGAGGAAGACGTCGCTGCCGGCGATGCGCGGGCGGTCCACCGCGTACGCGATCGCCTGGCGCAGGTACTGCGAGCGCACGCTCGGGTGGTCCAGGTTCATGCCCACGTAGAGCACGCCCAGGGGGTCCCGGGGCAGCACCTGGGTGCCGGCCTCGACGAGGGGGCGCAGCTGGCCGGGGGCGACGACGTCGATCACGTCCGCCGTGCCGCGCCGCAGCTCCCGCAGGCGCACGGAGGCCCGACCCCACGCCTGCACGGCCACCGGGTACGCCGCCGGATCGGAGCCGCGGTGGCCGGCGCTGGGGACCAGGATCGTCGCGCCCGAGGCGCCCGGGTGGGCGCGCGTGAGCTCGGCGGTCTCCGCGGCGTCGGCCCAGCGGTAGGGGCCGGTGCCGGCGGGGGTGGTGACCTCGGAGCCGTCCACGTCGACCGTGCGGTCCCACGAGGCCGGCGAGGAGATCGCGAAGGCCGGCGAGGCCAGGGCGGCCGCGAGGTGACGGCGGGGGGAGTGCAGGCGCAGCCGCACCTCGAGCTCGCCGTGGGCCTCGACGCCGGCGAAGGCGGAGTCCGCGTCGCCGGCGTATCCGCCGAAGGCCGAGACGAACGAGGAGGGCGGGGCGACGGTCCCGTCCACGGGCGCGGGGGCGGCGGCCCACCGCTCGATGTTCGCGACCACGGCGGCGGCGTCGCACGGCTCGCCGTCGTCGAACACCACCCCGGAGACCAGGTGGAACGTGTGGAGGCGGCCGCCGTCGGACTCCTCATGCCGCTCGGCGAGGCGGGGCGTGGGGGCGCCGGTGTCCGCGTCCACGCCGAGCAGCGTCTCGAAGACCTGGCGGACCAGACGGAAGGACTCGACGTCCAGCGCGCGGGCCGGGTCCCGCGTCAGCGCCCGCGCCGGGGCGCCGACCACGAGCAGCCGGCCCGGGCCCGAGGAGCTCGGGGCGGCGGAGGACGGCGCCGCGGGCGACGTCGCGCAGCCGGCCACGCCCAGGCCGAGCAGGCCCAGGCCCCCGCCGAGGAAGGCGCGGCGAGTGGGCTGCATGGCGGCCTCCTCTGGCGGGTGACGTCGGGGTCGGGCG
>NZ_JABFBA010000009.1:76070-95538 GCF_017168445.1 Micrococcus sp. KRD026 | reverse complement strand
GGTCCGGGGAGTGCGGGCGGGGGGACTCGAACCCCCACGTCCAGGACACTGGAACCTAAATCCAGCGCGTCTACCAGTTCCGCCACGCCCGCGCACACCCCGCGCGGGCGGGGCGAGCCCCGATCCTACCGTGCGGCGCCCGGGCGCGGCGGGCGCGGATCAGGCCTCGTCGAGGCCGAGGGTGCGGCGCAGTCGGGCCACGTGGCCGGTCGCCTTCACGTTGTACTGCGCGTGGGTGACCTTCCCGTCCGGGCCGACGACGATCGTGGAGCGGATCAGACCCTCGAAGGTCCGCCCGTAGTTCTTCTTCTCACCCCAGGCGCCGTAGGCCTCGGCCACCGCGTGGTCCTCGTCCGAGAGCAGGGGGAACGTCAGGCCCTCCTGCTCGGCGAACCGGATGATCCTGCCGATCGGGTCGGGGGAGATCCCCAGGACGACGTAGCCGGCCGCGGTCAGGGAGGCGAGGCTGTCCCGGAAGTCGCAGGCCTGCGTGGTGCAGCCGGGCGTGGACGCGGCCGGGTAGAAGTAGACGATCGTGTGCTTGCCCGCGCTGTCGCGCAGCGAGACGGGCCGGCCCTCCTGGTCCTGGAGGGTGAACGCGGGCGCCGTGTCGCCGGGCTGGAGGCGGTGCTGGGTCGTGTCGGTCATGGGCCCCAGCCTACGGTGGGCCCGGACGGGGAGCGGGGACGACGAAGGCCCCGTCTCCGTGGAGACGGGGCCTTCGCTCCGGTGGGTGCACCCCCCGGGACTCGAACCCGGAACCTGCTGATTAAGAGTCAGATGCTCTACCGGTTGAGCTAGAGGTGCAGATGCCGCACCGCCTCTCGGATCTCTCCGGTGCGCCGTGCAACGAGGTGAAACCCTACCAGGGGTTTCAGACGCCGTGCAAATCGGGGGGCGTGACGTCCGTCGCGTCCGTCTCCGGGGTCGCGTAGAGGCGGTCCAGCTCGTCCATGAAGGCGGTCATGAAGGCGTGGAAGTCGGTGGCGTCCTCGGCCTGGTCGAGCTCCGCGGTGCCGTCCTCCGTGAGGTCGCCCACCGGCACCCGCGTGTGCTCCGGGACGTCGAACCACGTCCGGAAGCCCGTGACGGTCTCCACCTGATAGCCGCTGCCCGTGTCCGCCACGGTGGCCACGTTGGCCAGCCCCACCTCGACGACGTCGGCGCGGTCCGCGGAGGCCTCGGTCACCGGGCCGTGCGGATCGTCCTCGGCCACGCCCGGCGCGCGGCGGTCGTGGTCGTCCGGGGTGGAGGTGGGGTCGAACGGGCACAGCAGCATCTCGAGCGGCTGGTGGCGGTAGCCGATCACGAGGGGAAAGGAAGAGCCCGAGGGCTGGCCGTAGACGACGTTGTAGTCGCCGTGGTTGAACACGCGCGCATCGAAGACGCGGCGCAGCCGTCTGTGCAGGGTGGGCGTGTCCATGGCCCCAACGTACGCGGACCCGTCCGCACGTGTCATGCCGCGGCACCCGTCACACGGGGACGTCGCGTCGGCCCGGTGGCGCCGTGCTCACTAGACTCCGCGGCATGGACTCCGCCGCGTCGACTCCCAGCACCCCGTCCGCCGCTCCCGACATCAAGCCGCGCTCGCGCGACGTCACCGACGGGATGGAGCGCACCGCCGCCCGCGGCATGCTCCGCGCGGTCGGCATGGGGGACGAGGACTTCGGCAAGCCGCAGATCGGCATCGCCTCGTCCTGGAACGAGATCACCCCCTGCAACCTCTCCCTGGACCGCCTCGCCCAGGCCTCGAAGGACGGCGTCCACGCCGCCGGCGGATATCCGCTGGAGTTCGGCACGGTCTCCGTCTCGGACGGCATCTCCATGGGCCACGAGGGCATGCACTTCTCCCTCGTCTCCCGCGAGGTGATCGCCGACTCGGTGGAGACCGTGATGATGGCCGAGCGCCTGGACGGCTCCGTCCTGCTCGCCGGCTGCGACAAGTCGCTCCCGGGCATGCTCATGGCCGCCGCCCGCCTGGACCTGGCCTCCGTGTTCGTCTACGCCGGCTCGATCATGCCGGGCGTGGCCCGCCTGACCGACGGCACCGAGAGGCAGGTGACCATCATCGACGCCTTCGAGGCGGTCGGCGCCTGCGCCCGCGGTCTCATGTCCGAGGAGGACCTGCTCCGCATCGAGAAGTCCATCGCCCCGGGCGAGGGCGCCTGCGGCGGCATGTACACCGCCAACACCATGGCCTCCATCGGTGAGGCCCTCGGCATGTCCCTGCCCGGTTCCGCCGCCGCCCCCTCCGCGGACCGCCGCCGCGACGCCTTCGCGCGCCGCTCCGGCGAGGCCGTGGTGAACATGCTCCGCCAGGGCATCACGGCCCGGGACATCATGACCAAGCCCGCGTTCGAGAACGCGATCGCCGTGACCATGGCGTTCGGCGGCTCCACCAACGCCGTGCTGCACCTGCTCGCCATCGCCCGGGAGGCGGGCGTGGACCTGCAGCTGTCCGACTTCAACCGCATCGCCGACCGCACTCCGCACATCGCCGACCTCAAGCCGTTCGGCCAGTACGTCATGACGGACGTGGACCGCATCGGCGGCGTCCCGGTGGTCATGAAGGCCCTGCTGGACGAGGGCCTGCTGCACGGGGACACCCTCACCGTCACCGGCAAGACGCTCGCCGAGAACCTGGCCGCGCTCGATCCGGACCCGGTGGACGGCAAGGTCATCCGCACCATGGACGACGCGATGCACCCCAACGGCGGCATCGCGATCCTCCACGGCTCGCTGGCCCCGGAGGGCGCCGTCGTGAAGTCCGCCGGCTTCGATGCGGACGTCTTCGAGGGCACCGCGCGCGTCTTCGACCGGGAGCGCGCCGCCATGGACGCCCTCGAGGACGGGACCATCGCCGCCGGCGACGTCGTGGTCATCCGCTATGAGGGCCCGAAGGGCGGCCCGGGCATGCGCGAGATGCTCGCGATCACCGGCGCCATCAAGGGCGCGGGCCTGGGCAAGGACGTCCTGCTGATCACCGACGGGCGCTTCTCCGGCGGCACCACCGGCCTGTGCATCGGCCACATCGCTCCCGAGGCCGCCGAGGGAGGGCCGATCGGCCTGGTGCAGGACGGCGACCGCATCCGCGTGGACATCGCCGGACGCACCATGGACCTGCTCGTGGACGAGGCCGAGCTCGCCGCCCGCCGCGAGTCCTGGGAGCCGGTGGAGCCGAAGTTCACCACGGGCGTGCTGGGCAAGTACGCCAAGCTGGTGCACTCCGCCGCCGAGGGCGCCTACCTGGGCTGAGGCCCGGTCGGCCCGCACGCCGAGACGAGCAGAGGATGAGCATGCACGAGACCGACGCCCGGGTCGGGGGACCCGCGCCTCGTCCCGGGCGGGAGGCGCGCTGATGGAGGTCGTCATCCTGCCCGACGCCGCCGCCCTGGGCCGGCACGGCGCGGACGCGGTGGCCGCCCACGTGGCGGCCCGTCCCGAGGCCGTCCTGGGGCTGGCCACCGGCTCCTCGCCCCTGCCCGTCTACGACGAGCTCGCCCGCCGGGTCCGGGACGGGGAGCTGTCCCTGCGCTCCTGCCGCGCGTTCCTGCTGGACGAGTACGTCGGCCTGCCCGCGGGACACCCCGAGTCCTACCGCACCGTGATCGAGCGGGAGTTCGTCGCGCGCACGGACATCGCCCCGGAGGCCGTGCACGGTCCGGACGGCGGGGCGGCGGACGTCCCGGGCGCCTGCGCCGCCTACGAGGAGGCGCTGCGCGAGGCCGGCGGCGTGGACGTGCAGCTGCTCGGCGTGGGCACGGACGGGCACATCGCGTTCAACGAGCCCGGCTCCTCCCTCGCCTCCCGCACGCGCATCAAGGTGCTCGCCGAGCAGACCCGGCGGGACAACGCCCGCTTCTTCGACGGCGACCTCGACCAGGTCCCGACCCACTGCCTCACCCAGGGCGTGGGCACGATCCTCGACGCCCGACACCTGGTCCTGCTGGCCCGGGGCGAGGGCAAGGCCGAGGCGGTGCGGCAGCTCGTGGAGGGCCCCGTGAGCGCGCGCTGGCCGGTCACGGCCCTGCAGCTGCACCCGCATGTGACCGTCCTCGTGGACGAGGCCGCCGCCGGGCGACTCGAGCTCGCGGGGGAGTACCGCCACATGTGGGAGGCCAAGCCGTCCTGGCAGGGATTCTGAGCGCCCCTCGTCCATCGACCCGCCCACCCCGGAAGGTGCATCCGTGTCCGCCTCGGTCCCTCACCGGCCGCGCGCCGAGCAGGCGCCGCAGGCCGCCGCGTCCCCGTCGGTGCTGCGCGCGGACCGCGTCCATGACGGCGAGCGCCTCGGCGGCCCCGGCTGGATCGCCCTGGCCGAGGGCCGGGTGGTGGCCGTCGGGACCGGGGACCCGCCGCGCACCCACGGCCCCGTCCATGACCTCGGCGACGCCCTCCTCGCTCCCGGCTGCGTGGACGTGCACTGCCACGGCGGCGGCGGACACGCCGTCGAGTCCGGCGCGGCCGCGGCACGCGCGGCGGCCGCGGCCCACGCCCGCGCGGGCACGACCACGGTCGTGGCCTCCCTCGTCACGGACGAGGTCGACGCGCTCGCGGCGCAGCTGACGGCCCTGACGCCCCTGTGCGCAGAGGGGGTGCTGGCCGGCGTGCACCTCGAGGGTCCCTGGCTCTCGCCCCTGCACTGCGGCGCGCACCGGGCCGCGTCCCTGCGCGCCCCGGCCCCCGACGACGTCGCGCGCCTCGTCGAGGCCGGCGCGGGCAGCCTCGCGATGGTGACGCTGGCCCCCGAGCTGCCGGGCGCCCTCGACGCGGTGGGCCGGCTGGCGGAGGCGGGCGTCCTCGTCGCGATCGGCCACACCGACGCGTCCTACGAGACCACGCGCGCGGCGATCGACGCGGGGGCGCGGATGGCCACGCACCTGCACAACGCGTGCCGGCCCACCCACCATCGCGAGCCCGGGCCGGCCGTCGCCCTGCTGGAGGACCCGCGCGTGGGGATCGAGACCATCGTGGACGGCGTCCACCTGCATGCGGCCACGGTGCGGCGGGTCGCCCGGGAGGCCGGGGAGCGGTGGATCCTCGTCTCGGACTCCATGGCCGCCGCCGGCTGCGGCGACGGCGAGTTCCCCCTCGGGCCGCTGCGGGTCCGGGTCCACGACGGCGTCGCGCGGGTGGTCGGCGCGGACGGCGCAGCCGGGGCCATCGCCGGGTCCACGGCCACGGTCACCGGCTCGGTGCGCTCCGCCGTCGTCGCCGGGGTCGACCTCGACGCCGCGCTGCGGGCGGCGACGGCCGCGCCCGCGGACGCCCTGGGGCTCCCCGACGTCGGCCGGCTCCGAGTCGGGAGCCGAGCGGACGCCGTCGTCTTCGGCCCCGAGCTCGAGGTGCGCGGGGTGCTCCATCACGGAACGTGGGTGGACGCGGCCGCCCCCTCGGCGGCTGACTAGGGTGGGCGCAGGCCCGGGATCCGACCCCGACCGCCCGGTCGTCTCACGATGTGACGCTTTATCTCACATTGCGAGACAGGCGGGTGGTCGATGGCGGACGGGGCGCACGGCTGTCGATACTGAGACCACCCCGAAGGACCCGGCGGCCCGTGTCCCCACCTCAGACTCCGCCACGCCGGCCCGATCCGTCATCGACGCGGCCACGGTCCCCGACGCCCGACGGATCCGAACGACGACCGTCCGACGCGCCCGCGACGGACACGCAGCGACGAACGCAGTGAGGTGACCCCATGAGCACGACCCCCCGCGACGCCCGCGCGGCGGTCCCGCAGGTCCCGACGCCGGCCTCCCGCCCGACGGAGACCGCCCGGGTCCAGGAGCGCCGTCCGGCCCCCCGGCCCGAGATCGTCGAGCCGCGGGTGCCCGGCGAGGGCTCCCGCGTCGAGCCGACCCGGATGACCGGCTCCGAGGGCATCATCCGCTCCCTGGAGGAGCTGGGGGTCACGGACGTGTTCGGGCTGCCCGGCGGCGCCATCCTGCCGACCTACGACCCGCTCATGGACTCCGATCGGATCCGCCACATCCTGGTGCGCCACGAGCAGGGTGCCGGTCACGCGGCGCAGGGCTACCACCTGGCCACCGGCAAGGTCGGCGTGGCCATCGCCACCTCCGGTCCCGGCGCCACCAACCTGGTGACCGCCATCGCGGACGCCCACATGGACTCCCAGGCGGTCGTGTTCATCACCGGCCAGGTCTCCTCCGCCGCGATCGGCACGGATGCCTTCCAGGAGGCGGACATCGTGGGCATCACGATGCCCATCACCAAGCACTCCCGGCTCGTGACCCGGCCCGAGGACGTCCCCCAGGCCCTCGCCGAGGCGTTCCACATCGCCGCCACGGGCCGGCCCGGGCCCGTGCTCGTGGACGTCACCAAGGACGCCCAGCAGGGCGAGTTCGAGTTCGCGTGGCCGCCCCGGATCGACCTGCCCGGCTACCGCCCCGTCCTGCGCGGCCACCCCCGGCAGATCCGCGAGGCCGCTCGGCTGATCCGCGAGGCCCGGCGCCCCGTGCTGTATGCGGGCGGCGGCGTGGCCCGCGGCGAGGCCCACGAGGAGCTGCGCGCCCTCGCCGAGCTCACGGGCGCCCCGGTGGTCACCACCCTCACCGCCCGCGGCGTCTTCCCCGACTCGCACCCCCAGCACCTGGGCATGCCGGGCATGCACGGCGGCGTCCCCGCCGTGGCCGCGCTCCAGCAGGCCGACCTGCTGATCACGCTCGGCGCCCGCTTCGACGACCGCGTGACCGGTCACCTGCCCTCGTTCGCCCCCGGCGCCCGCGTGATCCACGCGGACATCGACCCGGCCGAGATCTCGAAGAACCGCACCGCGGACGTGCCGATCGTCGGCCACGTCAAGGAGATCATCCCGGACCTGGTGGCCGAGCTCGCGACGGACACCGAGGCGCTGCCCGACCTCGCCGACTGGTGGGCGGTGCTGCGGCGCCTGCAGGACACCTACCCGATGGGCTGGACCGAGACCGAGGACGGCCTCCTCGCGCCCCAGGAGGTGATCTCGCGCCTGTCGGCCCTGTCCGGTCCCGAGGCCACCTACGTGGCCGGCGTCGGCCAGCACCAGATGTGGGCCAGCCAGTTCGTCGCCTACGAGCGCCCGCGCCAGTGGCTCAACTCGGCCGGCCTCGGGACGATGGGCTTCGCCGTCCCCGCCGCGATGGGGGCGCAGGTGGGCGAGCCCGACCGCGTGGTCTGGGCCATCGACGGCGACGGCTGCTTCCAGATGACCAACCAGGAGCTCGCCACGTGCGTGATCAACCGCATCCCCATCAAGATCGCGGTGATCAACAACTCCTCGCTGGGCATGGTGCGTCAGTGGCAGACCCTCTTCTACGACGGGCGCTACTCGAACACGGACCTGAACACGGGCCACGACACCGCCCGGGTGCCGGACTTCGTCAAGCTCGCCGACGCCTACGGCGCCGCGGGCCTGCGCTGCGACCGTCGGGAGGACCTGGACGACACCATCCGCCAGGCCCTGGCCATCGACGACCGCCCCGTGATCGTGGACTTCGTGGTCTCCCGCGACGCCATGGTCTGGCCGATGGTCCCCGCGGGGGTCAGCAACGACGCGATCCAGGTGGCCCGGGGCATGACGCCCGACTGGGACCAGGAAGACTGAGGAGGGCAACCGATGGAACGCCACACCCTGTCCGTGCTCGTCGAGGACGTGCCCGGCACCCTGACCCGCGTGGCCGGCCTCTTCGCCCGGCGCGCATTCAACATCCACTCGCTGGCCGTGGGCGTCACGGAGGTCGAGGGCCTGTCCCGGATTACCGTGGTCGTCGACGCCGACACGGACCTGCTCGAGCAGGTCACCAAGCAGCTGAACAAGCTGATCAACGTGATCAAGGTCGTCGAGCTCACGCCCGACTCCTCCGTTCAGCGCGACCACCTGCTCGTGAAGGTGCGCGCCGATGCCGCCACCCGCGGTCAGGTCGTCCAGGCGGCCGACCTGTTCCGCGCCCACGTCGTCGACGTGGCCCCGGAGTCCCTGACCCTCGAGGCCACCGGCACCCGTGACAAGCTCGAGGCCTTCCTCGAGATGATGGAGCCCTACGGCGTGCGTGAGCTCGTCCGCTCGGGCACCCTCGCCCTCGCCCGGGGGCCGCGGTCCATGACCGACCGCGCCCTGGCCCGCTGACCCGTCCCGATCCACCCATCCCGTGAGGAGAACAGCATGACCGTGAAGAAGTTCTACGACGACGACGCCGACCTGTCGATCATCCAGGGCCGCACCGTGGCCGTCATCGGCTACGGCTCCCAGGGCCACGCCCACGCCCTGTCGCTGCGCGACTCCGGCGTGGACGTGCGCATCGGCCTCGCCGAGGGCTCCAAGTCCCGCGCCAAGGCCGAGGCCGAGGGCCTGCGCGTCGTCGACGTCGCCACCGCCGCCGCCGAGGCCGACCTGATCATGATCCTCACCCCGGACCAGGTCCAGGCCGACGTGTACGACCAGCACATCGCCGGCAACCTGCAGGAGGGCGACGCCCTCTTCTTCGCGCACGGCTTCAACGTGCGCTTCGGCTACATCCAGGCCCCCGAGGGCGTCGACGTCGCCCTGGTCGCCCCCAAGGGACCGGGCCACGTGGTGCGCCGCGAGTTCGAGGCCGGCCGCGGCGTGCCCGCGCTGATCGCCGTCGAGAAGGACGCCTCCGGCCAGGCCCACGCCCTCGCCCTGTCCTACGCCAAGGCCGTGGGCGGCACCCGCGCCGGCGTCATCGAGACGACCTTCACCGAGGAGACCGAGACCGACCTGTTCGGCGAGCAGGCCGTGCTCTGCGGCGGCGCCTCCCAGCTCGTGCAGTACGGCTTCGAGACCCTCACCGAGGCCGGCTACCAGCCCGAGATCGCCTACTTCGAGGTGCTGCACGAGCTGAAGCTCATCGTCGACCTCATGGTCGAGGGCGGCATCGCCAAGCAGCGCTGGTCCATCTCCGACACCGCGGAGTACGGCGACTACGTCTCCGGCCCCCGCGTCATCACCCCCGACGTGAAGGAGAACATGAAGGCGGTCCTCGCCGACATCCAGTCCGGCGCCTTCGCGAAGCGCTTCATGGACGACCAGAAGGCCGGTGCGCCCGAGTTCAAGGAGCTGCGCGCCCGGGGCGAGGCCCACCCGATCGAGAAGACCGGCCGCGAGCTGCGCCAGATGTTCTCCTGGCTCAAGGACGCGGACGACGACTACACCGAGGGCACGGCGGCCCGCTGAGCCGCCCGAGCCCCCGACGCCGGCCCCGGGCATCGCGCTCCGGGGCCGGCGTCGCATTCCGGCCACGGCCCGGTCACGCGTCTAGGCTCGGACCGGAGCGCGGGCCGGCCCGCCTTCCATCCCACCGCACCACACCTCCAGGAGCACCCGTGAGCGCAGCCCAGCCCGTCGTCCTGATCGCCGAGGAACTCTCGCCCGCCACCGTCGAGGCCCTCGGCCCCGACTTCGAGATCCGCCGCACGGACGGCGCCGACCGCGCCCGCCTCCTCGAGGACCTGCGCGACGTCGACGCGGTGCTGATCCGCTCGGCCACCCAGATGGACGCCGAGGCGATCGCCGCCGCGCCGCAGCTGAAGGTCATCGCGCGCGCCGGCGTCGGACTGGACAACGTGGACGTGCCCGCCGCCACCGAGGCCGGCGTCATGGTCGTCAACGCGCCGACGTCGAACATCATCTCCGCCGCCGAGCTCACCTGCGGCCACATCCTGGCCGCCGCCCGCAACATCGCGGCCGCCAACGGCTCGCTGAAGGCGGGGGAGTGGAAGCGGTCGAAGTACACGGGCGTCGAGCTGTACGGCAAGCGGCTGGGCGTGATCGGCCTGGGCCGCATCGGCGCGCTCGTGGCCGAGCGCATGAAGGCGTTCGGCATGGAGATCCTCGCCTACGACCCCTACGTGACCACCGCCCGGGCGCAGCAGCTCGGCGCGAGCCTCGTGGAGCTGGACGAGCTGCTCGAGCGCGCCGACGTGGTCACGATCCACATGCCCAAGACCCCCGAGACGGTCGGCATGATCGGCGATGAGCAGTTCGCCCGCATGAAGGACACCGCGATCATCGTGAACGTGGCCCGCGGCGGCCTCGTGGACGAGGACGCCCTCGCCCGCGCGCTCGAGACCGGGACCATCGGGGGCGCCGGCATCGACGTCTTCAGCTCCGAGCCGGCCACCGACCTGGCGTTCTTCGCCCACGACTCCGCCGTGGTCACCCCCCACCTGGGCGCCTCGACCGCCGAGGCCCAGGAGAAGGCGGGCGTCGCCGTCGCCGGCTCCGTGCGCCTGGCCCTCTCCGGCGAGCTCGTGCCGGACGCCGTGAACGTGGCCGGCGGCGCGATCCACGAGGACGTGCGCCCCGGCCTGCCGCTGGCCGAGAAGCTGGGCCGCGTGCTCACCGCGCTGGTGGGCGAGCAGTCCATCACGGCCGTCGAGGTGGAGATCGCCGGTGAGATCGCCGAGCACGACGTCTCCGCGATGCGCCTGGCCGCCCTGAAGGGCGTGTTCACGGACATCGTCTCGGACCAGGTCTCCTACGTGAACGCCCCCGTGCTGGCCGAGCAGCGCGGCGTCGAGTGCCGCCTCACCACCACCGCGGTGTCCGAGTCCTACCGCAACACCGTCACGGTGCGCGCCGCGACCGCGCAGGGCTCCCAGACGGCCGTCACCGGCACGCTCACCGGCCCGCGCCAGGTGCAGAAGCTCGTGGGCGTGGACCGGCACGAGCTCGAGGTGCCGCTGGCCGACCACCTGCTCGTGTTCGCCTACCAGGACCGCCCGGGCGTGATCGGCGTCCTGGGCCAGGCCCTCGGGGTGCAGGGCGTGAACATCGCCGGCATGGACGTCTCGCGCGACGACGAGGGCGCCGCCCTGGCCGTACTGACCCTGGACGGGGCCCTCTCCGGGGACACCGCGGCCACGCTGGCCGCGGCCATCGGCGCCGCCCGTGCGGCCGAGGTGGACCTCTCCGTCTGACCCGTCGACGCCCGGGCGGGCAACGCGGGGCCGGCGCGCGTCGCCCTGTGTTGAGATGGTGTCCATGTCGCGTCCAGCCGAGCCCCGCCCCGCACCCGCCCCGACCGCGCGCGCCGCAGCGGCCCGCCCCGCCACGCCTCCGGGCGTGCAGGGCCGCTGGGCCCGGCGCGCGGCGGGCGGGCTGATCGGCGTCAGTGTCCTGCTCGCCGCCTGGTCGTTCGCCCTCCCCTTCGTGTTCGGGCTGGGCCCGCGGCAGGTGCCGTGGTGGCGCGAGGTCTTCGACGTGAACCACGAGGCCAACCTCACGGCGTGGTGGAGCTCGGGCCTGCTCCTGCTGGGGGCCGCGGGCTTCACCACGGTGGGTCTCGTGCGCCGCGCGCTGGGGGCGGATCGGCGGCGGAGCCTGCTCGCGTGGCTGACCCCCGCGGCCCTGCTGGCGGCCCCATGAGCCTGGACGAATCGACGCAGCTCCACGAGCAGGCCGGCCAGCTGTGGGAGGTTCTGCCGTTCGCGGGGGAGAACCCGCTGCCCGCGTTCCAGTGGCTGATCCTCGGCGCGCCGGCCGCGATCGTCGTCCTCGGGCTGCTCGCGCTGTGCACCGTCGCCCTGCCCCGCCGGACCCGAGCGCTGACGGTGGCGGGCGGCGCGGTGTTCTTCTTCGGCGCGATCGTCCTCGAGGCGGTGCCGCTCGTCTTCGGGATCGGGCGCAGCACCCTGGCCTACCACGTGGCGACCCACGCGGAGGAGCTGACCGAGATGATCGGGGCGTCCGTGCTCGTGGTGGCCCCGTGGGCCCACCTCCACCTGCGGCCTGCGCCGGGCCATCTGCAGGTGACCGCCGACGGCGTCCCGGACGCCGGCGCGGACGACGTCGTCCTCGGCGCGGGCCCCGGCCCCGCGGCTAGACTCGACGACTGTGACTGACGCCCGCGCCCCGTACTACCTGACCACGGCCATCTCCTACCCGAACGGCGAGCCGCACATCGGCCACGCCTACGAGTACATCGCCTCGGACGCGATGGCCCGCTTCCAGCGGCTCGACGGGCGGGATGTGCGCTTCCTGACCGGCACGGACGAGCACGGCCAGAAGATGGAGCAGACGGCGCAGCAGCAGGGCGTGAGCGCCCTCGAGCTGGCCACGCGCAACGCCGCCGTCTTCAAGGAGATGGACGACGACGTCCTGGACATCTCCTACGACCGCTTCATCCGCACCACGGACACGGACCACGCCGAGGCCGTCCGCGAGATCTGGCGGCGGATGGAGGCCAACGGGGACATCTACCTCGGCTCCTACGCCGGCTGGTACTCCGTGCGGGACGAACGCTACTTCGGCGAGGACGAGACCGAGGTGGGTCAGGACGGGGTGCGCCGCGCCGTCGAGACCGGCACCGAGGTGACGTGGACGGAGGAGGAGTCCTACTTCTTCCGCCTGTCCAAGTACCAGCAGCCGCTGCTGGACCACTACCGCGAGCACCCGGACTTCGCCGCCCCCCGGTACCGCTTCAACGAGGTCATCCGCTTCGTGGAGGCCGGGCTCGAGGACCTGTCCATCTCCCGGACCTCCTTCCAGTGGGGCATCGACCTGCCGGCGCCCGCGGACCCCGACGCCGCCGACGCCGACCGGCGCGCCGACCACGTCACCTACGTCTGGGTCGACGCGTTGACGAACTACCTCACCGGCGCGGGCTGGCCGGCGGAGGACCCGGAGGCGTTCGCGCGCTACTGGCCGGCGGACCTGCACGTGATCGGCAAGGACATCTCCCGGTTCCACTGCATCTTCTGGCCCGCGTTCCTCATGTCGGCCGGCCTCGAGCTGCCGCGCCGCGTCATGATCCATGGCTTCCTGAACAACAACGGGGCCAAGATGTCCAAGTCCCTGGGCAACGTGGTGCACCCGCGGGAATGGGTGGCCCGGTACGGCCTGGACGCCATTCGCTTCTTCCTGCTGCGCGAGTTCCCGTTCGGCGCGGACGGTTCCTACAGCCACGAGGCCGTGGTGAGCCGCAAGAACGCGGACCTGGCCAACAACCTCGGCAACCTCGCCCAGCGCTCGCTGTCCATGGTGGCCAAGAACTGCGGCGCCGCCGTGCCCGAGCCGGGCGAGTTCACCGAGGCGGACCGCGCCGTCCTGGCCCAGGTCGACGCCCTGCTGGAGCGCTCCCGGTCCGCGTACGCGGTGCAGGACTTCCACGACGCGCTCGAGGAGACCTGGCGCGTGCTCGGTGAGATCAACGCCTACTTCGCGGACCAGGCCCCGTGGGTGCTGCGCAAGACGGACGAGCCGCGCATGCGCACGGTGCTGTACGTGACGTTGCAGGCCGTGCGCCGGGTGGCCCTGCTCGCGCAGCCGGTGATGCCCGGCTCGGCCTCGCGGCTGCTGGACCTGCTCGGCGTCCCCGCCGAGGGCGACGCCGGCCGCACCGGCGCGTCCGGCACCGGCCCGCGGTCCTTCGCCGCGTTCCACGAGGACCTGGTCCCCGGCACCCCGCTGCCCGCCCCGCAGCCGGTCTTCCCGCGGCACGAGGAGCCCGCCGAGGACTGAGTCCGTCCGGAGGGTGAGACCGGGTGTCACACGATGTGGTCCTCACGCGTGCCGCGCGTAGCCTGAGGGCCATGACCGAGACCACACGCAGCTCCGCAGACCCCTTGGACATCGCCGTCATCGGCGGCGACGGCATCGGCCCCGAGGTCACCGACCAGGCCGCCGCCGTCCTGCAGGCGGCGCTGCGTGCCGAGGGGCGTCCGGAGGCCCGGCTCACCCCGTATCCGCTGGGTGCGGAGCACTGGCTCGAGACCGGCGAGGCGCTCACGGACGAGGTCCTCGAGTCCCTTCGCCGCCACGACGCGATCCTGTTCGGGGCCGTCGGCGCCGCGCCCGGGGACGAGCGCATCCCGTCCGGGCTGATCGAGCGCGGCATGCTGCTCAAGCTGCGCTTCGCGCTGGACCACGGCGTGAACCTGCGCCCGGCCACCCTGCTGCCCGGCGCCGTCAGCCCCCTGGCCGCGCCCGGCGAGATCGACTTCACCGTGGTGCGCGAGGGCACGGAGGGGCCGTACGTGGGCAACGGCGGTGCGATCCGCGTGGACACCCCGCACGAGATCGCCACGGAGGTCTCCGTGAACACGGCGTTCGGCGTGCGCCGCGTCGTCGAGGACGCCTTCCGTCGCGCCGACGCGGGCGAGCGCAAGCGCCTCACGCTCGTGCACAAGCACAACGTCCTGGTCCACGCCGGCCACCTGTGGCGCCGCACCGTGGAGTCCGTGGCGGCCGACTTCCCCGCGGTCACCTGGGACTACATGCACGTCGACGCCGCCATGATCTTCCTGGCGACGGACCCGGCCCGCTTCGACGTGATCGTGACGGACAACCTGTTCGGGGACATCATCACGGACCTCGCCGCGGCCGTGACCGGCGGCATCGGGCTCGCCGCCTCCGGCAACATCAACGTCGAGGGCACGGCGCCGTCGATGTTCGAGCCGGTCCACGGCTCCGCTCCGGACATCGCGGGCCAGGGGATCGCCGACCCCGTGGCCGCCATCCTCTCCGCCGCCCTGCTGCTCGAGCACGTGGGCGAGACCGGCGCCGCGGCGCGCGTGCGCACCGCGGTGTGGGCGCACCTGAAGGACCGGGTGGACGGCGCGCGGGGCACCACCGCCGAGGTGGGCGCCGACGTCGCCGCGCGGGTCTGACGCGCGGGCCCGGCGCGTCGACGCCGGGTCTAGGATGGGGCGACGGCCTGTGGCGTGTGCCACGCCCGGCGCCGTGGCCCCCCGCGCGTCGTGCCCGGCACCGGAGCCGTCCCCATCCGTCACCCGTCACGAGGAGTGATCCCACCGTGTCCGAGACCGTGTTCACGCGGCAACCACATCTGTCCCCGATGTCCGATCAGCAGCGCGTCGAGATCCTCCAGGACCCCGGTTTCGGCAACGTCTTCACGGACCACATGGTCTCGATCGACTGGACCTGGGACGAGGACGGCGGCGCGTGGCATGACGCCCGCGTGGAGCCCTACGGCCCGCTGTCCCTGGACCCCGCGGCCGCCGTGCTGCACTACGGCCAGGAGATCTTCGAGGGCCTGAAGGCCTACCGGCACGAGGACGGGTCGGTGTGGACGTTCCGCCCCGAGGCCAACGCGGCCCGCCTGAACCGCTCCGCCCGCCGCCTGGCCCTGCCGGAGCTGCCCGAGGAGCTGTTCCTCGGCTCGCTGCAGGCCCAGCTCGAGGCGGACCGGGCCTGGGTGCCCACCGGCCCGGGCCAGTCCCTCTACCTGCGCCCCTTCATGTTCGCCTCCGAGGCGTTCCTCGGCGTCCGCCCGGCCCGGCAGGTGCGGTACATGGTGATCGCCTCGCCGGCCGGCAACTACTTCGGCGGCGAGCTCAAGCCGGTGACCATCTGGGTCTCGCGTGACTACGCCCGCGCCGGCAAGGGCGGCACGGGCGCGGCCAAGACCGGCGGCAACTACGCCGCCTCGCTGCTGCCCCAGCTGCAGGCCGCGGCGAAGGGCGCCGACCAGGTCGTGTTCCTCGACCAGTACCACGACGACGCGATCGAGGAGCTCGGCGGCATGAACGTGTTCTTCGTGCACGCCGACGGCCGCCTCGTCACCCCGGCGCTCACCGGCACGATCCTCGAGGGCGTCACCCGCTCCTCGATCCTCCAGCTCGGCCGGGACATGGGCCTGACCGTCGAGGAGCGTCGCGTCACCCTCGCCGAGTGGGCCGAGGGCGTCCGCTCGGGCGAGATCACCGAGGTCTTCGCGTGCGGCACCGCCGCCGTCGTGACCCCGATCGGCCGTCTGCTCGACGGCGACGACGTGATCGAGTCCGCCGGCGGGGCCGACGTGGCCCTGAAGATCCGCACCGAGCTCGAGGGCATCCAGACCGGGCGCGTCGAGGACCGCCACGGCTGGCTGCACCGCCTCGTCTGACCCCACCCCACGAACGGAGACCCCCGTGAGCTCGCACCGCTCCTCCGCGGCCGCCGAGGGCGCCCCACTCCCGGCCACGACGCCGGAAGACCTCCCGCCCACCGAGGCCGCCGGCCGGCCCCGCTGGACGCCCGCGAAGATCGCCGTCTGGGTGGCCGTCGCCCTGCTCGGCGGCGTCGCCTGGACCATGCTCGCCCTGCACCGCGGCGAGACGATCAACGCGATCTGGTTCGTGTTCGCCGCCGTGGCGACGTTCGCGATCGGCTACCGCTTCTACTCGAAGTACGTCGAGCGCATGATCGTCCACCCGGACGACACCCGCGCCACCCCGGCCGAGTACCGGGCCGACGGCCGGGACTACGTGGCCACCGACCGCCGCGTGCTCTACGGCCACCACTTCGCGGCCATCGCCGGCGCCGGTCCGCTCGTGGGCCCCGTGCTCGCCGCGCAGATGGGCTACCTGCCCGGCACCATCTGGATCATCGTCGGCGTGATCCTGGCCGGCGCGGTCCAGGACTACCTCGTCCTGTTCTTCTCGATGCGCCGCGGCGGCCGCTCGCTCGGCCAGATGGCCCGGGACGAGCTGGGCCGCGTCGGGGGCACCGCCGCGATCGTCGCGACCCTGCTGATCATGGTGATCATCACGGCCATCCTGGCCCTCGTGGTGGTCAACGCCCTGGGCGAGTCCCCGTGGGGCGTGTTCTCCGTGGCCATGACCATCCCGATCGCGCTCTTCATGGGCGTGTACCTGCGCTGGATCCGCCCGGGCCGCATCACCGAGATCTCCGTGATCGGGTTCGTCCTGCTCCTGGCGGCCATCATCGGCGGCGGCTGGGTGGCCGGGACCGAGTGGGGCGCGGCCCTGTTCACCCTGGACCGCACCACCATCGCCTGGGCCGTGATCATCTACGGGTTCGTCGCGGCCGTGCTCCCCGTGTGGCTGCTGCTCGCGCCGCGCGACTACCTGTCCACCTTCATGAAGATCGGCGTGATCGCCGGTCTCGCGCTGGCCATCGTCGTCGTGCAGCCGCGCATCGGCACCCCCGCGTTCTCCGAGTTCGCCTCGGGCCAGACCGGCCCGGTGTGGCCCGGTTCGCTGTTCCCGTTCCTGTTCGTCACCATCGCGTGCGGTGCGCTCTCCGGCTTCCACGCGCTGATCGCCTCGGGCACGACGCCCAAGATGGTGGAGAAGGAGCGGCAGACCCGCTTCATCGGCTACGGCGGCATGCTCATGGAGGCCTTCGTGGCCATCATGGCGCTCGTGGCCGCCGTCTCGCTCGACCGCGGCATCTACTTCGCCATGAACTCCCCGGCCGCCCTCACCGGCGGCACCCCGGAGACCGCCGTCGACTTCGTCATGGGCCTCGGCCTGGCCGGCGTGAACCTCACCCCCGGGGACCTGACCCACCTGGCCGACCTCGTGGGCGAGGAGACCGTGGTCTCCCGCACCGGCGGCGCCCCCACCCTCGCGGTCGGCCTGGCGCACATCATGGGCCAGCTCGTGGGCGGCGACGCGCTCATGGGCTTCTGGTACCACTTCGCGATCATGTTCGAGGCGCTGTTCATCCTCACCGCCGTCGACGCCGGCACCCGCGTGGCCCGGTTCATGCTCCAGGACTCCCTGGGCAACGTGGTCCCGCGCTTCAAGGACACCTCGTGGCGCGTGGGCGCGTGGGTCTGCACGGCTATCATGGTGGCCGCGTGGGGCGCCGTGCTGATCATGGGCGTCACCGATCCGCTGGGCGGCATCAACACGCTGTTCCCGCTGTTCGGCATCGCCAACCAGCTGCTCGCGGCGATCGCGCTCGCCGTCGTCCTGACGATCGTCGCGCGCCGCCGGGACTTCCGGGGCCTGTGGATCGTGGCGCTGCCGCTGGCGTTCATCACCGTGGTCACCACCGTGGCGTCGTTCCAGAAGATCTTCTCCTCCATCCCGGCGGTGGGCTACTGGGCGCAGCATCGCGCGTTCCAGGACGCGCTGGCGGCGGGGAAGACGAGCTTCGGCGCCGCGAAGTCCGTGCCGGCCATGGAGGCCGTGGTCCGCAACACCTTCATCCAGGGCACGCTCTCCGTCGTCTTCCTGGTGTTGGCGCTGATCGTCATCACGACGTCGGTGCTCGCCACGGTGCGCGCCTTCCGCGGCACCGAGGTCATCGACCACCAGGACCCGTACGTGCCCTCGCAGCGCTTCGCCCCGGCCGGGCTGTTCGCCACGGCCGAGGAGAAGGAGCTGCAGCGGAAGTGGGACGCGCTGCCGGCGGACCGGCAGCCGGTGCGGGGTCACTGACGTGGCCGATCCGCGCGCGACGCCGGCCGGGCCCTCCTCCGCGGAGGGCCCGGCCGGCCCGTCTCGGCCCAGCGTGTGGGCCCGGGCGCGCTGGTGGGTCCGCCAGCTCTCCGGCGAGGGGAAGTACGACGCGTACGTGGCCCACCACCGGGCGCACCATCCGGAACGCGCGCCGATGACCGAGCGGGAGTTCTGGCGGGCCGAGTACGCGCGCCAGGAGGCCAATCCGGGCAGCCGCTGCTGCTGAGCGGCCTGGACCCGCCCCGCTCCGCACCGCGCCGCGCTGAGCCAGACGAATCCGCCCGCGAGCCAGACGAATCGGTCGCCTCAGGCCGTCCGCCGCGGCCGAATCGTCTGGTTCGCGGCGTCAGCGGGGCTGGCATCGAGTGGGTGTCCGGCGACGGCGACCGCCGCTCACCCATTACGCTGACCCCCATGCGCATCGCCCGTTTCGTGGACCAGGCCGAACCGACCTACGGCATCGTGGAGGGCCCGGCCGACGCCGACCCCGCCGAGCTGAGCATCACCGCCCTGCAGGGCGACCCGTTCTTCCACGGGATCCAGCCCACCGGCACCACCCACCGCCTCGAGGACGTGCGTCTCGTGGCCCCGATCATCCCGCGTTCGAAGATCGTGGGCGTCGGCCGCAACTGGGCCGACCACGCGAAGGAGCTCGGCAACGAGGTCCCCGCCTCGCCGCAGTTCTTCCTCAAGCCGAACACCGCCGTCGTGGGTCCGAACGAGCCCGTGACCCTGCCGAGCTGGTCGGACGAGGTCTCCTACGAGGCCGAGCTCGCCGTCGTCATCGGCACCATCTGCAAGGACGTGCCGGTGAGCCGCGTGGACGACGTCGTGTTCGGCTACACCGTGGGCAACGACCTCACCGCCCGCGACGCCCAGCGCACCGACCTGCAGTGGGCCCGCGCCAAGGGCTTCGACGGCGCCTGCCCGCTGGGCCCGTGGATCGAGACCGAGCTGGACGTGGAGCCGGCCGGCGGCCTGCGCATCACGTCCCGGCTCGACGGCGAGACCCGCCAGGACGGCACGACGGCGGACATGGTCTTCGGCGTCCGCGAGCTCGTGGCCGCGGCCTCGGAGATGTTCACCCTCCTGCCCGGCGACGTGATCCTGACCGGCACCCCGGGCGGGGTCGGGACGGTCCAGGAGGGCCAGCGCGTCGAGGCCGAGGTCGAGGGGATCGGCGTCCTGGCCACCGTCTTCCGCCGCTGACGCAGGCGCCCGACTACGCCGTCCGGGCCCCCGCGTAGACTCGGGGCATCATGACTGACGCCACCGCCCCCGTGTCCGAGAACGCCCC
>NZ_JABFBA010000009.1:34412-75970 GCF_017168445.1 Micrococcus sp. KRD026 | reverse complement strand
CCCCAGGTGGACGCCGAGACCCCCGTGCGCGTGCGCTTCGCCCCCTCGCCCACCGGCACCCCCCACGTGGGGCTGATCCGCACCGTCCTGTTCAACTGGGGCTGGGCGCGGCACACCGGCGGCACCCTCGTGTTCCGCATCGAGGACACGGATGCCAAGCGCGATTCGGAGGAGTCCTACCAGCAGCTGCTCGAGGCGATGCGCTGGCTCGGGATCGACTGGGACGAGGGCGTCGAGGTCGGCGGTCCGCACGAGCCATACCGTCAGTCCCAGCGTGGGGAGATCTACGCGGACGTGATCGAGAAGCTCAAGGCCGGCGGATACATCTACCCGTCCTACTCGAGCCCCGAGGAGACCGAGGCCCGTCACCGGGCCGCCGGCCGCGACCCCAAGCTGGGCTACGACGGCCACGACCGTGACCTCACGGACGAGCAGATCGCCGCCTTCGAGGCCGAGGGCCGCGCGCCGGTCTGGCGGCTGCGCATGCCGGACGAGGACATCACCTTCACCGACCTGGTGCGCGGGGAGATCACCTTCAAGGCCGGCTCCGTGCCGGACTTCGTGGTGGTCCGCGCGGACGGCTCGCCGCTGTACACCCTCGTGAACCCGGTGGACGACGCGCTCATGGGCATCACCCACGTGCTGCGCGGCGAGGACCTGCTCTCGTCCACTCCGCGCCAGATCGCGCTCTACCGCGCCCTGCACGCGATCGGCGTCGCCCGGTACATGCCGGTGTTCGGCCACCTGCCCTACGTGATGGGCGAGGGCAACAAGAAGCTGTCCAAGCGCGATCCGCAGGCCAACCTGTTCCTGCACCGGGACAACGGCTTCATCCCGGAGGGCCTGCTGAACTACCTCGGCCTGCTGGGCTGGTCCCTCTCCGCGGACGAGGACATCTTCACCCCGCAGCAGTTCGTGGAGCACTTCGACGTGCACAAGGTGCTGGCCAACCCCGCCCGCTTCGACGAGAAGAAGGCGATCGCGATCAACGGCACGCACGTGCGCATGCTCGACGTGGCCGACTTCCGTGACCGTCTCGTGCCCTACCTGCACGCGGCCGGCCTCGTGGGCGAGCACCTGACGGAGCGGGAGATGGAGGTCCTCACCGCCGCGGCCCCGCTCGTGCAGGAGCGCGTGCAGCTGCTCGGTGAGGCCGTCGAGATGCTCACCTTCCTCTTCACGGCGGACCGGGACGTCCGGACCGCCGAAGGCGCCCTCAAGGGCATGCCGGCGGACCTGGGCGCCGCCGTCGCCGCGGCCCGGGAGGCGCTGGCCGCCCTGCCCGAGGACGAGTTCACCACCGAGCGCATCGAGGCGGCGCTGCGGGCCGCCCTCATCGACGGCCTGGGCCTCAAGCCGCGCCAGGCGTTCGGCCCGGTGCGCGTCGCGGTGACCGGCCGCAAGGTGTCCCCGCCGCTCTTCGAGTCGCTCGAGATCCTGGGCCGGGACTCCGCGCTCGCCCGTCTGGACCGCTTCGCCGCGGAACAGGGCCTGGACCAGGACCAGCCCGCCGACGCATGAGCCGGGGCGTGAGCACGACGCCGGCCGGCGGGTCCGCGGGCGCGCCCGCGCCGCCGGCCTGGGACGCCGTCCTCTTCGACCTGGACGACACGCTGCTGGATCTGCGCTCCGCCCAGCACGCCGCGTTCGACGCGACGGTGCGCCGGCAGTGGGCCGGGGCCGCCGACGTCGACCCGGCGGTGCTGGCTGAGGCCACCGACGCCTTCGCGTCCGACGCCGGCGGCCACTACGGGCGCTACGTGGCCGGGAAGCTGACGTTCGAGGAGCAGCGGCTGGCCCGCGTGGCCGACGCCCTGCGCGCGCTCGGCGTGCCCGAGGACGCGGCGACCCCGCTCGACGGCCTGTGGACCACCGACTACGAAGAGGTCGTGCGCGGGCACTGGGCGCTGTTCCCCGCGACCGTCGACGTCCTCGCCGAGGTGCGGGGAACAGGCCGTGGCGTGGGGATCGTCACGAACAACGTGGAGGCCTACCAGCGCGGCAAGGCCGACGCCCTCGGTCTGGAGTGGGTCGAGGTGCTGATCGGCTCGGACACGGCCGGGGCCCCGAAGCCGGACCCGGCCCCCTTCCTGGCCGGCTGCTCCCGCCTGGGCACGGACCCGGGACGCACCCTCATGGTGGGGGACAGCCTGCGTCACGACGTCGAGGGGGCCCGGTCGGCGGGGCTCGTTCCGGTGTGGATGAGCCCCGACGCCCCCGCCCACGGCGGGGCGGAGGAGCCGCTCTGGGACGAGGAGCACGCATGCTGGCGGATGCGGGCGATCGGCGGGCTGCGGACCTGGCTGGCGGCCTGACCCGCCGATTTTGCACACGTCGCCCGGAGGGTGTAGAGTTCTTACTCGTTGCCGGAGAGATCCGGGAACACCGAGCTCATGAATATGATGCACATCGGTCAGGCATGCTTGACCGACAGTGGGGTATGGTGTAATTGGCAACACAACGGTTTCTGGTACCGTCATTCTAGGTTCGAGTCCTGGTACCCCAGCGAGTCTTCGGACTCAATGAACGCGCACGGGCGGAGACGCTCGGACGTGGCGCACGGCCCCATCGTATAGCGGCCTAGTACGCCGCCCTCTCACGGCGGTAACGCGGGTTCAAATCCCGCTGGGGTCACGCAGTCGCCGCCCGGTCCTCGGACCGGAACGGCACGGGCGGATGAACGCATCCGCCGCCTGAACAGGAGACGCAGGCGCAGAAGAAGGTCTCCACGGCATCGCTTCCGCACACGCGGACAGCGCGCTCGGCCCCATCGTATAGCGGCCTAGTACGCCGCCCTCTCACGGCGGTAACGCGGGTTCAAATCCCGCTGGGGTCACCCGAGTGACAGGAGGCCCGGTCCCTGCGGACCGGGCTTCCGTCGTTTCCGTCCGCCGGGCCGGCGGGATGGGCGGCCGGTGCGCGCCCGTGAGACGATGGCCCACGTGCCACACACGGATCAGAACGCCCCAGACCTCGGCGTCGACACGGCCGTCCGTCGCGTGCGCGAGCACCTCGCCGCGCTCGAGCTGCCCTTCGAGACCGTCACCGCGGGGCAGGACCGCGCCGAGCGCGAGCGCACCCTGCACCAGATCGACGACTACGTGCTGCCCCGCCTCGACTCGCTCGACGCGCCGCTGCTGGCCGTCGTGGGCGGCTCCACCGGTGCGGGCAAGTCCACGCTGGTGAACGCGCTCGTCGGCCACGAGGTCTCCCGCTCCTCCGCCCTGCGGCCCACCACGCGCCAGCCGCTGCTGCTGCACAACCCCGCCGACGCCCACTGGTTCACGGGCCCGCGGGTGCTGCCCGACCTCGCCCGCGTCAGCGTGCACCGCGACGCGGCCGCCGGCCCCGTCGAACCCGACCAGTCCGCGATGGACACGGTCGCGCTCGTGGCCGAGCCCGCACTGCCCTCGGGCATCGCCCTCGTGGACGCCCCGGACATCGACTCCGTGGCGGACCAGAACCGCGCGCTGGCCCGGCAGCTCCTCGAGGCCGCCGACCTGTGGATCTTCACGACGACGGCGCACCGCTACGCCGACGCCGTGCCCTGGCAGCTGCTGGACGAGGCCGCCGCCCGCGACATCACCGTGGCCGTCGTGCTCGGCCGCGTGCCCGAGGGCGCGGCGGAGGACATCACCCCGGACCTGCGGCGCATGCTCACCGAGCGCGGCCTCGCCGACGCCCGGATCCACGTGATCCCCGAGACCCGCTTCGACGAGCGCGGTCTGCTCCCGCAGGAGCACGTCGCGGGCCTGCGCGCCTGGCTCGAGACCCTCGCCGCCGACGCCCAGGCGCGCGGCGCTGTCGCCCGCCGGACCGTGGACGGCGTGCTGGGCCAGCTGGCCGCCCGCGTCGCCGACCTGGCCCGCGCCGAGGAGGAGCAGCGGCATGCCGCGGACCTGCTCGCCCGGATCGTGGGGGACTCCACGGACCAGGCCGTCGGCCGGGTCCGTGAGGCCACCTCGGACGGCACGCTGCTGCGCGGCGAGGTGCTCTCCCGCTGGCAGGACTTCGTGGGCACGGGGGAGTTCTTCCGCGGCGTCGAGACCACGATCGGCCGGCTGCGGGACCGCCTCGGCGCCCTGGTGCGCGGGCGCCCGGCCCCGCCCGAAGAGGTCGAGACCGCGCTCGAGACCGGCCTGCACGCCGTGATGGTCGAGGCGGCTGCCGCGGCCGCCGAGCAGATCGAGCGGCGTTGGGCGTCCGAGCCGGCGGGCCGGGCCCTCGTGGCCGGGCGCGACCTGGGCGCCCTGGCGCCGGACACGTCGGCGCGGGCGGCCGACGTCGTGCGGGACTGGCAGTCGGACGTCTTGGCACTGGTCCAGGAGGAGGGCGCGGGCAAGCGCACGCGCGCCCGCCTGGCGGCCACCGGCGTGAACGGCGCGGCCGTGGCCCTCATGATCATCTCGTTCGCCTCCACCGGCGGACTCGCGGGCATCGAGGTCGGCATCGCCGGCGGCGCCGCCGTCGTCGGGCAGAAGCTGCTCGAGTCGATCTTCGGCGAGGACGCCGTGCGCCGCATGGCCCGGCGGGCCGATGAGCTGCTCGAGCACCGCGTGCGGGCCTTCCTCGAGACCGTGCTCGCGGACCGCTTCCTGCCGCTGCTCCACCTCGAGCGCGAGCCGCAGGCCACCGAGGAGCTGCGCGCCCTCGTGCCGGTGCTGCGCCGCGGGGTGGCCGCCGGCGTCGACGGCCCGACCGGGCCCGAGCACGTCCCGTCCGCCGCCGAGGCGGGGGAGGAGCCCCGATGAGCCGCCGCGACACCCCCGCCCTGGCCCCCCGCCTGGACGCCCTCGGTGAGGCCGCCGAGCTGGCCGCGGGCCGCCTGCCCGAGGACGTCGTGGCCGGGGCCGACGCCGTCGTGCGCGCGGCCGGGGAGCGCCAGGCACTCTCCGCGGAGCACACCGTGGTCGGGTTCTTCGGGGCGACGGGCTCCGGCAAGTCCTCCCTGTTCAACGCGCTCACCGGCCGCGACCTGGCCCGCGTGGCCGCCACCCGGCCCACCACGTCCGAGCCGCTCGCCGCGGTCTGGGGCGTGGGCCGGGGACAGGGGCTGGACCCGGACGCGGAGCACGGCGACGGCACCGGCGAGGGCGGCGGCGCGGCCGCCCTGCTCGACTGGCTCGGCGTGCGCCGCCGCCACCTGCTGGACGAGGCCCCCGTGCTCGACGACGGCCGCCCCGGCTTCCTCGGCTTCGGCCGCCGTGACGGCGCCGACGCCACCGGCCTGATCCTGCTGGACCTGCCGGACATCGACTCGGTCGAGCGGGGCAACCGCGAGATCACCTCCCGGCTGGCCGGCCACGTGGACGTGCTGGTGTGGGTCGTGGACCCGGAGAAGTACGCGGACGCCGTGCTGCACCGCGAGTTCCTGGCGACCATGGGCTCGCACGCGGCCGTGACCCTCGTGCTGCTCAACCAGGTGGACCGGCTCTCGGTGCGGGACCGGGACGTCGTGCTGGCCTCGCTGCGCCGGATGCTCTCCGGCCACGGCCTCGGCGACGTCCGGGTGCTGCCCGTGTCCGCGCGCACGGGGGAGGGCCTCGAGGAGGTCGGCCGGCAGGTCGCGGCGATCGTCGCCCAGCGCGGCGCGGCCGCCGAGCGCCTGGGCGCGGACGTCGCGGCCCGTGCCGCGGACCTCGCCGCCGCCTCGGGCGAGGGCGAGCCGGCCGGCGTCGGGCCCGGGGACGAGCAGCGGCTCGGGCGCGAGCTGGCCGTGGCCGGCGGCGTGCCGGCCGTCGTCCGGGCGGTGGAGGGCTCGTACCGGCTGCGCTCGGCCAAGCGCACCAGCTGGCCCGTGCTGCGCTGGATGCACTCCTTCCGCGCGGACCCCCTGCGGCGCCTGCACCTGATGCCCGAGAGCGCCGCCCCCCGCCGCGACCGGGACGAGGTCGCCCGCGACCCCGCGCTGCACCGCACCTCCCTGCCCGAGCGCTCGGGCACCCAGCGGGCCGTCGTCGACGGCGCGGTCCGCACGCTGGCCGCCGCGGCCGGCGCGGGAGCCTCCGAGCCGTGGGCCGCCGCCATCCGCCGCGCGGGCCGGGAGCACGCCGAGGAGCTCCCCGGCGCCGTGGACCAGGCGATCGCCGCCACCGACCTCGGGGCCGGTCGGGGCAGCTGGTGGCACCCCGTGCTGGACGTGCTGCAGTGGCTCGCCCTCCTCACCGCCGTCGTCGGCGCCGGCTGGCTGGGCGTCCTCGCCCTGGCGGGGTACCTGCAGTTCCCCCTGCCGCCCGCGCCCACGGTCGAGGGCTTCCCCCTCCCGACGCTGCTGCTCGTCGGCGGCCTCGCGCTCGGCGTGCTGCTGGCCCTGCTGGCGATCCCCCTGACCCGGTGGACCGCCGCGGCGCGGGGACGCCGCGCGCGCCGCCGCCTCGAGGAGGCGACCACCGACGTCGGCCGGCGGCTCGTCGTCGACCCGGTGCGCGCCGAGGTGGACCGCTTCCACGCCTTCCGCGACGCCCTCGCCCGGGCCTCCGGCGTCCCGGTCCGGCGGGGCCGCCGATGACGATGCGCGACCCCGCGGCTGCGGCGGGGGCGACCGTCGGCGACCTCACGGAGGCCGAGCTGCTCGAGGTCGTCCTGACCGGGCTCGCCCCCGCCGTCCGGGACGGCCACTGGCCCGCCGGCACCGTCGCCCCGGGCGACGACGCCGCCCTCGTGCCCGCGCCCCGCGGCGGGACGCTCATCTCCACGGACGCGATGGGGGAGGGCACGGACTTCCTGCACCGCTGGCCCGCCGGTCCCCGCACCCGCGGCCACGACGCCGGCTGGAAGGCCGTCGCCCAGAACCTCTCGGACGTCAACGCGATGGGCGGGACCGCCTCCGCGCTCGTCACCGCCCTCACCCTGCCGCCGACGACGCCGGTCGCCTGGGTGCGGTCGTTCGCCGCGGGCATCGTGGGCGCGGTGCGTCACCTCGGCGCGCCGGACTGCCGGGTGGCCGGGGGCGACCTGGGCACCGGCGGACGGGTCCACGCCGCAGTGACGGTGCTCGGGGACCCGCACCCCGGCGGCGTGCTGCGCCGCGCGCCGGCCGCGGCGGACCGGGACCGCGTGCTCGCCGAGGGCGCCGACCTCGTCCATGCCCAGGCGGTGCCGGACGGTCCCCGGGCCGCCGCGCCTTCGGGGCCGGGGTGGGCCGCCGCCGGGCTCACCCTGCTGCTCACCGACCGCGCGGAGCTGGAGCGATGGGCGGACGCCCTCCCCGCCGCCGACCGGCCGTCACCGCGGGAGCTCGCCCGCGCCGTCCGCGCCCAGCTGCGACCGCGCCCGCCGCTGACCCTCGGGCCCGCCGCGGTGACGGCCGGCCTGCTCACCCTCATGGACGTCTCCGACGGCCTGGGCAAGGACGCGCACCGCATGGCGGCCGCCACCGGCGGGGCCGGACCCGCGCCGGCACCGTGGCTGGACGAGGCCTGGCTGGCGGCGACCGCCGCACCCCTGCGCCGCGTGGCCGCCCTGGCCGGGACCAGTCCGGAGGCGCTCGTGACCGGCGGGGGCGAGGACTACGGCCTCCTGGGGCTGGCGTGGCCCGAGACCGAGCTGCCCCGGGGGTTCACGCGGATCGGCCGGCTCGTGCCGGACGGGGCCCGGCCGCCGACCGGGCACCGGCCCCTGTCCGAGTCCGGCTGGGACCCGTTCGCCGGCTGAGCGCCCGGGCCGGGGTCCGCGGGCGGGTCAGGCCGCGCGGAGGAGTCGCTCCGGGTCGAAGCGGTGGCCGAGGCCGATGACGTCCCACCCGTGCTCGCGCCACGCGGCGACGTCCAGGACGTTGCGCCCGTCGATCAGCAGGCGGGAGGCCACGCGTGCGCCCACGGTGTCCGGATCCATCTCGCGGAACTGGCGCCACTCGGTCAGCAGCAGGGTCAGCTCGGCGCCGTCCACGGCCGCCTCGAGCGAGTCCACGTAGTCGAGCCGCGGGAAGCGGGCGGCCGCGTTGGCATTGCCCTCGGGGTCGTACACCCGGACGTCGGCGCCGGCCGTGTAGAGACGGTTGGCGACGTCGAGGGCGGGGGAGTCCCGGACGTCGTCGGAGTCCGGCTTGAACGTGACGCCCAGCACGGCGATCCGCGTGCCGTTGAGCACCTGCACGCTCGCGGGGGTGGGGGCGGGCCCGGAGGCCTCGGCCCGGCGGATCCGGCCGTCGCGAGCCGCGGAGAGCACCTGCACCGCCAGGTCCACCACGCGGTCACGGCGGCGCAGGTTGATGTCGTCCACCTCCGCCAGAAACCGCATGGTCCGGTCCAGGCCCAGCTCGGAGACGCGCGCCTGGAGCGCGCGGATGTCCTTGGGCAGACAGCCGCCCCCGAACCCCACGCCCGCGTTGAGGAACCGGCGTCCGATCCGCGCGTCGTGGCCGATCGCGTCCGCAAGGGTGCCGATGTCCCCGCCCACGTTCTCGGTGATCTCCGAGAACGCGTTGATGAACGAGATCTTCGTGGCCAGGAAGGCGTTCGCGGCCACCTTCACCAGCTCGGCCGTCTCGAGGTCCGTGCTGATCCACGGGGTGTCGTCCGCGAGCTGCCGCGCGTAGACCCGGCGCAGGATGCCCGCGGCGCGGGGCCCGTGCGTGCCGATGACGAGGCGGTCCGGGGTGAGCGTGTCCCTCACGGCGAAGCCCTCCCGCAGGAACTCGGGGTTCCAGGCGAGCTCGACCTCGCCCGGCAGCCCGGCCTCGGCGCGCACGGTGCGCACGAGCTCGGCCAGGCGGCGCGCGGTGCCCACGGGCACGGTCGACTTGCCGACGATCAGCGCGTCGCGGTCGATCGCCGCAGCGAGGGAGGCGACGGCGGCGTCCACATAGCTCAGGTCCGCCGCGGTCTCGCCCACCTTCTGCGGGGTGCCGACGCCGATGAAGTGGACGTCCGCCCAGCGGGCCGCCTCCGCGACGTCCGTGGTGAAGCGCAGCCGCCCGGAGGCGACGTGGGTGCGCAGCAGCTCGGGCAGGCCGGGTTCGTGGAAGGGCACCTCGCCGCGGGCCAGGCGCTCGATCTTGGCCGGGTCCACGTCCACGCCGAGGACCTCGAAGCCCAGCTCGGCCATGCACGCGGCGTGCGTGGCGCCCAGATAGCCCGTGCCGATCACGGACAGCCGCGGCGCGGCCTCCTGCTCGGCGGGGGCGGCGGGCGCGGTCGTCTCGGTCACGGCGGACTCCTCGGTGGTGCGGGGGCGGCGGTCGGGGACCTGGCTGACGCTAGGCCCCGCGGGTGAACGCGGGAAGAACGGGGTGTCTCGGCGGCGCGTCCCGTCGGTGGCGCGGGCGGGCCTCAGGCCTCGCCGGCGCGGATGAGCTCGGTGAGCCGCGTCGCGGCGGAGACGACGGCGTCCGCGTGCAGTCGGCCCGGCTGGCGGGAGAGCCGCTCGAGGGGGCCGGAGATCGAGACCGCCGCGATGACGCGTCCGCTGGGGCCGCGCACCGGTGCGGACACCGAGGCGACCCCGGGCTCGCGCTCGGCCAGGGACTGGGCCCAGCCGCGCCGCCGCACCGCCGCGAGGACGGTGGGTGTGAACACGGCGCCGGCCAGTCCCTCGACGAGCCGCTCGTGGTCCTCCCAGGCCAGGAGCACCTGCGCGGCGGAGCCGGCCTTCATGGACATGCGGGCGCCCACGGGGATGGTGTCGCGCAGGCCCCAGGGCCGCTCCGCGCTGGCCACGCACACGCGGGAGTCCGCCTGCCGACGGAACACCTGGGCGCTCTCTCCCGTGGCGTCGCGCAGCCACAGCAGCACCGGGCCGGAGGCCGTGGTCAGCCGGTCCTCGCCGGCGGCGGAGGCGAGCTCGGCCAGGCGGGTGCCCAGCACGTAGCGGCCCTGCAGGTCCTTGCCCACCATGCGGTGGTGCGTGAGGGCGGCCGCGAGCCGGTGCAGCGTGGGCCGCGCGATCCCGGTGGCGGTGACGAGCTGGGCGAGCGTGGCCGGGCCGGACTCGAGCGCGTCGAGGATCGCCACCGACTTGTCCACCACGCCGACGCCGCTGGGATGCCGGTGGAGCGAGGGGCCGATGAGGTCGTCCTCGGTGGGCGGGCGCACGGGCTCGGTGGTCATGGGGTGATCGTAGTCGTCTCACTGCTCGGACGGACCGGGGCTGTCGGTGTGCGTCGCATGTGACCGCGCCGGCCGGCGCCAGGTCCGGCATGTGAGACGAAATCTCACGATATGGAATATTGCGCCGCGTGGTCGAGAACGGCCTCGCCGCGCCCCACAGTGGTCCGTGAGCACCGGCGCCCCGCGCCGGGCGACGACCGACAGGTGCGTGAGCAGGAAGGTGCGGCACATGACGACGGCGACGACGCGGCCCAGGACGCTGGCCGAGAAGGTCTGGGACGAGCACGTGGTGGTGCGTGGCGAGGGCGAGGGCGCCTCCCGCACCCCCGACCTGCTCTACATCGACCTGCACCTCGTGCACGAGGTGACGAGCCCGCAGGCCTTCGAGGGGCTGCGTCTGGCCGGGCGTCCGGTGCGTCGGCCCGACCTGACCATCGCCACGGAGGACCACAACACCCCGACGCTGGACATCGACCAGCCGATCGCGGATCCCACCTCGCGCACCCAGATCGAGACCCTGCGGGCCAACTGCGCCGAGTTCGGTGTGCGCCTGCACCCGTTGGGCGACGCCGAGCAGGGCATCGTCCACGTCGTCGGCCCCCAGCTGGGCCTGACCCAGCCCGGCCTCACCGTGGTCTGCGGCGACTCCCACACCTCCACCCACGGTGCGTTCGGCGCCCTGGCGTTCGGCATCGGCACCTCCGAGGTCGAGCACGTCCTGGCCACCCAGACCCTGCCGCTGAAGCCCTTCAAGACCATGGCGGTCACCGTGGACGGCACGCTGCGCCCGGGTGTGACGGCCAAGGACATCATCCTCGCGGTCATCGCGAAGATCGGCACGGGCGGGGGCCAGGGCTTCGTGCTCGAGTACCGCGGTGAGGCCATCCGGAACCTCTCCATGGAGGGCCGGATGACCATCTGCAACATGTCCATCGAGGCCGGCGCCCGCGCCGGCATGGTCGCCCCGGACGAGACCACCTTCGCCTACCTGAAGGGGCGGCCCCATGCCCCCGAGGGCGCCGACTGGGACGCCGCCGTCGAGCACTGGCGCACCCTCGCCACGGATGAGGGCGCGGAGTTCGACGCCGAGGTGGTCATCGACGCGGACACGCTGGAGCCGTTCGTCACGTGGGGCACCAACCCGGGTCAGGGCGTGAGCCTGAACGACACCGTCCCCGCGCCCGAGGACTTCGCCGACCCGGTGGCCCAGGAGGCCGCCCGCAAGGCGCTGTCCTACATGGACCTGGCCCCCGGCACCCCGATGAAGCAGGTCGAGGTCGACACCGTGTTCATGGGCTCGTGCACCAACTCCCGCATCGAGGACCTGCGGGCGTTCGCCGAGGTCGTCCGGGGCCGGCGCAAGGCCGAGGGGCTGCGCGTCATGGTCGTGCCGGGCTCGGCGCGCGTGCGTCTGCAGGCGATGGACGAGGGCCTGGACAGGGTGTTCGAGGACTTCGGGGCCGAGTGGCGGTTCGCCGGCTGCTCCATGTGCCTGGGCATGAACCCGGACCAGCTCTCCCCGGGGGAGCGCTGTGCGTCCACCTCCAACCGCAACTTCGAGGGCCGGCAGGGCAAGGGCGGGCGCACCCACCTGGTGTCCCCGGTGGTCGCCGCGGCCACCGCCGTGCTGGGCCGCCTCGCCAGCCCGTCCGACCTGCCCGCCCTCACCCCCCAGGAGGCCTGAGCCATGGAGAAGTTCACCACCCACACCGGCGTCGGCGTGCCGCTGCGCGCCTCGAACGTGGACACGGACCAGATCATCCCGGCCGTGTACCTCAAGCGGATCTCCCGCACGGGCTTCGAGGACGCCCTGTTCGCCGGCTGGCGCCAGGACCCCGACTTCATCCTGAACACCGAGCCGTTCAGCGGGGGCACCGTGCTCGTGGCGGGCTCGGACTTCGGCACCGGCTCCTCGCGCGAACACGCCGTGTGGGCGCTCAAGGACTACGGCTTCCGCGCCGTGATCTCCCCGCGCTTCGCGGACATCTTCCGCGGCAACTCCGCCAAACAGGGGCTCGTCGCGGCCCAGGTGGAGCAGGAGGACGTCGAGCGCATCTGGAAGGAGCTGGAGAACCGTCCCGGGACCCCGGTCACCGTGGACCTCGTCACACGCACCGTCGAGTGCGGGGATGTGACCGCCCCCTTCCAGATCGACGACGACACCCGTCACCGGCTGCTCGAGGGCCTGGACGACATCGCCGTCACCCTGGGGCACCAGGCCGAGATCGACGCCTACGAGGCGGACCGCCCCGCGTACAAGCCCACCACCCTGCCGGCCCGCACGGCCGGCTGACCGGCCGCCGCCGGGAGCGCACCATTGCCGCGCGTGCCCGGCGACGCCCTATGCTGGGAGGCGATTCCGGGACCGCCCGCCGCACACGGCGGGCGGTCCCGTTCAGAGACCTCCCCGCTCCGGCGGAGTGGCCGAGACCGTGGCCCTGCGGCCGCGCTGAGGAAGGACGCGCATGGCGAAGCTCTTGACCATCCATGGCGGCAAGCCGCTGACCGGTGAGGTGACCGTGCGCGGCGCCAAGAACCTGGTGCCCAAGGCCATGGTGGCCGCCCTGCTCGGCAACTCGCCGTCCGTGCTCCGGAACATCCCCGAGATCAAGGACGTGGACGTCGTCAGCTCCCTCCTCGAGATCCACGGCGTGTCCGTGGAGTGGGACAAGGAGACCGGGCGGATCACGATGGACCCGGCCGGGGTGAAGTCGGCCCTGACCGCCGAGATCGACGCCCACGCCGGCGACTCGCGCATCCCGATCCTCTTCTGCGGCCCGCTCATGCACGCGATCGGGGAGGCCTTCATCCCCGACCTCGGCGGCTGCAAGATCGGCGACCGCCCGATCGACTACCACCTGGCCGTGCTGCGCAACTTCGGCGCCGTCGTGGACAAGCGCCCGGGCGGCATCTCCATCTCCGCCCCCAAGGGCCTGCACGGCGCCAAGCTCGAGCTGCCGTACCCCTCCGTCGGAGCCACCGAGCAGGTGCTGCTGACCGCTGTGAAGGCCGAGGGCATCACCGAGCTCAAGGGCGCCGCCGTCGAGCCGGAGATCCACGACCTCATCGCCGTCCTGCAGAAGATGGGCGCCATCATCACCGTGCAGACGGACCGCACCATCCGCATCGAGGGCGTGAGCGAGATGCGCGGCTACAACCACATCGCGCTGCCCGACCGCAACGAGTCCGCCTCGTGGGCCTCCGCCGCCCTGGCCACCCGCGGGGACATCTACGTCCGCGGCGCCGAGCAGCGCGACCTGACGGCGTTCCTGAACACCTACCGCAAGATCGGCGGCGAGTTCGACGTCGTCGACGACGGCATCCGGTTCTGGCACGCCGGCGGCGATCTCAACCCGCTCGTGCTCGAGACGGATGTGCACCCCGGCTTCATGACCGACTGGCAGCAGCCCCTCGTGGTGGCGCTGACCCAGGCCAAGGGGGTCTCCATCGTGCACGAGACCGTGTACGAGAACCGCTTCGGCTTCACCGACGCCCTCGTGCGGATGGGCGCCTCCATCCAGCTGCACCGCGAGTGCCTCGGCTCCGTGCCGTGCCGCTTCGGTCAGCGCAACTTCCTGCACTCGGCCGTGATCTCCGGCCCGACGCCGCTGCACGGCGTCGAGTTCGACATCCCGGACCTGCGCGGCGGCTTCTCCCACCTGATCGCCGCCCTCACCGCCGAGGGCACCTCCACGGCGACGGGCCTGGAGATCATCAACCGCGGCTACGAGCACTTCATGGCGAAGCTCGAGGGCCTCGGCGCCGACGTCGAGCTGACCGAACGCGACCGGTGAGCGGCGTGGACGCGCAGAGCCCTGGCGCCGCGGGGGGTCGTCCGACGCGTGCCGCGCGGGCCCCCTACGTGATCCCGGGCGTGATCGTGCGACCGGCGATGCGGGCCCTCGTCCGCCAGGTGTGGGAGGGGACCGAGCACCTGCCCGAGACCGGGGCGATCCTCGCCGTCAACCACATCTCGGAGGTGGACCCGCTCTCCGTGGCCCACATGGTCTACAACCAGGGCCTGCTGCCGACCTTCCTCGCCAAGGCCGAGCTCTGGAAGGTGCCCGTGCTCAAGCAGGTCCTCGAGGCCACCCGCATGATCCCGGTCGAGCGCACCCGCGACGGCGGCCGCTCGCTCGCCGCCGCCCGCGAGGCCGTCGCCACGGGCCGGGCGATCATCGTCTACCCGGAGGGCACCGTCACCCGCGATCCCGACGGCTGGCCCATGGCCGGGCGCAACGGGGCCGTGCGCCTCGCCCTGCAGACCGGCGCCCCGCTCATCCCCGTCGGCCAGTGGGGCATCCAGGAGCTGCTGCCGTACGGCGGCCGCTCCCTCCGCGTCCTCCCGCGCAAGACCGCCCGGATCCGGGTCGGCGCGCCCGTCGACCTCGCGGACCTGCGGGACCGCCCCGTGACGGCGGCGACCCTGCGCGAGGGCACCGGCCGCATGATGGCCGCGATCACCGACCTGGTCGCCGAGCTGCGCGGAGAACCGGCCCCGGAGGGCCGCTGGGATCCCACGACCGGAGCGCGGGTGACCGGGGCATGAGCGATCCGCGCACCGTCGCCGTCCTCGGGGCCGGCAGCTGGGGGTCGGCCTTCGCCCGCGTCCTGGGCCTGAGCACCAGCCCCGAGCCCGCCCGCGCGTCCGAGATCGTGATGTGGTCCCGGCGGGCCGAGGTCGCCGAGGCCATCACCGAGCGACACGAGAACCCCGAGTACCTGCCCGGCATCACCCTGCCCACCTGCGTGCGCGCCGTCACCGACGCCGCCGAGGCGGTCCGGGGCGCCGGCGTCGTAGTGGTGGCCGTGCCCGCGCAGCACGTGCGCGAGACGCTGCGCACCGTGCGCGCCGACCTGGCCCCGGACGCCGTCGTGGTCTCCCTCGTCAAGGGCCTCGAGCGCGGCACCGACGCGCGGATGTCGCAGGTCTGCGCGGAGGAGCTGGGCCTCAGCCCGGACCGGTTCGCGGTGGTCTCCGGACCCAACCTCGCCCTCGAGATCGCGCGCGGCGAGCCCACCGCCACGGTGGTCGCCTCGGCCTCGCGCGCGACGGCGGAGCGCATCGCCGCCCTCACAGCCGGCCGGACCTTCCGGCCCTACACGAACACGGACGTCGTGGGCGTGGAGATCGGCGGCGTGGTGAAGAACGTCATCGCGCTCGCCGTGGGCATCTGCGACGGGCAGGGGCTGGGGGACAACTCCAAGGCCTCCGTCATCACCCGGGGCCTGGCCGAGACCACCCGGCTGGCCGTCGCGCTCGGCGGCGACCCGGCCACCATGGCCGGGCTCGCCGGCCTGGGCGACCTCGTGGCCACGTGCGCCTCGCCCCTCTCCCGCAACCGCACGGCCGGCCGCCACATCGGCACCGGCCTCAGCGCGGAGGAGGCGGTGGCCGCCATGAGCCAGACGGCCGAGGGCATCAAGTCCGTCTCCGCCATCGTGCACGCCGCCCGCGCCCACGGTGTGGAGATGCCCATCAGCGAGCTGATGGACCGGGTGGTCGTCGGGGACGTGGCCGTGGACCGCCTCGCCGAGCTGCTGCTCGCCCGTGACCTGAAGTCGGAAGGACGCACCGCATGACCGCCACCCCCGCCCCGGAGGCCGCCGCCGACGCGCGTCCCCGCGTGCTCCTGCTCTTCGGCGGCCGCTCGAGCGAGCACCCCATCAGCTGCGTGACCGCGGCGGGCGTGCTGCACGCGGCCGACCGTCAGCGCTGGGACGTCGTGCCGGTGGGTGTGGCCCGCTCCGGCCTGTGGTCGCACGACGAGCTGGACGTGGCCTCGTTCCGCCTGGACGGCGACGTCCTGCCGGAGGTGCCGGAGCCCGAGGCCCCGGTGAGCCTGCGCGCCCTGCCGGACGGCACCGTCGAGCTGACCGCGGCCGACGGCTCCTCGCTGGGCCCCGTGGACGTCGTGTTCCCGCTGCTGCACGGCCCCTGGGGTGAGGACGGCACCCTCCAGGGCATGTTCGAGTCGCTGGGTCTGCCCTACGTGGGCTGCGGTGTGCTCGCCTCTGCGGTCGGCATGGACAAGCACTTCATGAAGGTCGCCTTCCAGGCCGCCGGTCTCGAGGTCGGCCCGTGGGAGACCATCACCGCCCGCGACTGGGCGCGCGATCCGGAGGCGGCTCTCGCCCGCGCTGGGGCGCTCGCCTACCCGCTGTTCGTCAAGCCCGCCCGCGCCGGCTCGTCCTTCGGCATCACCCGCGTCACCGAGCCCGCGGGCCTGCGCGCCGCCGTCGAGGAGGCCCGTCGCTTCGACCCCAAGGTCGTGGTGGAGGCGGGCATCGTCGGCCGCGAGATCGAGTGCGCCGTCCTCGACGGGCACGGCTCCGCCGCCCCGCGCGCCTCGCTGCCGGGGGAGATCGTCGTGGCCCACGACGAGGGTGAGACGCAGTTCTACGACTTCGAGTCGAAGTACCAGGACACCGGCACCACCCAGCTGTCCTGCCCGGCCGAGCTGCCGGAGGAGGAGATCGAGCGGCTGCGCGCCCTGGCGATCCGCGCCTTCGAGGCCGTGGACGGATCTGGCCTGGGCCGCTGCGACTTCTTCTTCACCCCGGACGGGCGCTGGGTGGTCAACGAGATCAACACCATGCCGGGCTTCACGCCCATCAGCATGTACCCGGCCATGTGGGAGCGGACGGGCCTGTCCTACGACGATCTGATCTCGGAGCTGCTGGACCTCGCCCTCGAGCGGGGCGTCGGCCTGCACTGACGCGGCCCGCGGCCGGCCCGGGCCACGGCGGTCGTGCCGGCCGGCCCGCGCCGGTCTCAGCCGACGGGTGTGGCGTCCTGCACGCCGACGCAGCCGCCGCTGGGCTCGATCTGCGCGACCGCCGAGGACAGGCCCACCATCACGGTGTCCGAGCTGGCCTGGTCCTTGCCGAACAGCACCTCCACGGCCGGGTCACGGCCGTAGGTGGTGATCCGCCAGTTCTCGTCCTCGTCCCGGATGACCCAGTCGATCCCGTCCACGGAGATGCAGCGGTCCGTGGTGGGGCCGGGGACCTCGGCGCCGCAGCGCAGGACGACGGCGGCCGGGTCACCCCACACGGCCGTCGCCTGGCTGTCGGTGGGGCGCAGGTCGAGGTCGCCCAGGGCGTCGGGCATGGCCACCATGGCCGGGGCACACGCCGGGTCAGCGGCGTGGGGCGCGGCCTCCACCGTGGCCACCCGTCCGGTGCAGGCCGTGGCGCCGAGGGCGATCGCGGTCAGGAGGGGCACGAGACGACGCAGACGGCGGGATTCCATCCGCCCAGGATACGTGCGGCGCCGGGACCCGCGGGGGCCCGTGCCCTAGCATGGGCGGGACCGTTCCCGTCCCCGCCTCAGGAGCCCACGTGAGCAGCACCGCGGACCCCCGCCCCCGCCCCCCGCAGGAGGACGTCGCCGTCGGGCGGCGCCGTCGTCGTCGCCGCCCGTGGCTGATCGCCCTGGCGGTGGTGCTCGTGGCGCTGCTGGCCGTGGGCATCGCGGCGGCGGTGTACGTCGGCGGGATCGCCCGGATCATCGACCAGGACACCCAGCGCTTCGACGGCGGCGCGTTCCCCGCCGAGTCGGGCCGCCCGGGCGCCGCGGGGGCGTCCGCCCAGCAGCCCACCGCGCCGCCGCCCGGCATGGACGCGGACCAGGCCGCCGAAGGCGCCCAGGGCCCCGTCGCCCCGGACGCGGACGAGAAGGCGGACGAGCAGGCCCTCGACGTGCTGCTCGTCGGCGAGGACGCGGGCGCGGAGGGCCGTGACTCCGCCGGCCGGTCGGACACCCTCATGTGGGTCCACGTGCCCGGGGACCGCAGCGAGATCCAGGTCATGTCCATCATGCGCGACATGTGGGTGCCGATCCCGGGACACGGGGACCACAAGGTCAACGCCGCCTACCAGTACGGCGGCATCCCGCTGACGGTGGCCACCGCGGAGAACATGTTCCAGGCACGCGTGGACCACGTGATCGCCGTGGACCTCGCCGGCTTCAAGGGCCTCGTGGACGCCCTGGGCGGCGTCAGCGTGGACAACCCCAGCGCCTTCGTCTCGACCGGCGGCATCGACTTCCCCGCGGGCACCGTGCAGATGGACGGGGACAAGGCCCTGGCCTACGCGCGGGAGCGGTACAACCTGCCGCGCAGCGACTTCGACCGCGTGGAGAACCAGCAGCGCCTGGTCAAGGCCATCGTGGCCGCGTTCCTCTCCCGCGACACCCTCTCGGACCCGAGCCGCGTGCAGGCCGCCGTCGAGGAGTTCGCCCCCTTCCTGACCCTCGACGACGAGCTCGACTCGAGCACCCTCGCGAACCTGGCGTGGTCCCTGCGCGATGCGCGCGACGCCCCGATCGTGACCAGCACGGTGCCGTCCGTGGGCGTGGGCTACACGGACACCGGCGAGGACGTCGTGTGGCCGGACTGGGCGGCGATCGCCCGCCTCGGCGAGGGCATCCGCACCGGCACCCTGGGGGAGGCCGTCGCGCAGTGAGCACGCCGTCCCGGCCGTCACTGGTACGGCACTGGCTCGCGCTCGCGGAGGAGCTCGTGGGCCGGGCCGCGCCGCGACTCGACGCCCTGAACCTCTTCCCGGTCCCGGACGCGGACACGGGCACGAACATGCTCGCCACGCTGACGGCGGTCCGCACCGCGGCCGACGCCTGCCCCGCACAGGACGACGTCGGCGCCGTGCTCGCGCACGCAGGCGCGGCCGCGCTGGACTCGGCCCGGGGCAACTCGGGCATGCTGCTCGCGGTCAGTCTGGCGGGGATGGCCGAGCCCCTGCGCGGCCGGGAGCGTGTCGACGCGTTCGCCCTGGCGGCGGCGTTCGGAGCCGCCGACCGGGCCGCCCGGCAGGCCCTGTCGGATCCGCGCGAGGGGACGATCCTCACGGTGCTCTCCGCGGCCGCCCGCAGCCTCGCGCGCTCGTCCACCCAGGCTCCCGACACGCCCGCGGTGGCCGGGGACGCGGACCCGGCCGTGCGCCTCGGCCCGGCCGTGACCGTCATGCTGGCCGACTGCGTGCAGGCCGTGGAGGAGACCGAGTCGTTGCTCGCTCCGCTGACCCGGGCGCACGTCGTGGACGCCGGCGCCGTCGGGCTGCTCTGGGTGTTCGAGGCGCTGCGCTCCGTCGTCACGGGCACGCCCGTGGACGAGGAGCTGGCCACCGCCCTCCCCGGCTACGGCGAGGGCGCCCACGCCGCGGAGGGCGAGCCCGCCGCCGCGGCGGAGGCGCCGGCCGAGGGGGCCGTCGAGGTGATGGGCACCCTGGCCCTCACCCCGCTCGCCGCGGCCGAGCTGCGCCGTCGGCTGACGGAGGTGGGGGACGCCGTGATCCTGGCCCCCGTCGGGACCGCCCGTGACGCGCACGGCCGGGTGCCGTGGCGGGTCCACGTGCACGTGCCCCGCGCCGAGGACGCGATCGGCCCCCTGCGGGCCGCCGGCGACGTCGAGGGCCTGGCCGTCACCGACCTGGCCGGGCCGTCGCAGGCAGACGCCGCACCGGACGGGTGCCATGGCCGCTGAGGCCCCCGTCACCGAGCTGCCCCTGTCCGAGGTGCTGGGCGGGAAGCTGCCCGCCCGCCTCGAGAAGGAGCTCGGGCTGACCACGGTCGGGGACCTGCTGGACCACGTGCCGCGCCGCTGGATCGAGCGCGGCGAGCTCACCCCCATCGCCGCGCTGCCGCACGACGCCGAGGTGACCGTCGTCGCCGTCGTGGAGTCGGTGACCACGCGGCGCATGCACAGCCGGCCCGGGTTCATCGTGGACGTCACCGTCGCGGACCCGTCCGTGGCCGGCGTGCCGGGGGCGAGCCTGTCCATGGCCTTCTTCAACGGCCACGACGCCCGCCGCCGCCTCGCCCCCGGGATGACCGCCATGTTCCAGGGCCGCACGACCGAGTACCGCGGCCGGATCACGCTGAACAACCCGGACTTCGCCCTCCTGGACGACGACGTCGCCCCGGGGGAGGTGGACGTGCGACCGGTTCCGCTCTACCGGGCCACGGGGAAGCTGCCGTCGTGGACGGTCCGCTCCGCCGTCGCCCGGGTGCTCGAGACCGTCGACCTGGGACGGATCCCCGAGCTGCTCACCGAGCGGATCCGCGCGGAGGCCGCCGCGGCGCTCGACCTGGACGCGCCGCTGCCGGGCACCGCGCAGGCGTACCGGGACCTGCACGCCCCGCACGACGTCGCCGCCACCGGCCCGGCGCGGACCGCGCTCGCCCTGCGTGAGGCGCTGCTCGTCCAGGCTGCGCTCGCCTGGCGCCGGGACCGGGAGCGGGCGGTGCCCGCCGTGCCCCGCCCGCCGCGGGCCGGGGGCCTGCTCGAGGCCCTGGACGCCCGCCTGCCGTTCGCGCTGACGCCCGGCCAGGTGGCGGTGGGGGAGCAGCTGTCCGCCGAGCTGGCCCGGGACGCCCCGATGAGCCGGCTGCTGCAGGGGGACGTGGGCGCGGGCAAGACGCTCGTGGCCCTGCGGGCGATGCTGCAGGTCGTGGACGCCGGCGGCCAGGCCGCCCTGGTGGCACCCACCGAGGTGCTCGCCGCGCAGCACCACCGTGCCCTGCTGCGCCTGATGGGCCCCCTCGCCGAGGCCGGCACCCTCGGGGCCGGCGACGGCCCGGCCACAAGGGTCGCGCTGGTCACCGGCTCGCTCAAGACCGCCGCGCGCCGCGAGGCGCTGCTGGCCCTGGCCTCCGGCGAGGCCGGGATCGCCGTCGGGACGCACGCGCTGCTCTCCGAGAAGGTGGGCTTCGCCGAGCTGGCCCTGGCCGTCGTCGACGAGCAGCACCGCTTCGGCGTAGACCAGCGCGAGGCCCTGCGGCGGGCCAACCCCGGCACGCACCTGCTCGTCATGTCCGCCACGCCCATCCCGCGCTCCGTGGCGATGACGGTGTTCGGGGACCTGGACCTGTCGGTGCTCGAGGGGCTGCCGTCCGGGCGTCAGCCGGTCACCACGCACGTGGCGCGGATGGCCCATGGCCCGCGCGTGATCGGCCGGGTGTGGGAGCTGATCGCCGAGCACGTGGCGGCCGGCCACCAGGCGTTCGTGGTGTGCCCGCGCATCGACCCCGACGACGCCGACCCGGGTCACGCCAACGTGGAGGAGATGACACCCCGGCTGCGGAGTCTGCCGGCGCTGGCGGGGCTGCGGATCGACGCCGTGCACGGGCGCATGGACCAGGCCGAGCAGGACGCGGCGATGCAGGCCTTCGCTCGCGGGGAGACGGACGTGCTCGTGGCGACCACCGTCGTCGAGGTGGGCGTGGACGTGCCCAACGCGACGGTCATGGCGGTCCTCGACGCCGACGACTTCGGCCTGTCCACCCTGCACCAGCTGCGCGGCCGCGTGGGCCGCGGGCCCGGGGCGGCGGTCTGCCTGCTGGCCACGCGCCTGCCGGACGGGCACCCGTCGCTGCGCCGGCTCGAGGTCCTGGCCCAGGAGCAGGACGGCATGCGCATTGCGCAGGAGGACCTCGCCCAGCGCGGCGTCGGCGACGTGCTCGGCGCCGCCCAGTCCGGGCTGGCCTCGGGGCTGCACCACGTGGACGTCATCGCCGACGCCCCGCTGATCGCCGTGGCCGCCGACGCCGTCGCGCAGGTCATGGCGGCCGGCCCGGGGCTCTCCGCCCACCCGGCGCTCGCCGCCGAGGTGGCCCGCTGGGAGGCCGAGCACCTCACCGCCGCCGACTACCTCGAGAAGGGCTGAGCCATGTCCCGCATCATCGCCGGCGCGGCCGCCGGGCGGCCCCTGACCGCCGTCCCCGGCACCGGCACGCGCCCCACCACGGATCGCACCAAGGAGGCCCTGTTCTCCTGGCTCGAGGCCCGCGACTGGCTGGACGGGACGGCCGTGCTCGACCTCTACGCCGGCTCCGGCGCCCTGGGGTGCGAGGCCGCCAGCCGCGGAGCGGCATCGGTGCTGCTGGTCGAGCGGGACCGGAAGGCCGTGGCCGCGTGCCGCGCGAACGCCGCGCTGGTCAACCGGGCGCGCGGGGCCGACGTCGTGCGCGTGGGCGCCGGAAGCGTGGAGCAGGCGCTCGCGGCGGAGGCCGTGTCCGTGGACCTGATCCTGGCCGACCCGCCGTACCCGGTGGCCGGCCCGCCGCTCGAGGCCGTGGTGGAGGCGGCGGCCGGGCGGCTCGCCCCGGGCGGGCTGCTCGTGCTGGAGCGGGCGGCCCGGGACGTGGCGCCGCGCCGGCCGCGCGGCCTCGAGGAGGTCGAGGTGCGCGTCTACGGCGAGACCGCCCTGTACCTCTGGCAGGACGAGCGCTGACTCCGCCCACCCGCTTTCGTTCGGGAAACGGCGGCGTGTCGGCCTGCTTTCGTTCGGGAAACGGCGGCGTCTCGGCCCGTTCTCACCGGGGAGACGGGAGGGCGGAACGGACTGGGCTCAGCACGGAACCGCGAGCACGGCGGCCGCCGTTTCCCGAACGAAAATGCTCCGGGGACCGCCGTTTCCCGAACGAAAGTGCTCCGGGGGCCGCCGTTTCGTCAACGAAAGCGTCGGGGGTCAGGCCGCGCGCAGCCGCGGGGCCGCCTCGGCCAGGCGGCGCATCGCCTCGTCGATCGCATCGGGGGACTTGCAGAACGCCAGCCGCAGCCACGACCGCAGGTGGCCTCCGTCCGGGCGGCAGAGCGCGCCCACGGGGATGCCCGTGACGCCGGCCTCACGCGTCCACCGCACCGCGGCCTCGGCCGCGTCCGTCACACCCCACGGGGCCAGGTCCACGACGACGAAGTAGCCCGCCGCCGGGACGACCGGGTCCAGGCCCGCCTCCCGCAGGCCCGCCACGAGCCGATCCCGGGCGTCGCGGTACCGCTCGCGCTGGCCGGCGAGGTGTCGCCCGGCGTCGTCGGTGGGCAGGTAGGCACCCAGCGCGCGCTGGAAGGCGGGGCCGGAGGAGTAGGTGAGGAACTGCTTGACGGCGCGCGCGGCCCCGACGAGCTCGGCCGGGCCGGTCAGCCAGCCGACCTTCCAGCCGGTGACCGCGAACGCCTTGCCCGCGCTGGAGACCGTCAGGGCGATGTCCTCGGCGCCCGCGACCGAGCGCAGGCCGACATGCTCGCCCTCGTAGACGAGGTGGTCGTAGACCTCGTCCGCGAGGATCAGCACGCCCCGGGACCGGCACAGGGCCACGAGCTCCTCGAGCAGCTCCCGCGGATAGACCGCGCCCGTGGGGTTGTGCGGCGTGTTCACGATGAGCAGGCGCGTGCGGTCGGTCATCGCCGCGGCCACCCGTGCCGGGTCCGGCAGGAAGTCCGGCGCCTCCACCGGCACGCTCACGTGCCGGCCGCCGGCCAGGGCGATCGTGGCGGCGTGCGAGTCGTAGAACGGCTCGACCGTGACGACCTCGTCGCCCGGGCGCACGAACGCCAGGACCGTCGCGGCGATGCCCTCGGTGGCACCCGTGGTGATCATGACCTGCGTGGCGGGGTCCTCCGTCACGCCCCAGTGGCGCCGGCGGTGCTCCGCGACGGCCCGCCGCAGCGCGGGGTCGCCCGTGCCGGGGGCGTACTGGTTGGGGCCCGCCAGCACGGCGTCGGCCGCCAGCCGCAGCAGCGCGTCGGGGCCGTCGGCGTCGGGGAAGCCCTGGCCGAGGTTCACGGCCCCGTGCTCGACGGCGAGGCCCGTCATCGTCTCGAACACGGTGGGCACGGGGCCGGCGTCACCGAGCAGGCCCGCGGCCGCCGCCGTGCGACGCCACGGCGCGTCCACGTCGACGTCGTGCCGTGCTGCTCCGGGGGTGGGCTGGGTTCCGTCCATGGCCGCACTGTACCCATCGCGGCGGACCGCACACGGCGGCGCACGCCGCGTCCGTCACGACCGCGACGCGCCGGAGCCGGACCGGACGGGCGTCCGTCGCCGCTCGGCGCGGCCCCCGCTAGGCTGGCACCCATGCGTCGTGCCGTCTGCCCTGGTTCGTTCGATCCCCTCCACAAGGGGCACGTCGAGGTGATCGCGCGAGCCGCGAACCTCTTCGAGGAGGTGGTGGTCGCCGTGTCCTCCAACCCGGCCAAGACGTACCGCTTCAGCGTGGACGAGCGCATCGCCATGATCGAGGCGACGGTGTCCTCCCTCGCCGGTGTCGCGGTCCGGCCCATGGGCCCGGGCCTGCTGGCCGAGTTCTGCCGACAGATCGGCGCGGACGCGATCGTCAAGGGGCTGCGCGGCGGCGCCGACCTCGAGTTCGAGGCACCGATGGCCGCGATGAACCGCCACCTCACCGGGGTCGAGACGGTCTACCTCCCGGCCGACGCCCGGTACACCCACGTGTCCTCCTCGCTCATCAAGGAGGTCCATGGACTCGGTGGCGACGTCGCCGAGTTCTGCCTCTTATACACATCTCCGAGCCCACGGGACGGAAAAAAAAAAAAGCCGGGGATCGCGCGCGGGGTCCGGGGCGATCTCCACGGGCGGCGGCGCGGCGGGCGTGGGCACGAGACGCCGCCAGAGGCCGTGCAGCGCCCGCTCGGCGGCCTCCCACCCGTGGCGGGCGGTGATCTCCGGGGAGCGCGCGGCCGCGGTCAGCTCGGTCCGTCGCGCCAGGAGGTCGCGCACGGCCCGGGCGAGGTCCGCCGCGTCCCCGGGGGCGAACACGGTCCCCACCCCCTGCTCCCGGACGAAACGGGCCTGCTCGCGCAGGTCGGACACGATCAGCGGCAGACCCGCCAGCAGGCATTCACGCAGCTTGGTGGCCACCGCGCTCTCGTGGGCCGGGGTGGGGAGCAGAGGGCTCACGCCCGCGGTGGCGGAGGAGACGTACCACGTCACAGAGGCCGAGGGCACGTAGTCGACGATGTGCATCCGGTCGGCGACGTCGAGCTGGGCAGCCCGGTCGCGCAGGCCCTGCCGGGCGCCGGGGTCGGGGGAGCCCACGAACGCGACGTGGACGCCGGGCAGCAGCGGCAGGGCGTCCACCAGCGTGCCCACGCCGCGGACCTCGGCCAGCTTGCCGACGTAGACGAGCAGCGGGACGTCGTCGGACAGGCCCAGCTCGGTGCGCAGGGGCAGGCGCTCGGCCGGGTCCATCGGGACCTGCGTGCCCCACGGCCCGTTGATCACCGTCACGGGGCGTTCCGGCAGGGCGTGGTACTCGCGCATCCGGTCGGCCAGTCCGTCCGTGACGGCGACGACGGCGTCGGCCTCGTGGATCAGCTCGGCCTCGGCCGCCTTCCACGCGATGCGCTGGTCCACGGGCCCGGGCATCATCTGGCCGGGCAGCCACTCGTGGGCGTCGTAGACCCACGGCACCGGCGACAGCCCGCGCGCGGCGCGGTAGCGGTCGTAGGCGGCCGCGGCGGGCAGGGGGTGGCGGTCGTGCACGTGGACGAGGTCGGGCGCGAGGTCGATCAGGGCACGCAGGAAGCCGTCCTCGTAGTCCGCGATCAGGGGCCAGACTTCGCGCCAGGCGCCGGTCCGCCCGGCGGAGAAGTTCTTCAGTGCGCGCCGGCCCCGCGTTGCTGCCGGGCCCCGGCGGCCCCGCACCGGGCCGAGGCGGTCCAGGCGACGGGCGGCCCGGCCGAGTCGGCCGCGGGCCCCGTCAGGCAGGGCGTGGGGCGACAGCCCGCGCACCACGGCCTGGGGCAGGCCCGCCCCGGACTCGTGGGCGAGGTCCCAGGCGGTCATCACCGCAGCCTCCTCGGGGTCCAGCACGGCGGACCAGTCCGTCGCGTCCGGCCGGGCGGTCCCGTGCAGGGTCTGCCACGCCAGGTGCCGCCGGAACGTCACGGGCACACGCAGGATGGGCACGGACCCGTACCGGCCGAGGTTGAACGTCGTGCGGTGCGAGACGCCCACCACGACGACCTCGTAGCCGGCGCGCACCGCAGAGACCGCGGCCTTCTCCACGCGCGAGTCTCCGACGACCTGGTTCCCCACCAGCATCGCCATCCGGGGTCGGCGGGGGGCGGGCGTGGCGACAGGCATGGGACTCCTTCTCGGCGAGGTCAGGTGGCGGCGCCCCCCAGGACCCGACGGACCAGGGCAGGCACGACGTCCTCCTCAGCATAGGTGTGCGCCACGTCTCGCCGGGCCTGGGCCACGGCGGACCGCCAGGCACGCGCGTCAGCAGTGGCCCGGCGAAGGGCGTCGGCCATGGTGGCCACGTCCGGGCTCAGCCACGCGGCGGGGTAGAGCAGGTCGGCGCCCGCCCACGCGAGTGCGGCCGGCAGGCAGCCGTGCGCGGCGCCGTCGGGCAGCGTGAAGTGGAACGACTCGAAGTCCGAGACGGAGAGCGCGACGCCCACCTGGGCGTACCACGCGGGCATGTCCGGCCCGTGGGGGTCCCAGGCCACGGCTCCGGCGAGCATCGGGTCGGTCTCGATGCGGCGCAGCTGCGCCCGGTAGTAGGCCGCCGCGGTGGGGCGCTGCGCCATCCAGCCGACCTCCTCCGGGTGGTGGCCGCGGATCCGGAGCGTGTGGCGGGGCTCGACCCGCCGGAGCGTGGCCAGCAGGTCGAGGGCGCGGTGCAGTCCCTTCCGCTCGGGCAGCACGCCGACCAGCCCGAGCACGAAGCGCCGGTCGTCGTCGCCGTCCGGGAGCGTGGGCGGCACGGCCACTGCGTTCGGCACCACCGAGGTCCGCGCGGCCGGGAAGCGGGTGTCCCGCAGCACCTGGGCGCGCACGTGCTCGGCCACGAACACCCACTCGTCCAGGGCGTCCTGACGCACCCGGGACGGGAACGCGGTGCCCGCCTCCTGCAGGTGGAGCCTGCTGGTCAACCGCGTGGTGCGGTGCGGAGAGTCCAGGTGCCGGGAGTACCAGGCGAGATTGCCGAGGCTCCATTCGCAGTGCACCACGTCCGCCCACGCGGCCAGGGCGCGGCTGCGCTCGACGTCGTGGCGGGCGTGGCCGCGCCAGGCGTCCACGCGCACCTCGTGCCCGTCCGCCCGCAGCCGGTCCATCAGCGCGCCCGCGAACTTCAGGTCGTGGCCCGCGACGACGACGCGGCGCGGCTCCGCGGTCACCCGCACCCGGGGTGCCGATGCGGCGGTCGGGCCGGCGGCCTCGGCGGGCGTGAGCGAATCCAGGCGCGCCGCCCGGCCGGCGGCGGCCAGGCGCTCCCACGTCTCGGCTGCCCGGTCCGGTCCGATCACGGCGCGGCCCGCGCGTGCGGCCACGCGCGCGAGCGCGGGGTCCAGCCGGGTTCCCTCCGGAGCGAGGACCGCATCGACGAGCCCCAGCGCGGCCAGGATCCGCGCCCGGCCGGCCGCCGTCGCCGGGTCCGGGCACGCGACGACGAGCACCCCGGGGAGGCGGGCCCCGGCGGTGCGCAGGGCGGCGATCAGGGCCCCGCGGGAGGCGGGGTCCGTCACCAGCACCGTGCGCAGGCCCGGCGCGCCGGCGGGCTTCTCCAGGTCCGCGCAGCGCCGGGCGGCCAGCTCGGCGGCCGCCTCGACGGACCAGCCGTGCGCGGCCGGCCCGTCCAGCGGCAGGAGCAGGACGGCCGGCGCGGCGGCCGGCCGGGGCCCGAGGGGGGAGAACGCGTCGAGGGAGGGGTCGCGCGCACCCGTCAGGGCGCGGCGCAGCGCCGCCGCCGCCGGGAGCGGGAGCGCGGTCGCCGCGTCCGGCACGTGCACGTCCGACGCACGCCAGGTGCGCTCCGGGAGGGTAGCCGCGCCCCGGGCGCCGCGCGCCGCGCGGAGGGCCGCGGCGCCGGCGTCGCCGGCCGTGGCGGCCGCCCGCTCGCCCACGATGCGGGCCCGGCCCGCCCAGCGACGCAGCCGCGCCCCGGCCGTGTTCACAGCGCGGTGATCCCGGTGGGCCGCTCGCCGCCGGTCCACGCGATGCGCTCCCGCACGAGCTCCGACCGCTTGCGCTCGAGGATCTCCTGGGCCTCCTCGGTCCGCCCCTGGGCCATGGCCCGGGCGTAGAGGTTGTAGCCGCGCGTCACCGCGCGAGGGCTGCCGTCCATCGTCAGGACGCCCCGCTCGATCCAGATCACGCGCTGGCACATCTCCTGGATGGTGCTGAGGGAGTGGCTGACCAGGAACACGCAGCCGGCCTGCTCGCGCAGCTCGTCGAGCCGCTGACGCGTGCGCTCCCGGAACTGGGCGTCGCCCGTGTTGAGCGCCTCGTCGATCACGAGGATGTCCGGGTCCACCGAGGTGGCGATCGCGAACTGCAGGCGCGCGGCCATGCCCGAGGAGTACGCCTTGAGCGGCAGCTGGAGCGCGTGGTCGTCGAGGCCCGACAGGGCGACGACGGCGTTTCGCTTGGCCTCCGCCTCCGCGCGGGACATCCCCATCGCCAGGCAGCCCAGCCGGATGTTGTCCTCGCCGGAGACCTGGCGGACGAGTGCGGCGTTGACGCCCAGCATCACGGGCGTGGAGGTCGCGTAGATGTGGCCGGTGGTCGGGCGCATCTGGCCGGTGATGAGCTTCATCAGGGTGGACTTGCCGGACCCGTTGGTGCCGATCACGCCCACGGACTCGCCGCGTCCCACCACGAACGACAGCGGCTGCAGCGCCTGGACCTCCGTGGTGCGCACGCCCCGGGCGGCGCGGACCCGGCCCCGCAGGCCCCGGTGGGGCTGGACCGCTTCGGCCGAGAGGACGCGGTAGGTCATGGACGCCTCGTCGACGACGACGGAGGGGGTCAGGGGCTCCGCGCTCATCGTTCCTCCCCGTAGGTCTCCTCGGCGCGCCAGAACACCACGGTCCCCACCACGAGCAGGGCCGCCGTCCACGCTGCGAGGACGATCCACCGCATCGGGTCGGCGTCGGAGGCGTACAGCAGGGACTGTCGCGCGATGTCCAGGACGCAGTACAGGGGGTTCAGATGCATGGCGGTCATCAGTGGCGGGATGTTCGCGAAGCGGTCGGCGCTGAAGAACACGGCGGAGATGTAGAGCCAGATCCGGGTGCCGAACGCGATGAGGTTGGACAGGTCGGACCAGCGGGCCACGTAGCGGGCCAGCAGGAGGGAGGCGCCGACGTTGAACAGCGTCTGCAGCGCCAGCAGCGGGATCAGCAGCAGCCAGCGCCACGTGATCTGCTCCATCGGCGGGATGGCGAGGACCAGCACCAGCATCACCACCAGCGTCGGGCCGAAGAGCATCAGCTCTCGGATGTTCGTCGCGATCGGCAGGGTGGCTCGCGGGAAGCGGAAGGCGCGGACGATGGAGAGGTTGGTCGAGATCGAACGCGATCCCGCCGTGATCGCGCTCGAGGTGTAGCGGAACAGGAACACGCCGATGATCAGGTAGCCGAGGAAGTTCGGCACGCCGCGGCCGGTGCCCAGCAGCAGCCCGAACACGAGGAAGTACGCCGCGCCGTCGAGGATCGGGTTGAGGACCATCCAGACGCGGCCGAGCGCGTTGACGGAGTTCGCTCCGGCGATCCGGGAGCGGGAGTCGAACAGGATGAACGAGCGGTACTCCCACAGGGAGGCCAGGTAGCGCGCCAGGCCCGGGCGGGCGCCCACTCGGCGCAGGCTGGTTCCGTCCACGGTCAGGACCGCGGTGCCGCTCGGGACGCGGGGGTCGCCGGTGTCTGCCATGCCGTCGCGGCCTCTCTTCGTGCAGGCGGGGAAGGCGGGCCGGGGCGGCCCGCCGCGAGTCGCCACTCTAGCAACCGGCGGTGCGGCGGCGCCGTCAGTAGACTGGCGCCAGCTCGCGCCCGCGTCGAGCCTGATCGGGCCGCGGCCGCGGTCCGTCGTCCAGTCAAGAGGAGCAACTGTGCCCAAGGTCATGCCCATCTACGGAACCCGCCCGGAGGCGATCAAGGTGGCCCCCATCGTCAAGGCGCTGCAGGCCGACGAGCGGTTCGAGTGCGTGGTGACCGTCACGGGGCAGCACCGCGAGATGCTGGACCAGGTCAACGAGCTGTTCGGCATCGTCCCGGACCACGACCTGAACATCATCCAGCCCCGTCAGACCCTCAACGGCGTGTTCGCCCGCACCCTCGACGGTCTCGACGCCGTCCTCGAGCAGGAGCGGCCGGACGCCGTCGTCGTCCAGGGCGACACCACGACCTCGACGGCGGGCGCCGTCGCCGCCTTCAACCGCGGCATCCCCGTGGTCCACGCCGAGGCGGGCCTGCGCAGCTTCGACATCCTCTCCCCGTTCCCGGAGGAGGCCAACCGCAAGATCACCAGCCAGATCTCGGCGCTGCACCTGCCCCCGACCACCGTGAGCCGGGACAACCTGCTGCGTGAGGCCGTGGCCGCGGAGGATATCTACGTCACGGGCAACACCGTGATCGACGCGCTGCTGGAGGCCGTCAGCCACCAGGTGCCGTTCGAGGACGAGCGTCTGGCCGAGCTGGAGGCGTCCGGCCGTCGCGTCGTCCTGGTGACGACCCACCGGCGCGAGAACCAGGGCGACGCGATGCGCGGCGTCGGGCGCGCCCTGGCCCGCCTGGCCGCGGACCACCCGGAGGTCACCTTCGTGCTGCCGGCGCATCGCAACCCGGTGGTTCGCGAAGCGATCCTTCCCGAGATCGAGGGCCGCGAGAACGTGCTCGTGACCGAGCCCCTGGCCTACGGCGAGTTCACCCACCTGCTGTCTGTGGCCACCGTGGTCCTCACTGACTCCGGCGGCGTCCAGGAGGAGGCCCCGTCCCTCGGCAAGCCCGTCCTCGTGATGCGCGAGAACACGGAGCGCCCCGAGGCCGTGACCGCCGGCACCGTTCGCCTGATCGGCACCGACGAGGAGGTCGTGGTCACCGAAGTCACCCGCCTGCTGACGGATGAGGCCGCGTACAGCGCGATGTCCCAGGCGGTGAACCCCTACGGCGACGGCCGCGCGGCAGAGCGCACGGTCTCGGCGATCGCCGAGCTGCTCGGCGTGGGCGAGCGGCTGCCGGCCTTCGACGGGGGGATCCGGCGTGACCGAGTTCCTCCTCGCCGTCCCGCGTCGGCCCCGCCGGGGTCTCACCCTCGACCTCACCCGGAGCCGCCTGCGCGCGGTCGCTGACGGTTACGCACCGTTCGTGGGCCCGGCCTACGACCAGGAGCCTGTGATCGTGGAGCCCTCCGTCACGACCGTCGCCCTCGTGTTCCAGCGCACTGGTGGCCCCGCGCTTGCCGCTGCCGAGGGGGACCGGTGGGCCGTCACCGGCGGCCATCCCGTGTGGGATGAGCTGATCCGGAATGTCCGCCGGGTCGGCTCCCGTCTCGGGTACGACCGCCCTGTATGGGGTCAGTACGCGGCCGTGATGGTGGAACGCCACGTGGACCGGGTGACCGCGTGGGCCACCGTGCCCGCTTTCGACGGTCTCTACTGGGCGCAGGACTCGGAGCACGTGTACGTCTCCAACCGGCCGCTCCTGGTGGCGCTCGCCCTGGCCGCCGGACACCGGCCGGGCGTGCGCCGGGACGAGCGCTACTTGGCCCACTACCTGTACTCGGGGTACAGCTTCGAGGACGTCACCCCGTTCGAGGGCGTCGCGCGACTGCCGATCGACCGGTCGCTGGAGATCGTGGGGGGCGCCGCCTCTCTCGGGGAGGTCCCCCCGGGCCTGCGCTCGACGCTGACGGAGGACCACACGCCGGAGGAGGGGGCCGAGGCGGCGGCCGCCGCCCTCACCGCGGCCATGGATCGGGTCGAGGACGTGCTCGCCGGCCGCCCTGTGCAGCTGCGGCTCTCCGGCGGGAAGGACTCCCGCACCCTGCTCGCCCTGCTGAAGGGTCGCGACGTCGACGCACGGGCCGTCACCTTCGGTGAGGAGCACGAGCCCGACGCCGTGGTGGCGCGCATGATGACCGAGGCCCTCGGGATGCCGCACGAGGTCACGCAGCCGACCGTCCTGGACGGGGCGGGGCCACGCGAGCACATGCTCTCCACCCTCCGGCAGGCCGGCGGTCAGCCGCTCTCCGAGGCCCAGACGGCCCGCTACCGGGGACCCGACCCGGCCACGCCGGGGGAGGGCATCATGCTGGGGCAGTGGCCGCTGCTCAAGGGCGGCATGGCCCAGCGCCTCACCTACACGGGTTCGCAGGCGCTGCGCCGCATCAAGGCCCGCTCGGCCCCCGAGCTGCTCACGGAGCACCGCCGCCGTCCGGTGGAGTCCGCCCTCGAGCGGTGGTTCCACGAACTCCCCGCGCAGAGCCGGGAGGAGAAGCTCTACCTCTACGCCCGCCACTTCCGCCGGCCCCTACCTGCACGCACACATCGCTCACTACGGCCGGGACGCGACCATCGCCTACCCCCTCGGCGACGCGGAGGTCGGTGCCGTGGCGGACGCCCTCTCCTTGTCCGAGAAGGTGTCGCAGCGTGCGCTGTTCGGCGCCATGGCCCGGATCTGGCCCGAGGTCATGGCCGTCCCGCTGGGCAACAACTCCTGGGCCTTCGAGCACGACGGGCCCGACCCGGACTGGTCCGGCCCGCATCACGCAGCCCGCACCGCTCCGCTGCCGACGGTCGAGCCCGTCCCGCGCACCGGCCCGCGCCGCGTGGGCGAGTTCTCCGGCAGGACCCTCCTGGCCCTGTGCCGCGGCCTCATGGACAGTCCGCATCCGGACGTGCTCCAGGACCACCTGTCCGAGCCGATCCTCACCGCCGTCGTCGAGTCCGCCCTGCACGGCACGGTGAGCCCCCCGGAGGGCATGGAGCGGCGCGTCTTCGCCCGCCACCTGTGGCGCATCGCGCTCGCGGACCAGTGGTACGGCTGGGAGTGGATGCCGGCCTGAGCCCCCCGACGACGACGTCCCCGGACCTGCCAGGTCCGGGGACGTCGTCGTTCGGTGGACGCCGGCGCTCAGCCGAGCTCGCGTCCCTCCATCCGGCGCGGGTCCACGTCCGGGTCGACCTTTGGCAGGGAACCGGTCCGCGGTCCGCCGGGGGCGACCGGCAGGTTGGTCTCCGGAGCCCGCGCCCAGGCGAGGGCGCCGACGGCGATCACCGCCCCCGTCACCACGAAGCCCCAGCCGTAGCCGGCCGCGTCCACCACGAGGCCCACGAGCAGCGGGCCGAGGATGGCCCCCAGGTCACCGGACATCTGCGCAGCGGACATCACCGGACCGGCCTTGCGGTCCTGGCCCACGAGGTCCGCGACGGCGGCCTGCTGCGGGGCGTTGAGGGTGCCGGTGCCGGCACCGGCCAGCGCGCAGGAGACGAGGAACAGCAGGGGCGACTCCAGCCAGCCGATCGCCCCGGTGAACACCGCCATCACGGCCAGTCCCACGAGGATCAGCGGCTTGCGCCCGTGGAGGTCGGAGAGCCGGGAGCTGGAGGCCACCGCGAGGACGTTGCCGGCCGCGAACACGGACAGCGCCAGTCCGGCCATGAGCTGGCGGTTCTCCTCGGTGATGCCCCATCCCAGGAGCGCCGTCCCGGTGAAGGCGCTCGCGGCGAACAGCGGCGTGATGGCGTTGCGCACCCCGAAGGTCGCCCACCCGTTGGCGAACATGGAGGTCAGGGCCGCGCGGTAGGAGCGGTGGCCCAGCGCCTCGCGCAGGGGCATGACGGGCCGGGTCTCCCCGCGGGCGCGGTCCTGCAGGCGGGTGTCCCGGAGCATGACGAACACGATCCCGGCGGCGATCACGAGCGAGGTCCCGTAGATCAGGAACGGCACCCGGAAGCCGAAGACGGCCAGCACGGAGCCGACGATCGGCCCCACGATGTTGCCGATCAGGAACGCCGAGGCGTAGGCGCCCGAGACCCGCCCGCGGATGGTCGGCGGGGACTTGCTGGCCAGGAACGCCATGGCGGACACCGTGAACAGCGTGGAGCCGACGCCGCCGAGCGCGCGGTACAGCAGCAGCTGCGTGTAGTCCTGGGCGAAGGCGATCAGGAACATCGAGGCGGCCACGATCAGCACGCCCGTCATGTACACCGGCGTCTCGCCGAGCCGGTTGGTGAGCCGGCCGGAGACGGGCGCGAACAGCAGGCGGGTGAGGCCGAACGCGGAGACCACGGCGGCGACGGCGGTGGCCGGGTTGGCGAAGTCGGACGCGAACATCTCCGCGTACTGCGGCAGCAGGGGCGCGATGATGCCGAAGCCGATCGCGATCACGAACGCCGCCGCGACCATCACCTTGATCTCGGTCGGCAGGGGCACGCGTGCGGCCGGAGGAGAGGAGGGCATGGCCGCCATCCTCCCACCTCACACGATCCACGGCAGGGGTAGGTTGGCGGCATGAGCCGTCCCCGTGGATTCCGTGTCCTCCCCCGTGCGCGTGCCCGGTCCGCGGCGCTCGCGGTCACCCTGGGCGCCGGTCTCGTGCTGACCGGCTGCACGGCTCCCGACGGGGTCGAGGAGCCGCGGGAGCCCCCCACGGTGACCGCGTCCCCGGCGCCGCCGTCGGCCGCGCCGACGGCCTCGGGGGCCGCGGCGCCGGCCGATCCCGCCTCGGCCTCGGCGAGCACCGCCGAGCTGGCCCGCGCCGAGCTCTACCCCTGCCAGGGCTACGGCCGGGTGCCCCGGCACAACACCGTGGAGTCCAACGCCCGGGACGTGTACGCCTGGCACGTCTTCGAGCCGGTGGCCGTGGGCGACGGGCACGGCGACGTCGACTGGGACGCGGACCCCTACGAGGACGAGGGGTGGCGCCTGTGGCTGGCCTCCCTGCGGTGGATCGGCCCCAGCATCGAGGCCGCCCGCGAGGGGGATGAGGAGGCCTTCGCGGTGGCCGAGCGACTCATCGCGGACTGGGCCGCCGACCATGAGCAGGGCTGGGCGGAGGACCACGACGACCTCGAGGCGAACACGCACCGGCTCAACGTGCTCCTCTGCTTCCGAAGCGTGGTCCTGCAGCGCGAGGGCGGGACGGTGCCGGAGGAGTACGCGTGGGTGGACGAGCTGATCGGCCGCCACGCGGACCAGAACATGGCCCGGTACTCGGCCCGGCACAACCACGGCTCCATGGAGAACCGGGGCCTGCTGGGGGCCGGCTGCGTCCTGGACCGTCCGAAGTGGATGCGGCACGCGATGCAGCGCGTGGAGGCGGATCTGCCGTACCAGATCGACGAAGAGGGTCTGAGTAACGAGGCGGCGCCCCACTACGCCCAGTTCAACTACACCCTGTTTCACGCGATCGACACGACGAGCACCGCCTGTGGAGTCCCGTCGGAGGCCTTCGAGGGCCGTGTCGAGGCCATGGGCGAGGCGCTGCCCCACATGGTGGACTCCACCGGCTCCTACTGGCAGTACGGGGACAGCGCCGAGTATCCGGTCAAGCCCTTCACCGGGATCAGCGAGGGTCTGCGCTACGCCGCGACCCAGGGCGCCGAGGGTGTCGCCCCCGCGGACCGTGTCCGCGCCTTCGAGAACGGCCCCGTGTTCGGGCGCTCCTCCTGGGGCACCCCCGAGGAGGGCTTCCGGCAGGCGGCGAGCTGGATGCTGCGCTCCGGCACGGGAACCGAGAAGAAGGCCCACCGGGGGGACCTGCTGCAGTTCCTGTACACCGCGCGTGGTCGTCAGGTCATCGAGGACGGCGGTCACCCCGGCATCGTGACGGACGACTGGCGGCCCTGGGGTCTCGGTCCCACCGCGCACAACGTGATCCACCTGCCCACCCTCGAAGAGTTCCCCGGGACGGTGCGGCCGAGCGGACCTCGTTGACGGTGTCGCCGGACGGCTCGGCCGACGGCGCCTCGGCCCGACAGGCACTGACCGCGGGCGGGGAGCGGAGTCGGTCCGTGCTGGTGCTCACCGAGCCGGACGCCGCCGTGGTGGTGGACCGCACCCGGATCGAGGACGGGCGCGCCGGCCACGTGGTGGAGAGCCTGTGGAACCTGCCGACCGAGTTCACTGCGGAGCGGATCGCCCCCGACACGGTCCGCGCCGTCGAATCCGCCTCGGGTGAGGCCACGACTCTGGTCCAGGTCCGCCTGGACGGGGCGTCGGTGGGGGAGGACGACCTGGCGATCCACCGAGGCCGGATGGATCCGGAGGGCCACCTGCACCGCGGCTGGCACTATCCGGCGGAGCAGGTGCGGGAGGAGGCCACCCAGGTCGCCTTCCGTTCGGCCGGGCCCGAGGCCGGCCTGGTCTCGGTCTTGATCCCGGCCGGGTCCGAGGACGAGGTCGGCGTCGAGGTCGAACAGCACGACGACGGCACGCTCACCCTGGTGGTCCGCGGCGCCGAGGGCACGGCGCGAGTGGGGATCGACGCGGACGGGACGCCGACCCGGCTGCCGTGAGCCCCGGGCGCGGCCCGGGGGATCCCCCCGGGCCCGGTGAGAACCCATGTGCGAGACTGGGCACGTGGAAATCGTGCTCATCATCTCAGTCGTCCTCGCCCTGCTGGTGGGCGGTCTCATCGTCGGCCTGCTGGACCGCCGGCCCGCCCCGCCGAAGGGCTCGTACCAGGGGGTGCGCGACGCGGACGACCCGCGCCCCGGGCCCCGCCACGCGGCGCCCGGCGGGTCCACCGCGGTCCTGGAGCGTCCCGACGCCGAGGAGGCGACGGTCGACGTCGCCGAGCCAGAGGTCGTCGAGGAGGTCGAGACCGCCCCCGCGGCCCCCGAGCTGGAGCGCCCCGAGGCCGCCGGCTCGCGTCTGTCCCGCCTGCGCGCCCGGCTGCTCAAGTCCAACAACGTGTTCGGCAAGGGCCTGCTGGCCCTGCTCTCCCAGGACCGCATCGACGAGGACGTCTGGGACGAGATCGAGGAGACCCTCCTCATGGCGGACCTCGGCACCGAGCCCACCATGGAGCTCGTCGACCGCCTCAAGGCCCGCGTCACCGTGGAGGGCACCCGCGACCCCGAGCAGGTCCGCGCGCTGCTGCGCGAGGAGCTCGTGGCCATGGTGGACCCGTCCATGGACCGCCGCCTCGCGGCCACCCGCCGGGACGGCCGCCCTGCCGTGACCCTCGTCGTGGGCGTCAACGGGGTCGGCAAGACCACCACCGTGGGCAAGCTCGCTCGCGTGCTCGTGGCCGAGGACCGCGACGTGGTCCTGGGCGCCGCGGACACCTTCCGTGCCGCCGCCGCCGAGCAGCTGGCCACGTGGGGCGCCCGCGTGGGCGTGCCCACGGTGCGCTCCGAGAAGGAGGGCGCCGACCCGGCCTCGGTGGCGTTCGAGGCCGTGGCCGAGGGCATCCGCGCGGAGGCCGACGTCGTGCTCGTGGACACCGCCGGCCGCCTGCAGAACAAGTCGAACCTCATGGACGAGCTGGGCAAGATCAAGCGCGTCATCGAGAAGCAGGCGGAGGTGGACGAGGTCCTGCTCGTCCTCGACGCCACCACGGGCCAGAACGGCCTGACCCAGGCCAAGGTGTTCGCCGAGGTCGTGGACGTCACCGGCATCGTGCTCACCAAGCTGGACGGCACCGCCAAGGGCGGCATCGTCGTCGCCATCCAGCGCCAGCTGGGGGTGCCGGTCAAGCTGATCGGCCTCGGCGAGGGCGCGGACGACCTCGCCCCCTTCACCGCCGAGGGCTTCGTGGACGCGCTGCTGGCCGACTGACCCGCCGCGCCGCGCACCGGGCCCCTTCCGACGTCGTCGGGAGGGGCCCGCTGCGTCCCCGGTCACCCCCGGCGGCGCGGCGCGTCACATTGCGTCCGATTCCGTGCGCGCCACCGTGCCGCGCCTCACGCTCCGCTACGCTCCTTGAGCAACGGTCCGATCCTGGACCGGGCGACGACGCCGGACGAACGGCGTCGACGCGGCGGGCGTCCGGCTCAGACCGAGGAGACGCCCATGAACGAGATGACCCTGGACGCCGGAACCGTGTGGATGGTGGTGAGCGCAGGCCTCGTCCTCTTGATGACACCGGGGCTCGCCCTGTTCTACGGCGGGATGACCCGCTCGAAGTCCGCGCTGAACATGATGATGATGTCCTTCGTCTCGATGGGCCTGGTCGGCGTCGTGTGGATCCTCTGGGTCTCCGGCATGACCGGCGGCGAGGGCTGGCTCGGCCTCGTCGGCAGCCCGCTGGCCGACCCCGGCCTCACCACCGCGATGGAGGAGGGCGGTCTGATCGCCGCCGGCTTCGGCGCCACCTTCGCCATCATCACGGTGGCCCTCATCTCGGGCGCGGTCGCGGACCGCGCCCGCTTCCTCACCTGGTGCGTGTTCGTGCCGGTGTGGGTGACCCTGGTCTACGCGCCGCTGGCCTACATGGTGTGGGGCGGCGGCCTGCTCGCCGAGGAGGGCGCCATCGGCTCGCGCCTCGGCGAGGCCCTGGACTTCGCCGGCGGCCTCGTGGTGCACATCAGCGCCGGCGTGGCGGCGCTCGTCCTGGCCCTGATGATGGGCAAGCGCAAGGGCTTCGGCGTGGACCCCGGCCACAAGCCGCACAACGTGCCCTTCACCATGCTGGGCGCCGCCCTGCTGTGGTTCGGCTGGTTCGGCTTCAACGGCGGCGCCGCCGGCGACACGGGCCAGCTCGGCCTGATCTGGATCAACACCCTGGCCGCCGCCGCGGCCGGCATGCTCGGCTGGGTCGTGGTGGAGTGGGTGCGCCGCGGCCGCCCGACCTCGATCGGCACCGCCTCCGGCATCGTGGCCGGCCTCGTCGGCATCACTCCGGCGTGCGCCTTCGTCAGCCCGCTCGGCGCCCTGGTGATCGGCGTGGCCTCCGGCGCGGCCAGCGCCCTGGCCGTGAACCTCAAGTACCGCCTCGGCTTCGACGACTCCCTCGACGTGGTGGGCGTGCACCTGACCGCCGGCATCCTGGGCACCGTGCTCATCGGCTTCTTCGCCCTGCCCTCCGAGGGCCCCGCGGGCCTGTTCTACGGCGGGGACGGCCGTCTGCTGCTGGCCCAGACGGTGGCCGTCGTCGTGGCCGTGGTGTTCACCGCGGTGCTCACCTTCCTCATCGCGCTCGTGCTCAAGGCCACCCTGGGCCTGCGCGTGAGCGAGGAGGACGAGGAGCGCGGCGTGGACCTCACCCTGCACGACGAGTCGGCCTACCACTACGACGTCGGCTTCGGCGGCGTCCCGGTCCCGGCCGAAGCGCAGGCCCATCGGGGCGGCGCCGCCGGCTGACCCCTCCAGCCGGGTTGCTAGGCTTGGCGGGCGCCGCGGTGGATGCCGCGGCGCCCGCGACCGACCGCGTCCGGATCAGTCGACCCCGCTTCGAAGGATCACACCCGCCGTGTTCAACTCCCTGTCCGACCGCCTCACAGCCACCTTCCGCAGCCTCAAGGGCAAGGGGCGGCTGAGCGAGGCGGACATCGACGCCACCGCACGCGAGATCCGCCGCGCCCTCCTGGACGCCGACGTCGCCGTGCCCGTGGTCCGCCAGTTCATCGCGCAGATCAAGGAGCGCGCCCTCAGCGCCGAGGTCGCCCAGGCCCTGAACCCGGGCCAGCAGGTCGTGAAGATCGTCAACGAGGAGCTCGTGGGCATCCTCGGCGGCGAGACCCGGCGCATCCAGCACGCCAAGACGGGCACCACCGTCATCATGCTCGTGGGCCTGCAGGGCGCCGGCAAGACGACCCTCGCCGGCAAGCTCGCCCACCTGCTCAAGTCCCAGGGCCACACCCCGCTGCTCGTGGCCTGCGACCTCCAGCGCCCGAACGCCGTGAAGCAGCTGCAGGTCGGCGGCGAGCGCGCCGGCGTCCCGGTCTACGCGCCGCACCCCGGCGTCTCCTCCGAGTTCGAGGCCGCCACCGGCGACCCGGTGCAGGTGGCCCGCGACGGCGTCGCCGAGGCCAACACGAAGTACCACGACGTGGTCATCATCGACACCGCCGGCCGCCTCGGCGTGGACGCCGAGCTCATGCAGCAGGCCGCGGACATCCGCGCCGCCGTGGACCCGGACGAGGTGCTCTTCGTCATCGACGCGATGATCGGCCAGGACGCCGTGGCCACGGCCCAGGCGTTCAACGAGGGCGTCGGCTTCACCGGCGTCGTGCTCACCAAGCTCGACGGCGACGCGCGCGGCGGCGCCGCCCTGTCCGTCCGCCACGTGACCGGCAAGCCGATCATGTTCGCCTCCACGGGCGAGGGCCTGAAGGACTTCGAGGTCTTCCACCCGGACCGCATGGCCTCGCGCATCCTCGACATGGGCGATGTGCTCTCCCTGATCGAGCAGGCCGAGCAGAACTGGGACCGCAGCGAGGCCGAGAAGATGGCCCGCAAGTTCGCGGACCAGGAGGACTTCACCCTCGACGACTTCCTCACCCAGATGCAGCAGCTCAAGAAGATGGGCTCGCTGAAGAAGATGCTCATGATGATGCCGGGCGCCCAGGGCATGCGGCAGCAGCTCGAGCAGTTCGACGAGTCGTCGATCGGCCGCGTCGAGGCGATCATCCACTCGATGACCCCGCACGAGCGCGTGGCCCCCAAGATCATCAACGGCTCGCGCCGTGCCCGCATCGCCCGCGGCTCGGGTGTGAGCGTGTCCGAGGTCAACGGCCTGCTCGAGCGCTTCGCCGAGGCGCAGAAGATGATGAAGCGCATGGCCGCCGGCGGTGGCATCCCCGGCATGCCCGGTATGCCGGGCGGCGCCTCCCGCAAGGCGAAGGGCAAGGGCAAGAACGCCAAGCGCGATCGCGTGAAGTCCGGCAACCCCGCCAAGGCCGCGGCCGAGCGCAAGGCGATCGAGGAGCGGCGCGCCCGCGCCGCCCAGGCACAGGCCGGGGCCGTGTTCGGCCGCGACGGCGCGGGGACGGACGGCTTCGACCCGTCCACCCTCAACCTGCCGGCGGGCTTCGAGAAGTACCTCAAGGACCGCTGAGTCGCCCGCTGCCCGGTCGCGGCGCGCCGGGTGTGCACCGGCCCGCCCGATCTGGCAGAATGACACGGTACTGAGCGTGAGCCCGGACGACCCTCTATCCTCCGCTGCGCTCCGTTCCGTGTGCCAGGTCGTCGACGCCCGCTGCCCCCACGCGGCGTCGTGCCCCGGCCCCCCAGATCCACTGAAGGAGAACCACACTCGTGGCTGTCAAGATTCGTCTGAAGCGGTTCGGCAAGATCCGCGCCCCGTTCTACCGCGTCGTCGTCATGGACTCGCGCACCCGCCGCGATGGCCGTGCCATCGAGGAGATCGGCAAGTACCACCCCACCGAGGAGCCCTCGTTCATCGAGATCGACTCGGAGCGCGCCCAGTACTGGCTCTCCGTCGGCGCCCAGCCGACCGAGCAGGTCGCCGCGCTGCTGAAGGTCACCGGTGACTGGCAGAAGTTCAAGGGCGAGTCGGGCGCCGAGGGCACCCTGAAGTCCAAGTCCGAGAAGGAGGCCTTCGTGGCCCCCGAGAAGGGCTCGGTCATCCTGCCGGAGGAGCCGAAGCAGGAGGAGGCCCCGGCCGAGTCCGAGCAGGCCGCCGAGGCTCCGGCCGAGGAGGCCGCTGAGGCTCCGGCCGAGGACGCCGAGAAGTCCGAGTGACCATGCTGACCGAGGCCCTCGAGCACCTGGTGCGCGGCATCGTGGACACGCCCGAGGCGGTCCGCGTGGACGCCCGCTCCCAGCGGCGCGGCGACATGCTGGAGGTCCGCGTGGCCCCCGAGGACCTGGGTCGCGTGATCGGCCGCCAGGGTCGCACCGCCACCGCGCTGCGCACCGTGCTGGACGGCCTGGCCGGCCACCCCGTCCGCGTGGACGTGGTGGAGACCGACCGCCGCTCCTGACGGCCCGTGACGCACGGCCCGCCCGCCCCTCACCGGGTCGGCGGGCCGTCGTCGTCTGCGGCCCCGCCCCC